>CAVVNE010000022.1:0-65531 GCA_963749245.1 Bryobacterales bacterium
CGCGGGAAATATATTCTGAACAATATTCTGGGGACTCCCATTCCTCCGCCGCCGCCCGATGTTCCGGCGTTCGACGATTCGAAGATCGGCGCCGAAGTTTCGATGCGCAAGCAACTGGAGGCGCATCGCAACAACGCGGTGTGCGCGTCGTGCCACAGCAGGATGGACGTGCTCGGCTTTGGCCTGGAGAATTACGACGCCATCGGCAAGTGGCGCACCATGGACGGCAAGTTCCCGATCGACGTCGGCGGGACGATGCCCAACGGGAAGACGTTCCAGACGGCGGCCGAAATGCGCACGATCCTGCTGGCGAGCATGCCGCAGGTTTCGCGCTGCCTGATCGAGAAGATCATGACCTACGCGCTGGGGCGGGGCATGCAGCCGTACGATAACCGCAGCCTCGACCAGATCCATAAGACGCTCGAGGCGGACGGGTACCGCTTTCAGACGCTGATTTTCGAAGTCGTGCGCAGCCTGCCGTTCCAGTCGCGGCGGGGCGAGACGCCGTGTCGAAAAAAACCTCCACACCGCTGGCAAAACCGAAGGAGATTGCAGCCAAATGATCATCCCCAAGGCGCTTCCGAGACGTACGTTTCTGCGCGGAATGGGCACCGCCGCCATCGGGCTGCCGTTCCTGGACGCCATGGCGCCGGCGCTGCGGGCCAGCTCGGTGCCCGGGAAGGCGCCGGTGCGCATGGCGTTCGTCTACGTGCCCAACGGCATCATCATGGACGCCTGGAATCCGTCTATGAGGGCAAGCTCCAGGAGTTGCCGCGCACTCTGAAGCCGATGGAGCCGTTCAAGGACGACATGCTGCAGATCGGCAACCTGACCCACAACACCGGCCGCGCGCTGCTCGATGGCGCGGGCGATCACGGCCGCTGCTGCGGCTCGTACCTGACCGGCATTCAGGTGAAGAAGACGCTGGTCGATATCAAGGCCGGCGTCTCCTTCGACCAGATCGTGGCCAATCAGGTCGGCAAGGCAGACGCGCTTCCCTTCGCTCGAACTGGGCATGGAAGACGCGCGCCAGGCCGGCGATTGCGATTCCGGCTACTCCTGCGCCTACACCAACAACCTGGCGTGGCGCAGCGAGACGCAGCCGCTGCCGCCGATTCTCGATCCGCGCGCGCTGTTCGAGCGGCTCTTCGGCAACGGCGAGCCGATGAGCCCGGAGGAGCGCGCCGCGGCAGGCGAAGTATCGCCGCAGCATTCTCGATTTCGTGACCGACGACACGCGCAAGCTGGAATCCAACCTCGGTCCCACCGACCGCCGCAAGCTGGACGAGTATCTCTCGTCCATCCGCGAGGTGGAGCGGCAGATCGAGAAGGCCGAGAAGGACAACGCGCAGATCGATCCGCACATGGAAAAGCCCTACGGCGTGCCGGCCGATTTCGCCGAGCATTTCAAGCTGATGACCGACATGATCACCATCGCGTTCCAGGCCGACCTGACGCGCGTGGTCACGTTCCTGGTGACGCGCGAAGGCACCTCGCGCGCCTATCGCGAGATCGGCATCTCCGACGGCCATCACCCCTGCACGCACCATCGCAACCAGCCGGACCTGATGGAGAAGGTGCGCAGATCAACGAGTATCACGTGCAGCAGTTCGCGGGCTTCGTGGAGAAAATGAAGTCCATCAAGGAGGGCGATCGCACGCTGCTCGACAACTGCATGATCGTTTACGGCGCCGGCCTTTCGGACGGCAACGCGCACCTGCACGAAGATCTGCCGACGATGATTCTCGGCAGCGGCGGGAACAACTTCAAGACCGGCCGCCGCATGGTGTCGCGCAGGGAGACGCCGATGTGCAATCTGTTCCTGACCATGATGGACCGCATGGGCGTTCACATGGAGCACTTCGGCGACTCGACGGGACGCCTGGCCGGGCTCGATATGGAAGGGCTGGACCTGGGTTGAGGTAGCCATGCAATTCGGTAGAGGGAAGCCGTCGGCAGGCGCATTCTTCGATTCGGATTTCAGCACCATCGACAGCGTGTTGGCGCAGGCCCTGCTGCACGGCCTGCAGGGCAAGAACGATTGCCGGGTGGCGATCGTGATCATGAGCCGTCCCAACCTTGCCGCGGCGGGATTCGCGGATATGGTGGAGCGGTATTATCGCGGACCGGCGGGGAATTTCGCGCAGGTGCCGCCGATCGGAATGCGGACCTCCGGCGACGCCGGGGGGAACGTCGCCCGCTTTCACCGAGCCTTTCGCCTTGAAGAAAGCGGATGGGACGCCGCGGTTCGTCAACCGTGTGAAGCTGGTGCGGGACACGGGCGACCCCGATACTCTGTTCCGGAATTATCTCGAGGCGCAGTACGACCATAATGCATTTTTCATTCTTGCGGGTCCGGCGACGAACCTGGCGGCGGCGCTGGAATTTCGCGGAATGAAGGAGCTGATCGCGGCGAAGACGAACTATCTGGTTGCGGCCTGCAACGTGGAAGCGGACGTCGTGGCCGCAAGGAAGGTTTTCGCCGAGTGGCCCACTCCGATTTATTCGGTGAGCGCCGAGGTGGGCGCAGCGATCCCGTTTCCCGGGGCCAGCATCGATAAAGATTTTGTGACGGTGAATCCGGATCATCCGTTGATTGCCGCTTATCGGGCCTACAAGCCGATGCCTTATGACACGCCGGCTCCGGCCATGGTCGCGACATTGTACGCGGCGCGGCCGAAGGAAGGATACTTTAAGGTGTCCGACCCGGGAACGATCGCGATTCGGAGCGATGGGCACGCTGCGTTCACGCCCTCGCCGCAGGGTACGCATTATTGTCTGACGGCCGATCCGGAGAAGCGCGATAAAGTCGTGCAAACCTGGGTGGAACTGGCGAGCGCGAAGCCCGTCCTGCCGCAGCGTTTCCGTCCGCCGGCGGCGGTCGATAAGAAAAAGGACAAGTAGGGAAAGAATGCGAGATCTTCGACCCGCAGGCTTGCCTACCCGTCGGACGGCTCTGACGTTGGTCGCGGGGATGCCGTTGTGGCCGCAATCGCAACACATTACTCAACACCGGAGGAAAACGATGGGACAACCCGTTGTGCATTTTGAGATCGGATGCAGAGACAGCGCCAAGACGGAGAAGTTTTTCGGCGACTTATTCGGCTGGCACATCGGTCCAGCGTCGGCGATCGACACCGGCGGCCAGGGAATTCCCGGACACATCACGTCGCTCGGCCATGAGCCGCAGCATTACACGATGTTTTACGTGGAGGTGGACGACGTCCAGGCCTATCTGGACAAAGCGGCTTCGATGGGCGGAAAGACGGTGGTCCCACCGGTCAAGATCCCGACGGGAACATTTGCCTGGTTTTCCGATCTCGACGGCAATATCGTCGGGCTGCTGAAGCGTAACCCGTAATGGTCACTTCGCGCGTTGCTGCGAGTTCAGGAAACTGACGAGGTCGCCGATGTCGGTCGGTTCCAGTGTCGGCCACGGGACGCCCGTCTCCTCGGCGCGAGTGATCATTTTCGGGCCGTGCCTCCAAAGGGCGGCCGTGAAAGAAGTGGCGGTGAACGCGTCGCCCACGGCCCGCAACCGCGGACCGAGTTGCGTGCCTTCCGCATCGGCGCCGTGGCACCCCGCGCATCCTCGGAGCTTGAACACTCCTTCCCCGACGAACGGAGATCCAGCCGGCTCGAAAAATCGCAGGCTGGCGAGAAATGCCGCCAAGTCGGCCATTTCCTCGCGTTGCAGCGACGGCACGGCAATCCCGTTTTGACGTCCCAGGTTCACCATGGAAGGCGCATGGTTCCAGAGGACGCTCGCGAACTGCATGGTGGTCAACGGCAGGTTGTGTTCCGGACCCAGTTCCGGACCGAGATTGCCGCCATGGCCGCGCACGGCATGGCACTGGATACAGCGCGCCTGGAAAACGTCCCATCCGCGAGCCGCGTCACCCGGCTTATCCTCCGTGGGGGGATTCTGGGCGCGCCCCTGCGTTGCGAACGCGATCAGGTCGGCCATCTCATTGCCCTTGAACTGCGGCCAGTGGCCGAGTGTCTTGGTAACCGGCTCCATCATGGACTGGGTGTGGTTCCACATGGCGCGCGTTAATTCATTTGGGCTTCCGGCGCCGAGGCCGGAAAGTTCGGGGGCGGACGTTCCGCCCACGCCGCGCACGGAGTGGCACGTCGTGCAGCCCTTGTCGCGAAAGACTTTCTCGCCGGCCGCCGGGTCGCCGGTGGGATCGACGTTGCTGGCCTGATAGAGGAAGGCGAGCATATCGGCCATCTGCTGCGTATCGAGCTGGGGAAACGATTTACCGGTCCGGAGGCGCCGGTACATGCCCGGAGCATGGTTCCACATCGCCGTCGCGAACCAACCCATGGCGGGGGTGCCGGGACGCTTCGCCGCGAGATCGGGTGCGATTTGTCCTCCATGTCCTCTGATGGAGTGGCAGAAGGAGCACTGTTGATCGCCGAAGAACATCGCCTCGCCGCGCTCGGGCACCCCGATGACGTACAACGACCGGCGCTCAGGAGAGGGGGCGCGCTCCCGGATCAGTACGGTAATCAAGGCGGCGCCGCCCAACAGTGCAGCGGCGATCCAAAGCAGCAGTTGTTTGCGTCCACTCCAAGTCATGCGAGAGCGTGATGCACGCGGCGCACCATTGCGGAATAGGCTGTTTTTAGCTGGTATTGTTAATTTTTTCGCGTCTGAGAACCCGACGCCTGTACGATTATCGGACAGGGCTCAGTGCTGATACTGGCGCATCTTCCGGTAGAGCGTATCGCGCGATATCCCCAGCAGCGATGCCGCTTTGGTCCGATTGCCGCCAGCCTGGCGCAGCGCCTGTTCAATGGTCACGCGCTCCATCTGGTCGAGGGAAACCGAGGATCGCATGGTGGAAGACATGTTTTCAGAAACCTGAGGGTTTAACAGCGGCTTCAGATCCTTCTCGGTAATCACTTGGGGATTATCGGGGGAAAGCGCCGCGGAACTCTCGATCAGGCTTTCCAGCTCCCGCACGTTTCCCGGAAACGAGTACGAGAGCAGCAATTCAATCGCTTTTCGCGCCAGCGAAATCTCGCGATCGTACTTGCGCGTCAGCCGCGCGGCGAAGTGCTGCGCCAGCACCAGAATATCCTCGCGCCGGTCGCGCAGCGGCGGCACCTGGAGAATCACCGTCGCCACGCGGAAGTAGAAATCCTCGCGCAAGAAACTCGTCCGCAGATCCTGCAGGCTACGATTCGTGGCCGAAATCACCCGTACGTCGACGTGAACCGGACTGGTGCCGCCCACCGGGCGCAACTCGCCTTCTTGCAAGACTCGCAGCAATTTGACTTGAACCTCTTTCGGCATCTCGCCGATTTCGTCCAGAAACAACGTGCCGCCGGAGGCTGCGGAAAAAAGGCCCGGCGCATCGGCGTAAGCCCCGGTAAACGCGCCGCGGCGAAACCCGAACATCTCGCTTTCCACCAGCTCGCGGGGCAGCGCGCCGCTGTTAACCGCAACAAACGGCATCCGGGCGCGGCGGCTGGCCTGATGAATGGCCCGGGCCAGCATTTCCTTGCCTGTTCCGGTTTCGCCGACGATCAAAACGGACGCGTCCGTCGCCGCGGTCAGCCGCGCGCGCTCCATCACTTTCTCCATGCCCTGCGAAACCGAAATGATGTTCTCAAAGGAAGCATGCCGCTCCAGATGCCCTTCGAGTTGAGCCACGCGCTCTCTCAATTCCATGACCTCGGTGAGACGCGCAATTTTTTTGCGCAAGGCTTCGTAATCGAAGGGCTTGGTGACATAGTCCTCGGCGCCCTTCTTGATGGCCTCGATGGCAGTCTCGATGGTTCCGTAGCCGGTCATGACGATGACGGCGATATCGGGGTCCCGGGCGCGAAGCTCGGCTGTGACGGCGAGGCCGTCCATGGCGGGCATGATCAGATCCACCAGCGCGAGCGCGATCTTGCCGTTGTCCGCGTGGATGGCCAGCGCCTCGGCTCCGGATTGCGCCACCTCGACGTCGTATCCTTCGCGCGCGAGAAACTCTTTGAGAGCGGCGCCGAGGCTTGCGTCGTCATCGACAACGAGGATCGAAGGGCCCTGTTTCATCGGGCGATTCCGGCGGCGAGCGGCAGATCGATGTACGCCGTCGCGCCTCTAGCGGGCTCGCTTTCGATGCGAATGGATCCGCCATGTTCGACGGCAAAGTTTTTCGCGATGGCCAAACCCAAGCCGGTCCCTTTGCCGGGTTCCTTGGTGGTGAAGAAGGGCTCGAAGACGCGCGCCAGGTTGGCGGGATCGATTCCAGTTCCGCGATCGCTGACGGCAATCTCGACCCGCGCGGGAGGAAGGGCACGGCAGCTTACCTGAATTTCTCCGCCCGCCGGCATGGCGTCGAGAGCGTTGCTCAGCAGGATGAGCATCACGGTCTCAAACAGGTTGCGATCGGCACACACCTCCAAACCCTTCGCTTGCGCCGTGTCGGTCGTCAGCGTTGCACGCTTGGAACGAATGACCGGAAGAAAGAAATTCGCGACAGAATCGATCATGTCCGCGACGTCGTGATTCCGTTTATCGACCGGACTCATCCGGGCGAACTCCAGTAAACGCTGCACGAACTGGCGGCAGAACTTCAGTCCCTCCTCGAGGCTGGCGAGGTCGGTGTTGCCGGGCGATTCCTCCCGCATCAGCTGGATGCGCAGAAGGAGGGCGGCGAGCGGCGAGTTCAGGTGATGCGCCGTACCTGCGGCCATCTTCCCCATGCTGGCCAGTTTTTCCAGTTCGAGCATGGCCTCGCGCCAGCGGACGCGCTCCCGGATGTCGGACGTTGCTTCCAGGAAATAAACCGCCTCCCCTGGCTCCCGGAACGGGCGGATGCTCAGCTGCACCGGGAAAGGTATGCCATCGCGGCCGACGCGCAGCGTCTCCACGTCGAGCACGGCGGCGCCGGATTCGACCTTGCCCATCAGACCCCTGAGTTCGTCGATTTTACCGGCCGGAATGGTGGGCAGGGCGCGCCCGCAGATTTCCTCCTTGGAGTATCCGAACATGCGTTCGGCCGACGCGTTCCACTCGATGACGCGCAAATCGCGATCGTAGAGAATGATGCCTCCCGGAAAATCCTCGAGTAAGCCCCGGTAGCGCTCGTTGGAACGGCGGAGCGCTTCCTCGCTTGCCCGCCTCTGGCGCAACACAAACCAAGCGGCCCAAAACGCCAGCACCAGAGACATGGCGAAGCCGCGGCTGATATACAGATAGTGCAGCGTCAGGTAGTTGGCGTCGCGGAAGAACCGGTATTCGAGCAGCTCCCAAGCGGCGAACACCACCGACACGATCGTGATGCTGGAGAGCGTCAGGGTCGCCCAGAACCACGGCTTCTCGCCCATACCTTTGCCGGACCTATCGTATCAGCATCGCGCCGGTCTTGCTCCCGGGCTACTTCAGAGTGCGCACAAAAGCGATCACATCCTGGATCTGCTTTTCATCCAACCCGGTCACGGGCTTCATTTTGCCATGTCCCGCGGTGACGATTTTCTTGATATCGGCATCCGATTTGGATTGAACCTCCTTCGAAGCCAATGGATGCATCTCCACGTTGTACATCTTCGCGATAGCCGCCTTCCCTTCGCCGTTCGGACCGTGGCACGGCTGACACTTGGCGGCGAAAACCGTTTTCCCCTCCGGCGCGCCGGCCGATAGAAGTCCGCATCCCGCGATGAAGACGATTGCGATTGCTTTCATTAGTATTACTCCTTTTTGATTTGCGAAGCCGAAGCTTCGATGTAGCCCGAACCGTTCATTTCCAGCCGCCGGAGAAAAAGCCAGAACGCGGCGACGGTAATGGCGATAAAAAACACCGAGACCGCCAGACCCACGCGGCGAAAATGTTTCTCCCGCAGAGCAGCCTGTCCCGCGCGGAGCGTTTCGGCCGCGATGCTCATGCCCGCCTCGACCGGCGCGCGCATTTCTTCAATCTGGAAGGAGTGCATCTGCAGGCGGGCCTTGACCAGATCACCTTTCCCGTCGAGCAGCTTCAACTGCGCTTCCGATACTTCCATGCCGGAGGTATCGGCCTCCGTCAGAACGGCATCCGAACGCGCGAGCGCCCCGCTCAAGCCATTGAGCAGCTGCGCCGCCTGGTCGGCCGCTTTCGCGCCCGCGGAGCCCGATTCGTGGCAACCGGAACACACCGCCGTGGGTCCAACCAGCATGGCGACCGAGGGCTGATGGATTCCATGATTGCTGTGGCAGACAATGCATCCGCCCCCGCCGGAGGCGGCGGAGAAAATTGGCTGATGGACGCTCTTGTCGTAAAGCTGCTCGAATAGAACGTGACAGCTTCCACAAACCGCCGCGACGGAGGTCACTTCGGGTGGAGTCGCTCCGTGATTCCCATGGCAGGAAGCGCAGTTTGGCGCGGACAGATCGCCCTGCTTGAGCGCGGCCCAGTGAACGCTTGTCTTATACTCGCCGAGCTGATGGGTGGGGATTTTGTATTTTGCCATCTTCTGCGCGTCCGCGTGACAGTGGCCGCAGGTATCGGGCAGCCGCAGCGGATACACCGGGGCCTGGGCGTCTTTCACCGCGCGAATGTCGTGCACGCTGTGGCAATCGATACACGTCGCGACGTTGTCGTCGCCCTTGGCCAGGAGCTTGCCGTGGACGCTGGTTTTGTAGAGTTCGAACTGGTCGACGCGCTGCTGCGGGCGGTAGCGGCGCATGAAGGCGGGATTGCTGTGGCACTTCGCGCAGAACTGAGGAATTTCGGTCCGTTTGGGCGCGCCGAGAAATCCTTTGGCTTTGCTCATGGCGACCGACGGATCGTCGTTCGATCGATCGCCGCCATGGCAGTCGGCGCAACTCAGTCCGGCGGCCGTGTGGACATCGCCTTTGATCAGCAGAGCGGGCTTTTGCAGATCTCCGTCCATTGCCGTGTGACATTCGACGCAAGTATCTTTCGCCGGCTGCGCAAACAGCCAGACCGGGGCAAGGAAAACAACCAGTGCTCTCATTTGACGTACCCCAAGTAGGTAAACACCGCAAGATAGGCGACCAGGAAAATGCCGGCGCCCGAGACCAGGCGCAGTCTGGCTTCCCCCGTTTTCGTCACACCCCACACTGGAAGCAAAGCCCAGGAAAGGGCCAGCAACCCGAATCCCAGGATGCCCAGCAGCTCACCCTCGAAAATCCACACGTGGCTGGGGATGAGTTTCAGCGTGTAAAATTGCGCCAGGAAATACCACTCCGGGCGGATCCCTTTGGGGGCCGAGGCAAACGGATCGGCCTTCTCGCCGAGTTCCCAGGGGAAGAGGGCGGCCAACCCACCGAGCGCCGCCAGCGTGCCGTACCATATCATCGCTTCACGCAGGAAGAAATTGGGGAAGAACTTCATATGCCGCACGCTCGATGCGCTCAGCCAAGGCGGCATGCTCATTCCGTTCTTCTGCACCAGGATGACGTGAAAGGCGATCAGAGCGACGGTCAGCATGGGCAGGAACATGACGTGGAGGGCGAAAAACCGGGTGAGCGTCGCCGCGCCCACATCTTCGCCGCCGCGCAGCACGCGCGCGATGGTCGGACCCACAATGGGAGTCGACCCGGCAACGTCCGCACCAACTTTTGTCGCAAAATAGGAAATCTGGTTCCAGGGTAGGAGGTATCCGCTGAAACCGAATCCCAGCAACAAGCCAAGTAGCGCGATGCCGCTGCCCCAGGTCAACTCCCGTGGGGGACGGTAAGCGTGTGTGAATACCACGCTAAACATGTGGACGAACGCCATGAAGATCATCAGGTTCGCCGACCAGCTGTGAATCGAACGGATCAGCCATCCGAACTGGACGCGGGTCATAATAAAGCGCACGCTGTCGAATGCTTCCGCCACGGTCGGGCGATAGTAAAACATCAACAGCAGGCCGGTGACGACCTGGACGCCGAACAGAAACAGAGTGATGCCGCCAAAGTAATACCATCGCGTCGCGGAATGGACCGGCACCGTCTTGTGCGCCGCAAACTCGCGGATAGTGTCCAGTCCCAGCCGGTCATTGAGCCATGTCATGATCCTCGTGCGCATGATTGCACTATGCCTTCCGGGAGATAAACACTTCGTCCCCACGCAGATTTACGGCGTATTCTTCCAGTGGATTGGGGGGCGGTCCGGAAACGACGTGTCCATTCATGTCGTATGTCCCGTTGTGACAGGCGCACCAGATCTGGGTGGTTGAGGCGCGATACTGCACTGTGCAGTTGAGGTGCGTGCACACCGCCGAGAAAGCTTTCCATTCGGTCTCGTTCACGCGGACCAAAAGGGCGGGCTTGTTACCGAACCTGACAATTTTCCCGGAATTCGGCTTCAGGTCCTGCACTTTTCCAGCGTCCACCTCGTTCACGGCGACCTCCGTGATTTCCGGAGGGTTCAGGAACTTGATCACCGGGTACAGGAAGGAGGCCATCGAGGCGAGGATGCCTCCACCAATCATCCAGGACAGGGCCGTACGCCGGTCTTCGGCGGGCTGGCATTGTTCGCACTGCCCGTTACAGTCTTTCGTTCCCATGGGACCGGTCCTTTCCCCGGATTGCCGAACATCGCACCTGACAAGCCAAACTCAAAGTCACTTGTGGTTGAAGGAGATAGAATATCAGCTCCAGGCGTGAGCGCGTACTAAAAAGCGGCAGTGTCAGAGGATCGGACAACTTACAGCCGGATCAATTGCCCGATTCCACCCCGCTATGGCACACTGGGACTGCTGGAATGACGCTAAATCAGGCTCTTGCAATTATCAAAGCTCGCGGACACGGGGACGAAACTGGCGTTCATTACCTGGTCTGCGGCTTCGAGCCTTTGCATCTGGCGACACTGCTCCGTGCACGTCTCCTTGAAAGGCTGCCGGAAGGGAAAAACGTCGAAATTCAGACGGGAGTCTACGGAGACTTGCGCGGGAACGTTGAGTCCGCCGCGCAGTCGGCTGCGGTCGCCTGCTCGATGGTGCTGGAGTGGAGCGACATCGATCCGCGCCTGGGATTGCGCAGCAGCGGCGGCTGGTCGAGCGACGTAAAGTCGGATATTCTCGCCAATTGTCCGCGGCGGTACCTGCACCTGGAAACAGCCATTGAGAAGCTTGCCGCCCGCATGCCCGTGGCGATTGCCCCGCCGAGCCTCCCATTGCCCCCGATCGGCAACACGATCGGCGCCCAAAGCAGCGTTTTCGAGCTGGAAATTCAACAACAGTTCGCCTCGTTCCTGTTGCGGTTGGCGCGTCTCCCCGGTGTCCGGGTGGTACAGGCGCCACGCGCGGAAGGGCCCGTGCTGGACGCCAGAATGGAGTTGATGGCCGGCTTCCCCTACACCGTGCCCTTCGCCGATACGCTGGCGCTTTCGTTGGTCGGTGTGCATTATCCGCCCTCGCCGAAAAAGGGGCTGATTACCGATCTTGACGACACTCTGTGGGCGGGAATCGTGGGCGAAGTGGGTGTGGACGGCATTTCCTGGAGCCAGGACCGGCATGCCCAGGTGCACGGTTTGTATCAGCAAATGCTGGCGAATCTGGCTGGTTTGGGCGTTCTGCTGGGGGTTTGTTCGAAGAACGAGATGGCGACGGTCGAGGTTGCCCTGGCGCGGGAGGACCTGTTCCTGAACCCCGAATCGCTGTTCCCGATTCATGCCAATTGGGGGCCGAAGTCGGCGTCGGTCGCGAAGACGCTGAGAACATGGAACATCGCGGCGGACGCGGTGGTTTTCGTCGATGACAATCCCATGGAACTGGACGAGGTGCAGCGCACCCATCCCGGCATTACGTGTATCCAGTTTCCCAAGAAGGACGCTGCGGGGGTCTGGAACCTGTTGGGCGAGTTGCGAGACCTGTTCGGCAAGGCTCTGGTGATGGAGGAGGACCGATTGCGGGCGGCCAGCATTCGTGCGTCCGCGCAGATCCAGGAAATGACCGAGGACGCGGCTTCCCCGGAGTTTCTGCGGACGCTTGACGGCAAGGTGACCCTCGAATGGGGGGCCGACGCCTCCGACAAGCGCGCGCTGGAGCTGATCAACAAAACGAACCAGTTCAATCTGAACGGTCTTCGCATCGATGAAGGCGAATGGCGGAAGCTGATGGACGGCGATACAACGGTCCTGGTCGTCGCTTCTTATCAGGATAAGTTTGGTCCGTTAGGCAAGGTCGCGGTCCTGCTGGGATCGCGTCAGGGAACCACGGTGAAGGTATCGCATTGGGTGATGAGCTGCCGGGCATTCTCCCGCCGGCTGGAGCATCACACGCTGGACGGGCTGTTTCAACAGTGCAATGCGGAGGAGGTCGAATTTGCCTTCGAACCAACGCTGAGGAACCAGCCGCTCCAGAAGTTCTTCCAGGCTCTGGGAATTTCGGGGGACACCAGGCGCGTTTCAGTTTCGCAGTTTCGCAACCGGTGCGGGGTCCTGCCGCACCAGGTCTCCAATCTGACAAAATTAGCTGAAATCAAATGAGCACTGTTATCGAACGTGTCGATCGCTGTTTCTCCGATGTGTTTCCGAAGATCAAGCCGGATGAGATTCCGGGCTCGAGCGCGACCTCGCTGGAGGGGTGGGATTCGATCGCACAAGTGACGCTGCTTTCTTCCCTCTCCGAGGAATTCGGCTTCGATTTCGAGGTAGAAGATTTCGAGGAACTTGTTTCCCATCAGCGAATTGTCGAGTACCTGGAGAAGAAATTCCCTGATGCATGACCTTCATCAGCCCACTTTGCATCACATCGGGTTCGTGGTTTCGTCGATCGTTCCAGCAATGGAAGGATTTGTCCGCTCACTGAATGCTTCGTGGGACCGGAACGTGTTCGAGGATCCTGCTCAGAAAGTGAAAGTCGCGTTCCTGAGCACCCGCGCGGGCGAGCCGCAAATCGAACTAGTGGAACCGGTCGGGGATAGTTCCCCAGTGCAGAAGTTTCTCCGCGAAAAAGGCGGGGGGCTTCATCACTTCTGCTACGAAACGGACCAATTGGAAGAGGAACTGCGGAGTTTCCGCTCGCGGCGGGCGATCCTGGTGCGTCACCCGATACCGGCGGTGGCGTTCGACGGCCGCCGGATCGCATGGGTCCTCACCCGCGAAAATCTGCTGATAGAACTTCTCGAGAAGATTCCATCAAGGGCATCGTAGGCCGATGGATATTGAAAAACAGACGGTGAAGGAGCGGATAGCGGGCCGGGATGGAGGGTTAGAACGTGTCAAACCAGGAAATGTCCCAAGCATCCCCAGCCGACAATAGAGAGCCTACTTCGGGAGTCGCCGCCTTGTAATAAAGCTGCCAGTGTGGCGCCTGATACGTGTACGGATGAAGCGCGTCGACCGCCGATCGTTTCGGTTTTATGCCGGTCATGAATTTTACCGCATCCGCTCCATCCTTGCGAGCGATCCCGATCGACCCCAGAAGAAGGTCCTTGACGATGGACTTGTCGTCGCCGAGGGCCTGAAGATCGGCGACATCGTAGAGGTCCATGCCGGAACCGCCGCGGCGCACGAGGACGGCATAGCCAATCGTCCTCCCCTCCCGCTCCGCGACGAGAATCGCGACGCGGCGGCCGGCCAGTTCGGTGCGGAAGCGCCATTCCAACACCGCCCTGGTTCGTATTGCCCTCAGGCGCGTCGACCCAGCCCCGATACGCTGCTCGAGATCATCGAATCGGGCGTCGAATTCCTGTAATCGGCGCATATTGGAGATCACGCGGCCGCGGCCGCTTCGGCGAAAAATGTCTCTGACATGGAGCGCCAGTCCAGCGGGCCAGGCCAACAACCTCGCCGCGGGGACCGATCTCCTCAAGAGAGCTGCTTCGGCGAAACCACGGGGACGAACTGCCCAAAAGCACGGAGTTCCATAATCGGGTAGCGGTATGCGCGCGATTTTCATGGCAGTCAGGATCTGCGCGGTCCCCGGCGCGGCGCTATCGACCAGGCATAGATCGACACCTTTCTGCCGCAAAAACGTAGTCAGGAGCTGGAGAGCTTTGCCGCGATGCGCCGGATCGACGATCCAGCCGGCGGCAACCACTCCCTTGATCCGACGTCCGCCGATCTCGTAGAGCAACTGAATGTTGTCGAGGTTTCCGACAATCGACCCATCGTCGGCTTCCAGAACCCAGCCGATCGGAACGTCGTGGAACTCCGCCGCGAAAGGGTACTTTTCCCATCCTTCCCGCCAGGCGGCGTTGTCGAGATCCCCCATTCCGTTTCGCTGGCTCAGCAGGCGAATGGCGGAGGCATCTTCAAAGGAGGCCGGTCTTATGCGGAGCATCGGATGGAAGGTCTTTGGGCGTAACCTTTTAGGCCGCCGACCGCGGGTGCTGCAATCAGGTGAACCTCGGAAGGTTGGTTTTCCTCAAGATTAACATACCGTGAAAAGGCCTCCTCAAAACTACGCGCGCAACGCGAGCACGATGTTTCGTCCTTTGCTGGTTAGAGTGTCCTTCAGGCGGGCGGGCCAATCGGGGTCCATGCAAGGTTGCTCAATGAGGCGGTAAAAGCAAATGCTGATGGCCAGCACGATGGGTGTCATCAGCAGCGCCTGGATGGCGAATCGGGCCTCGAAGGAAAGCGTCTGGCCGATCCGCTCCGTCACAAGTCCGATCAAGGCAATGAGATAGTTGTGTAACAGGTAAATCGAATAACACATTCCTCCGATCGATGCCACCCAAACTGTGGCGAATGCGCGATTGGAATAACTGCCATAAAAAACCGCGAAGTAGAGCACCAGAACGAGCGCCGGCAGCGCCGTGTAAGTCACGCCCGGAGCAGCCGCCAGCATATACAGGAAAATTGGCCAGCCGAGCAGCGTGACAAGGTCCCAGTGCCGACTCCTGTGCAGGGCCGGGGGCATCAAAAGAAAGAAATCAGTCAGCAAAAAACCCGCCAGGAAATACTGTATATTGCCGGCCAGGCTCAAATGCCTGAGCCAGACCGCCGGTGAGAGCCGCGCGGCGTTCAGATCCACAATCCAGGGATTCCAGAACGCCATAAGCATCATGGCGGCGGCGATCACGGCGCGCCGGATCCACCGATTGCCTATGGCGAAAACCGTCGCCAATAAGGGCGCTAGGATGTAGAATTGGACCTCTACCTCTAGCGACCAGGCGACTGAATTGATGCTGCTGAACTCTCGGTAAATCAGGCCATGAAGGTAAACTATGCTGGCCGCGAGGTGGGGAAGCATTTGCTCGACGGTCCCGCGATGGCCCACTAATTTCAGCACAAAAAACGCGACCATAGCGATCAAGTATGGCGGCTCCAACCGGGTCAACCGGCGGACAAAATAACGCTTCAGCGAGACCTTTGAACCCTTTCCTAGCCAGAACCGGGCAAAAGGAAGACCTAAAATCATGCCGCTGATGACGAAGAACAGCGGCACGCCGATGTTTAATCGCGAGGTAAGAACATAGAAGGACGAAGGGGGAGCGGATGCTTCCGACAGATTATGCCGCACCACGTCTCCGGAGAGATGGTAAAGAAAAACGAACAAGATGGCGGCAAAACGGAGACCGTCGAGCTCCGGAACATACAAGCCGGAGCTCGTATGCCGTCGCAGACCTAGGAAAAATGAACGCAAGGCGCCTTCGTGTCTAGCCGGACTGGTTACCTCCGTCATCGTGCCCGCATCCATTATGGCACTTGCGGGATCGACCTTCGTCTAATCATCAATCCGGTTTTACGTTAAGAGGGGCGAGCCCGGGGCCGGAGTCTTTCTTGCCGTTTCGAAACTCTGTCAAGAATCGCACGTAACGTAGGACTCTTTCGCGAAATGCCACTAGCAGTACGGCTACGTACACCGCCGAGCCCAACCCTACCTGCGCCACCAGCGCAACCTTCGCCGGCCACGAGGGAGGCAGCAACCATTGGCGAAAAGCCAATACTGCAAGGCACATGGCGGCCGAACCCGCCATCGTCGGGAGCAGCGCGACGATATAACTGCGGTAGGGTAGATGGATCGTCCGGAAAAGCACGATTAATAGAGGAATAATCGTCAGGGGCGACAAGACGACCCATGCGGCCGCGATGCCGGTAGTCCCAAGCCGTTGCGCGCCAATCACAAATGCAATCGGCATGATCACTAAATTGAAGATCGACAGCCTCATCGTGAAGCGAGTCATCTTTTGTGAGATCAGCACCTGTTCGGTAAGCGTACCCATGGTGCGCACAATCATGAAGAGAGCCAGCCATTTCACTGGTCCGACCGCGCCGGACCACTTTGGCTCGAACAGAATCGGGATCGCCAACGGAGCCACAATTGCCAAGCCGACCATCATGGGCGTCACCACCATGCTGAGAATCTCCGCCAAGATGAGGTAATACCGGCGAACCAACGAGTGGTCGTCCTTCACATTGGCAAAAAGCGGAGTTGCGGTCCGCATCAGCAAAGTGCTCACCTTCTCGGCAGGGGCCCCGGCCAGGTTCATCGCAATGCGGTAGTTCCCCAACGCCGATGCGCCAAGGATCCGTCCCACGACGATGCCATCAGCCTGTGAATAGAGCGCCCAGGCCGTTCGACCAATTGCGGTCTGGTATCCTAGCCGCGCCGGAGCGCGAATATCCCGCCAATGTGGCCACGCAAATCCGACGTGCTTCCATGAGCAGACCATGACGGTGCCGGTGAGCTTTCCCGACGCGGTGCCTGCGAATAAGGCCCAATAGCCCCAACCCAACCAGGCCGTGAAAACCGTGACGGCGGCTTGCACGACCACCGAAGTAGCCTCCACCAGCGACAGCCTACGGTAGTCCATGTCGCGCGACAGCAGACCCAGCGGGACCGCCTGAAGTCCCGTCATGAGCAGCTGCGTGTTATTCGCCACGAACATCGACAGATGCTCGCTGCGAAAGAACGATGCTGCCAAGGGCGAAGCGAGCGTGGCGAGCAGAAACGCTCCAGAACACAGGAGGCAGGAAAACATATGCAGCTGGGAGAGCGTCTTACGGCTTAGCTCCGGCATATGTAGAACGGCGGTTCCAACGCCAAATTCCGCCATTACATTCGTGATGACCGTAAACGCGCCCGCCATCTCGCCGATTCCGAAGTCCGTAGGCGTCAGCAGCCGGGCCACTGCAATCACAGAGGCCCAGGTGAGAATCTGGGTGGCCCACTTGGCGCTGGCCGTCCACGCGAGCCCACTGGCGAACGCGGAGTCCAGTTTGCGATGATCCAATAACTTATTCTTTTCGGGCTCGACGGGAGCCTCACTCATGTTATTGTCCGCCACATTTGGCTGATGATCCCGGGTTTACGCAAAGCCATCAAAAGCGATTGGACCGTGACTCCAACATACCAAGCCGCAGCCTTCAGAGTCCGGAGCGGCCGGGCACGACATCGATCTGCAAGGCGGGGTCCGCCGCGGGCACGTAGGTCGCGGGCAGTCCCAGCTCGCGGCGCACGATGTTGGCGCCCTGCGCGATCGCGCTCGCTTTGTAAAACGCGATCTCGCGATTGGAGCCCTGGCGGCCGAAACCGCAGTCGCTCGAAACGATCAGGCTCTCCGGCGGGATGTATTTCAGGGCCTTGCGAATCTCGCCCGCGACCTCTTCCGGCCGGTCCGCCTGCAAGGTGCGATGGCTGACGGCGCCGATGCAGATCTTCTTTTTCAGATCGTTCTTGAACGGCTCGAACAGTTCCAGATCCCTTTGCCCGCGATCTTTCATCTCCAGCGTCCAGACGTCGCCGCGGCAGCGCTCCAGATAAATCTCGATCGAGTTGGCGTAGCTGGTATCCTCCATCACGCGCTGCATGTTCGGATTGCCCCAACAGGTGTGGATCCACAGTTCCACGTCGTCCAGCCCCTGCACCTCGCGATTGAACGCGTCCACCATGAACTTCACTTCGTCGTGATTCTTGCCGTAGGTGTTGGCCATGAAGTGGAACGTAGGTTCCTCAATCTGGATGCACCGGCAGCCCGCGTCGCGCAGCGCGAGCAGTTCCTTGTTCATCGCCTCCGCCATGTCCCAGGTCACCTGGCGCTTGTCAGTATATTTCGGTGTATGAATATCCAGGAACAGCGCCATCACCTGGGAGCAGCAAGTTCCGAACTTCACCGGCTTGCGTGTTTTCGCCTGCGCGATTCGCCATACTTTCGGATAATCGAGCGGCCGGTGCTCGATTTTATCGACGACGTGCGGCCATCGCCACCCGGTGTAAATCTCATTCAGCAGCGTCCCCGGCGGATAGTGCAGCCAGGGCGCGGTGGTTTCCTCCGGCTGGAGATAATCGCCTTCGAAGCCAGCCCAACGCTGAAGCGGATAATGATGCCACGCGCGCCCCGCCATATCTTCATCGACGTGCAGATCGCCGTGGGTCAAAATATCGAGCCCGGCGCGCTCCTGGTCGCCGATCAACACCGCCATCGCGTCCTGAAATTTTTCGCGGAAGCGAACGTCGAGCATGCAGGTGTCGAGAGGCTTGCCCCACATACTCACGTCGAACCAGCGGGGGCGCGGAAACGATCCGGTGGTGGTGCTGGGCAGAATCAGGCCGGCGGTTGCGGTAAACATGGCTGCCCCACATTGTACTTATTTGTCCGGCAGAGCAAATGCCACGTAAATTCCGCCGGATGGCGCGCCTCGGCCCGCCTTGCCGTTGGTCGCGTAAATGACCACGTACTGCTTGCCTGCGAGCTCGTAGGTGATGGGGGTAGCGTTCCCCGAGAAAGGCAGAGTCGACTCCCAAAGCAGCTTGCCGGTAGACTTGTCGAACGCGTGGAATTTGCGGTCGAAGTTCGTTGCCGCGATGAAAACCAGGCCGCCCGCAGTGACGATCGGGCCTCCGTAATTCTCGGTTCCCGTGTTTTTCAAACCAAGTTCCGGGTATTCTCCCAGAGGAATCTTCCACGCATACTCGCCCGTGTTCAGATTGATGGCGTTCAGCGTTCCCCATGGCGGAGCCACGGCCGGGTAGCCGTCCGGATCTAGGAACTTGTGATAGCCGGTGAAGCGATATTTAGGTTGCGTTGTCCCGATGGGGGCCAGTTCCTTGTTTTCGCCGCGCAAAACGTATGCGGCGATGGAGTTGGCGGCTTCCGTGCTGAGACTGGGAAACGGCGGCATGCGTCCGGCGCCTTGGCGAATCACCGCCTGGACCTGTTGAGCGCTTCGGCGCGCGTTGAGGCCGACCAATGACGGGAACTGCGGCGGAGAGCCTTGCAGGTTGTCGCCGTGGCAGCTCGCGCACTGGCTCCGGTAAAGCTGAAGCCCCGATGTTCCACCGGTATTCTCCGCCAGGCTGGACGTCCACGCGACATCGTTCGCGTTGACATATAAAAGTCCGGTCTCGGGATCGAACGCCGAGCCGCCCCATTCGGCGCCGCCGTCGAATCCGGGGAAAATCACGGTCTCCTGGCCGACGCGGAACGGCACAAACTGGCCGTCGCTATGGAACGTCCGGAACTTCTCGAGCACCGATTGATGTATGGCCGGCGTGCGGTTCGAGAGCATGTCCTCAGTCAGCGTCTGACGCGCGAAGGGAGCCGGTTTCGTCGGCAGCAGTTGTGTTTCGGATGTTACTTCGCCAGGGGTTGCGCTGGCGGGATACTTTTTGGGTTCCAACGGAAACAGCGGGGCTCCGGTGGTTCTATCGAACAGGAACACCCATCCTTGTTTGCTCGGCTGCGCGACCGCGTCCACCATTTTCCCGTCGTGTTTTACCCTGACCAGAACTGGCGGCGAGGGAAAATCGCGATCCCAGATGTCATGCTTCACCGCCTGAAAATGCCAGATTCGCTGGCCTGTTTGGGCATTCAGCGCGATCAGACAGTTGGCGTAGAGATCGTCGCCCAGCCGGTCGGCGCCGTAAAAGTCGCTGGCGGCCGATCCCGTCGGCACATAGACAATGCCGCGCTTCTCGTCGAGCGCCATGCTCGCCCAGTTGTTGGCGGCACCAGTATAGGTCCAGGCATCCTTCGGCCAGGTTTCGTAGCCCGGCTCGCCCGGACGAGGGATGGTGTGAAAGGTCCAGCGAAGCGCACCCGTGCGGACGTCGTAAGCCCGGATATCGCCGGGAGGGGCTGGGAGCGATTCGGGAGTCCGGTCCCCGACAATCAGCAGGTCTTTATAGATGATGCCCGGGCTCGTCTCGACAATCGACTGCTTTTCAGGATCGCGTCCGAGGTTTTCTCGAAGATCGATTCGACCGTCTTTGCCAAAGCCGGGAATGAGCTTTCCCGTGCGCGCATCGATCGCGTAGATGAAGCTCTGCACGGCCGCGAAAATTCTGCGCTCGCCGCCGCCCGACCAGTACACCATCCCGCGGTTCGCGCCGCGTCCCACGACTCCGGAATCGAATCGCCACAGAAGCCCGCCGTTCGCGGCGTCGAGCGCGACCAGTTTATGCCGCGGCGTCAGGCCGAAAAGCACTCCGTCGACCATGATGGGCTGAGTCTGGCCATCGCCCGTGCCGTCGGCGGTGTCATACGTCCACGCGACCTGAAGGTTGGCGACGTTCGACCGGTTGATCTGCTTCAGGTCCGAGTAGCGCGTGCCTTCAGGGCCTCCGCCGTATGCGGGCCAATTGCGTTCGGCCCGGGTTTGCGCGAGCAGGAGCGCACCCGCCGCCGCTAGTCCGATCGCCGCCGCGCGTTTAACGTTGGTCATGGCAGAAAGTGCAGTCGATGCTAACCTTTTTCAACCGGTGGCAGTTCATACAGGCGCCCATGGAGATGTCGCCCTCGTGAAAGAGCCGATCCCGTTCCACCACCTTCGCGTGACAATCTTCGCACGCGTTGCCGGAGTCGAGATGAATCTTGTGGCTGAACTCGACGTAGCTCGGAATTTCGTATACCCGCGCCCAGTTTATCTCGCGATCGTTTTTTGCAAACGCCGCGAGTTTCTGAATCGCGGGAGAATCGGTCTTGATGGTGGAGTGGCACTGCATGCAAGTGGACGTTTTGGCGATCTGCATGGTCTCGCCCGAACCGGCGTTCGGGTGGCACATTTTGCACTTCAGCTTCAACGACCCGGCATGAACCTTGTGGCTGAATGGAATCGGCTGTTCAGGCGCTGCCTTCGGCGTCTGAACGAGCATCAGCGTCAGCATGACTTCAAGCATTTCCCGTTCGTATCTGTCGTTTCATAAAGCATCATAGTCGATTGGCGGGCTATGGAGTGCGCGCAAGCTGACCGCTCCCGCTGGTCGCGGTTCTAAAGAGACCTGAGAGATAATTGGGTGTGCCCGGCGCCTCCATGGAGATGAAGTTTTGAAACGCGTCGCGGTCATTGGCGCGGGCCCTTCCGGGTTGGCGACCGTGAAAGAATTGCGCGCGGAAGGGCACTCCGTTGTGTGCTTTGAGAAGGCGGAGAGTCTCGGGGGCGTTTTCCAATTTCGTGAAACGGATGGAGTCGTGTGGGAATCGTGCCGGCTCACGTCCTCAACGGAGCTCACTGCGTTTTCGGACTTCCCGTTATCCCGAACGGGCGGCCCGCATTTGCGGATCAGCGACTACGTCGAGTACCTGATGCGGTACGCCGAAGCGTTTGATGTTTTGCCGCACATCCGATTCAACACAACCGTGGAGGCCGTGCGCAGAAATCCCTCCGGCGCGTGGACCGTGTGCGTTCGCGACGCTCAGGGCTCCCGGGAAGAGACGTTCGATTCGGTCGCGGTCTGCTCCGGATTGCACCAAAATCCGCACACGCCGGATCTGCCGGGACGAGAATCTTTTTCCGGTGAAACGATGCATTCCGCGCAGTACAGGCGCCCGTCGCAGGTCATGGGAAAACGCGTGCTGATTGTAGGGGCCGGCGAGTCCGGCGCGGACGTCGCCGCCGAAGTCGCCGCAAATGCCGCGGAGACGGTTTTGTCGCTCCGGAGGGGAGTGGCTGTTGTGCCGCGCACGAGGCTCGGCCGGCCAAGGGATCATCTGACCACACGCCTTCTGCACAGCCCGGCTCACTGGATTTTTCAAACAAGAAATCCGGCGGACGATGCCAAGCGAAGAGTCTATCGCCGGGTATTCTTACCTTTTTTGTTCGTGGACAAAGCCCTGCAATGGACCGGCCGGTTTTTCTGGGAGTACCCGCCGCTGCTTCGGGCCTCGAGCTTCGCCGCGGTCCGGGTGAATTTTCGGGTGCATCGGTTGATCCGCGGCTTGCTCGCGACCTCCGGCGGAACGCTGTTCGAACAATTCAGAACAAAGTCGGCAGACTTTGTGCGCGCCATGGCAGAGGGAAGGTGTCACTGCGCGCCGGGTGTCGACCGGTTCGACGGCGCTCGCGTACTGCTTCAGGATGGCTCAGAGCTTCGCCCGGATCTGGTGATCTTCTGCACTGGATTTCAAACCAGGATTCCGTTTCTCGACCAGGCCGTTGCGGAGGCTCCCCGCTTTTTGCATGCATTCGTTCCCGAGGTTGGTCCCGATCTCGCTTTCATCGGTTTCTTAAGGCCGGCCGTGGGCGCCATTCCGCCCTTGGCGGAGCTACAGGCGCGCTGGTTCGCTCAAATCCAGAGCGGGCGGTTGAAGCTGCCGCCGCTCGAGGACATGCACCAGTCGATTCAATACTGGCAGCAGTTTCGGAGTCACTTTTTCCGCGCCGTCCAAGGACGGTTGGGATCGCTAGTGGAGTTTGCCCCCTTCTGCGATGAACTGGCGTCGCGTGTTGGGTGCAAACCAACCTGGAGCGAAGTGCGGAAGGAGAGCCGGCGGTTCCAGCATCGCTTCCTTGCGGGGCCTTTTGTTGCGGCTCAGTATCGATTAGTAGGTCCGCACGCCAAGCCGGAGATTGCGCGCAGTGTGATTGAGAATCTCCCGGTGATGCATCCGTGGCCTGACCGCCTGAATCTTCGAATGCGCTGGCTCTTGTCCCGCCTGTTGCACCGTGTTGCCGGCCAGGATTATGCGCCGAAGCTGGAGTTGGAGCCATGAGGAGCCGAAGTCGCAAGAGGTCGCGATGAGCGCCGAGCCATTGTTTACGGTCGTCGTTCCGACGCATAACCGCCGAAAGCCCTTGGCGCGCTGCCTGGAGTCGCTCCGGTCCGTGGAAGGTGCGGCGCAAATCATCGTCGTGGATGACGGCAGCGATCCGCCGGTCGACGTGGACAGGCCTAGGTTAACGCTGCTCCGGCAATCGTATAAAGGCGCGGCAGCGGCTCGGAATCTGGGGGCATCCAGGGCCGGAGGCAAGTACTTGGCCTTCACCGACGATGATTGCGTCGTGGAGCCCCAATGGTTGCAGGCCTTCCGGGCCGTATTGATGGACCGCCCCGAAATTCTGATCGGGGGCAAGGTTCGTAACGGCGAGCCGGATAACTGGGCTGCGGCCTTCAATCAGGAATTGCTGGAGGGTCTTCGGGAGGTGACGGAAGGAACCCCGCGCTGGTTCCTGACTTCCAACAACCTGTGCGTGAGCGCGGCGGCGTTTGCCCGCATGGGAGGATTTGACGAATCGTTCCGGGACGCTGCCGGCGAGGACCGGGAGTTTTGTGAACGCTGGAGACGCCAGGGCGGCGAACTGGCGTACGAGCCCGCGGCGGTTGTGACCCACCATCATCCCCAAGAACTCGGTGGATTTTGGGAGATGCACAAAAAATACGGCGCCGCGGCGCGCCGATTGAAGCGCAGGCAGCCGGCGGGCTCCAAAGGAATCAGCCTGCCGCGGCTTTATCGAATTGTTTCCCAGCGCCAGCCCATCACCCGTCTCCTTCTGTCGCAGCTGGCGGTGCTGGCCGGATACATGGAGGTGCCTCGCGATGACCCAGCGTGATCTTACGGTGATCGTGGTGTCCTTCAACTCCCGGAACACCATCGGGGAGTGTCTGCGAGGCCTCAGCGAGCAGACGGCACCGGGATTCCGGACAATCGTGGTCGATAGCTCGACCAACGGCAGCGCGGAGCTGGTAACGCGGGAGTTCGGCTGGGCGGACCTGGTGAGCTCTCCCGAGCGCCTGTTCCCGGGCGACGCTCGCAACCTGGGTATGCGGAGCGTGACGACGCCGCTGGTGGCCTTCGTCGATGCCGACTGCGTTGCGGCTCCGGACTGGGTGGAACGCATTGTCGAGGCGCATGACTCAGCCGAGCTTATCATCGGCGGCTCCGTTGGTGTCGCGAATCCCGAAAGTCTGGCCGGATGGGCTCTGTACTTTTGCGAATTCAGCGCGTGGCTGCCCCAGGGCGAGACGCGAACCATGTCCGATATTCCGACGTGCTGTCTTTCCTTCAAGCGGTCCGCGTTCGATTCCCTCGGGCCGTTTCTCGAGGGCGGCTACTGCTCGGACACCTTCTTCAATTGGAACGCCACCGCTGCCGGGCATCCACCTCTTTTTGTTCCCCGGATTCACGTCCGTCATCGAAATCCAACCGTCGCGAGCCATATTCTGCGCAAGTTGCGGATGCATGGAGAGGCGTTCGGCCGCATGCGGGCGCGACACCTTCGGTGGCCCTGGATGACGCGCAAAGCGAGGTCGGTGAGCTGGATCCTGTTGCCGGGCTGGCTTTGGCTGCGGACGGCGTCGCGCGTCGTACAGGCCCGCGGCTACCGCTGGCCGTTCCTGCGGGCAACGCCCTTGATCTGGATTGCGTTCGCGTGCTGGAGCTGGGGAGAAGCGGTGGGATACTGGGCGGATCCTCAGGAGGCGTTGTGATTTTCCCCTTCATCCCTTCAACAAACAAGCTGGCCATGATGATGGTGGAGTTGACCAACCTGTGCAACCTGCGTTGCAAGATGTGCGGGATTTGGGAGGAGAAGCCGAAACGAACGATGGACGTCGCCACACTGGACGCCGTTCTGTCACAAAAAGCGGCCCAGGGCTTGAAGGTAATCGCGCTGACCGGTGGGGAGCCGTTTCTGGTACACAACTTTTACGACTACTACGCCGTCTCTCGCTCCAGGCGTCCGCGGGCCCATATCAATATCAGCTCAAACGGCTACTATACTGACAGGACATTGGAGTTTCTCGGCAAAGCCGCGGACAGGAATCTGTCGGTCACGATCAGTTACGACGGTATCCACAGTCACGATACGATTCGCGGCGTTGAAGGCTCGGCCGACAAACTCCTGCGCACGGCCGCGCGCATCCGCGAGGAATTTCCGAAAGTGCGGGTGTCGCTGAAGCTGACGGCCATGGCGGAGAATCACTCCGAAATCGCGGACACGGCCAGGCAGTGCCAGGCGATGGGGATTCCGTTTCGTTTCAAAACGCTCGAAAAACTGAACTGTCACCAGAGCCGCTTCCCTTCTGAGATTCAAGGACCCAACTACGATTCGGCGATTGTGCGATCCATCGCCACGCAGGCAAAACAGGTGCTTGAAATGCCCGCGGACACCAACCGCAGGTATCTGCAAGATCTGCTGCGCTTGTATGAAGGAAGCGAGGTGGGATGTTCGTGCTCGGTTCGCACGATCTTTCTGGGTTTCGATGGGAAGGTTTTTATCTGCCGCAAGAAGGATTCGATCGGCAACGTTCTGGAGCACTCGCTGGACCAGCTATGGGAGGCCGGCAAGAAGCGCGACATCGTTCGTCAGATGAAGGAGTGCGACGCGGCGAAGGATACGCTGGGATTCCGGCACAACTAGGAGGATCGAGGATGCCCGGTTCGAGTTTGGCCAGGAAATGCTGGCAGGCGGTGAAAACCGTCGTCACGCGCAGAATCGAATTTACTTTCGAGAACCTCCCGGTGGTGATCCCCAACGCGTCGTATGGGCGGATCGCCAACTGGCTGCTGGCGGAAACCGCGGTGATGTGGAAGCCGTCGCGCCCGCTCGGCTCCCCCACGCATGTGCAGATCGAGACAAGCACCAACTGCAACCAGCGCTGCCAGTATTGCCCGGTGGGGCAGGAAACGGCGGAATCCACGGGTCACCTGGCACTGGAAACCTATCGCCGCTTTACCGATAGGCTGGGAGACAAGCCGCTCATCTTTCAGCTTTGGGGCTGGGGCGAACCATTCCTGAACCCTGCCATCTACGACATGATTCGGTATGCAAAAGTCCGCGATATCCGGACGGTCTCGAGCACGAATGGAGAGATCTTCGCACGGATGGATCACGCGGAAAATCTGGTCGCCTCCGGCTTGGACCTGTTGATCGTTTCCATCAGCGGCATTACCCAGGAGACCTATGGCGAGTTTCGTCCGGGCAGCCAGCTAAAGAGGGTATTTGAAGGAGTCCGCAATATCGTCTCCACCAAGCAGCGGTTGGGAAAGCAGACGCCCTTGATCAGCCTGACGTTTGTTGTATCGGAATCGAACGAGCATGAGATCCCCCAACTGGCGGCGAGGGCGAAAGAATTGGGCGTGGATGCGCTCACCGTCAAGAAACTCAATCCCGCGTCGACGAGCAGCGAACAGTGGCAGGGAGACGAGCATATCGCGCGGAATCCGGGTCTTGTGCGGCTGAAGTATAAGGACGGGCAGCGGGTCCGAGTGAAGCACAATCGCTGTAAGGCTCTGTGGCAGGGAACGACGTTGCGGTGGGATGGCCGGATCAATGCCTGCGCATATGATTTCCACGGCAAGAAGACACTGGGCCAATTAGGACAAAACGAGTTTGTGCAAATCTGGAGCGGCCCGGCATACCAGGCCATGCGGCAGCAGTTCCGCGAGGATTGGAATCAAATTTCGATTTGCGAGAACTGCACTTATGCCTTCGAAGGCGGGAGTTATGACGAAGTATTCGCCGAGACCGTCTTCTTTTGAAAATGACAGCGCTGGGTTTCATTCGGAATCCCATTTGGGCGACCAACTCCTATCCGGCAAACCTCCGCTGATGATCGGGCGTCAGCTCAGCCGCTCGAGATACTGCTTCACGAAATCGCAGCCACCTCGGCGATGTAGGCGTCGGTCAGGTGCTTGGTGATCGGGCTACCAACTGCACGCCTTCGTAGTCATGCCGAATCGTGTTCATATCCTGGTGACGCCCAGCGTCATGGCCACCCGTTGGCTAGGACCCTTGAAACATTCTCGGACGCACCGGCAAGGCGTTCTGGCAGCATGGGGGCACATCATCTGGTTAGATCAACTGAAGTGTTTGCGCGCATCCGAAGATACATCGAAAACAATCCGGTCCGCGCCGGATTGGTTAAAGATCCCGAGGACTTCGAATGGTCAAGTGCACGCAGCGCGCCGCCTGAAAGGTCGGCTGCCGCCACAATTGCGGGCCCACACGCTGACTACTCCACGTCTTTGCCCATATACATTTCGCTCACCAGGGAGCGGTGATTTTCGAGGACCCGGTTGCGGCGTACCTTCATCGTCGGCGTCAGCTCTCCTTGCTCGATCGAAAAATCTCTCTCGAGAATTTTGAATTTCCGCACCTGCTCAAAGGACGCGAGCTGTTTATTCACCGACTTTACCGCTTTCGCCACGACGCCTTGCGCTTCCTCCGGCGTCCCGTGCACCGTGAACAGTGCGGTGACGTACGGCATTCGGTCTCCGATCAGCAGCACCTGGTTGATGGCCGGTTCTTTCTTCAACATACCCTCAATCCGCGCCGGGTAAATCTTCTTCCCGTTCGAGGAAACGATCAGCTCTTTCTTGCGGCCCGTGATGTAGTAGTACCCGTCCTCGTCGCACTCCGCGATGTCCCCCGTGGCCAGCCAGCCGTCGCGCAGCACCGCCGCCGTCGCCTCGGGATCTTTGTAATATCCCGAAAACAGCGAGCCGCCGCGCAGCAGTAATTCTCCGTCGTCTTCAATGCGCGCTTCAAACCCAGGCAGCAGTTTTCCGATGCTCCCGGCCTTTGGCCGCTCCAGAGGATTCAGCGCCGCCACACCGCCCTCAGTCAATCCGTAGCCCTCGATGAGAGGCATTCCGATGGCGCCATAAAACTCCGCCAGATCTTTGCCTAGCGGGGCCGCGCCGCTCGCCGCCAACCTCATCCGTCCGCCTAATCGTTCGCGGATTTTCGAAAATACGATCCGATCGAACGCTTTGAGCGAGGTTCGCATCCACCGCGGCACCTCTTTCCCCTGCTGCTTCCTCCGGCTGGCCTCCGATCCCAGCCCGATCGCCAGGTAGAACAGCCTGCGCACCGCCGCCGGACGTTTTTTGATTTCCGCCGAGACCGTTGTATAAATCCGCTCCCAAACTCGCGGCGGAGCCAGAAAAAACGTCGGCCGGATGGTGCGCAACTCGTGCGGCATTTTCGCGAGCCCTTCTGAAAACCAGATGCAGCCGCCCTCCCGAATCGGCAGTAGTTCCACCACCACGCGCTGTGCGATGTGCGCCGACGGCAGAAACGCAATGGTGCAATCTTCGGGCGACAGCGGAAAGCAGGCCGGCGACATATCCATATTCGCAACCAAAGCGCGATGCGAAACCAACCCCATCTTCGGCTCCCCCGTCGCGCCGGAGGTCATGTACAACACGGCCAAGTCGGATTCGGAAACCTCCGCTCGAATCCTCTCGAAAACGCCGGGATCTTCGCGCATTTTTTTCTCCCCCAGCGCGCGCACCGAATCGTCGGTCAGCAGCACCCATTTCACGTCCAGCGGTTCGCCCACGGCACTCTGGAGCGCGCGCATGACTTTCTCGTTTTCGACAAACACCACCTTCGCATCCGACGCGCGCAAAGTCTTCACTTGGTCCGTATACGGCAGGCTGGTGTAGAGCGCCGCCGCGATCGCGCCCGACGTCATCACGCCGATGTCGGTGAGATAAAACTCGGCGCGCGTTTCCGATTGCAGCGCCACCATGCCGCCTTTGGGCACTCCCATTTCGCGCACGCCGACAGCGATCTGCTGCACCGTGTCGCGATATTCGCGCCACGTCCAGGTTCGATATTTTCCTCCGCCGAGAGGCTGGTGCAGGGCCGCTTTTTCCGGGTACTTCGCGGCGGTTTCCTCCAGCACGGAGTAAACAGTTCGGGCCTTCATCCGCATAATGCTACCATGCTTGGAAATGCCGTTTAGTCAAGAGATTGAAACAGCCCGCCGCATCGCGGACCAGTCGGCAAAACTGGCTCTGCGCCATCAAAAAGCGGGCATTTCCGCCGAAAATAAGCCCGATGATTCTCCGGTCACGATTGCCGATAAAGAGTGCGAGAAACTGATCGCGAAGATGCTGGAAGAAGCGTTTCCGGAGGACGGGATACTGGGGGAGGAGGGGTCGCGGAAGGAATCGAAAAACGGACGCCGCTGGATCATCGATCCGATTGACGGGACGAGAGATTTTGTTCGGGGAAATCCGTTATGGAGTGTTCTCATCGCGCTCGAAGAGCAGGGGGAAGTGCAGGCAGGCGTGGTGCATCTGCCACTCATGGGCAGCACCTGCTGGGGAGCTCGCGGCTTGGGTTCGTTTCGCAATGACGCGCGGTTGCGCGTGTCGCCCATCGATAAGCCGGAAAATGCCGTTATTTCCCTAAACAGCCTGAATCGCATCAAGAATGCGGATTTTTTACAAAAAATGGCGGCGTACTTGGGTTCGTTTTGGGCCTTTCGATGCCTCGGCGGAACGCCTGACGCGATGATGGTGGCCGAGGGACAGATGGACGCGTGGGTGGAACCGAAGGTCGCTCCGTGGGATATGGCGGCGTCGCAGGTGATTCTGGAAGAAGCGGGCGCGGTGTTTTTCGCGTTTAACGGCACGCGTTCGATTTACGAGGGCAACTGCGTGGCCTGCACCCCTGGCCTGGCGGCGTCGATGAAGGAATTTTTCACGAACGCTCCGCTCGATTAATTCCGTTTCACAACCACAACCCTCTTGAACATTCCGGTTTCCTCCAGTCAGGAGGATTTACCAAAATGAATCGAATGATCGCAAGTATGATGCTGGCCGCCGGTCTGGTGTCCGCACAGAACAAAATCGCGCAGCGCAAAGAAAATCAGCAGGACCGCATCGCCCAGGGCGTGAAGAGCGGATCGTTGACGCCTCATGAAACTTCGAAACTCGAGAATAAAGAGTCGAAAATCAACAAGGAAGTCCGCTCGGATCGCAAGGCTAACGGCGGAAATCTGACCAACAACGAAAAGAAGCAGATCAACCAGCAGCAGAACAAAGTGAGCAAGGACATTTACCGCGACAAGCACAACGGCGCTGCACAGCATCCATAGTGTTCATTCGCAGCGCAGCGCCTGGATCGGATCGACGCGGCTGGCCCTTCGTGCGGGGACCCATATAGCCGCCAAGGCCACGGCGGCCAATAGAATCGGGACTGCGATGAACACCGCCGGATCCAGTGCTGCGACTCCATACAGAAAACTGGTGAGGAATCGGGTCAAGCCCAGCGCCGCGGCGACACCGATTGCCGCCCCGATCAGAACAAGCTGCATGCCCTGGCGGATCACCATCCCTTGCACGTTGCTGGCGCCGAGCGCGATGCGGATTCCTATTTCCCTGGTGCGCTGCTCGACGCTGAACGCCATCAGGCCGTAAATGCCGATGGCCGCCAGCAGCAGCGCGGAGCCACCGAAGATCAGCATAAGGACCATGTTGAAATCCTGGCGCGCAGTGGAGGCCGATTCCACCTCATCCATAGAGCGGATGTTGACCACCGCCAGTCCGGCGCTGGCCTGCACGAGTTCATTCTTGATGGCCGGCGTGAGCGAATGCGGCTCGACGCGGGTGCGCACCATCCAGATCGTCGGGTTGCGCACGACATAGGCGGTGAAACCGTCGGAATTCTGCGCGATGGGGATGTAGATGGTGTTGCCTTGCGGGTCGGTGCTGCGGTCGGTACGCTCCCGGACGTCGCCCGCGACGCCGACGATTTCGAGCGTCTTCGGGTCGGTTGCCGAGGATTCCGTATTCGTCTTCGAGCCCAGGCTGAGCCGCGCGCCGATGGCATCGCCATTGGGCCAAAACTGCCGGGCCATGGCTTGATTGATAATCACCACGCCAGGCGCTCCGGCAACGTCGCGGTCGTTGAATTTGCGTCCGCGAAGGATCGGGATTCTAAAAACGTCGAAGTAATCGGGAGAGATAATCGGCATGTTCGCGCGCGCGTGAAACGTTCCATTCAGAGGCCTGCCAGCGATCACAAACGGCGCGTTGGGCGCGCCGCCGATGGGCAGGCAACATCCGGAAGCGGCGGTTTCGACGCCGGGCAGCGCGCGAATGCGCTCGATACTTGCGTCGACCAGGCGGGAGAGTCCGGCCGTCTTTTGGTATTGCGCGCCCGTAAGAGACATCTGCAACGTCAGGACATTGTGAGTGTCGAAGCCTGGATCGATGGACCGCATGGACAGGAAACTTCTAATCAGCAGGCCGGAACCGATCAACAGGACAAGCGCCAGCGATACCTCGCTTACCACCAGGAATGCGCGGGCCTTGGCTTTCCGCGGCACCGAACTCATATCGATGCGCGATGCCTGAAGCGCGGGGATCAGGCCGAACAGAATGCCCGTGACGAGCGATAGAAGCAAAGTGAAGCCGATGACGCGCCCGTCGGCGCTGACGCCGGATTGACCGATGCGAGGAATGTCACCTGGGTTCAGAGCGAGCAGCGCGCGGATGCCCGCGATTCCGAGGATCAGTCCGAGAACTCCTCCGGTGAGCGAGAGCGCGACGCTTTCGGAAAGCAGTTGACGGACGAGGCGGGCGCGGGTCGCGCCGATGGCGACACGGACCGCGATCTCACGTTTGCGCCCGGCCGCGCGAACCAGCAGAAGATTCGCGACGTTGGCGCAGGCGATCAGCAGCACGAAGCTGACGGCGACGGCCAGAAACAGCAGTGACGAACGGATGTTGCGATCGAGGACGTCCTGAATAGGCTCGGCGATGAACACGACGCCCGGAAGAGTGGTGCTGACGCCGGGCCATCGGCGACGGAACTCATCGGTGGCGAGCTGGAGCTGCGCCTCAATCGCGCCTTTTGTCACGCCAGGCCGGATGCGGGCGGCAACCGCGAAATAATGGCTTTGATCGATGCTCGCCGGGTCTATTTGAAACGTTACCCAGACGTCAATGGGGTGCGGCGACTCGGTTTCGACGTTCGGCCCGGTGATGCCGACAACCACGTAAGGCGCGCCGTTCAGCGAAACACTCTTGCCGAGCATCGGCGCGCCGGAAAACGCGCGCTTCCAGAAAGCGTCGCTCAGGACGGCGAAATTGCCGGCGTGTGGCCGGTCCTCGTCGGCCGAAAAACTACGCCCTTGCGCGATGCGGAATACCGAAAAGCCGGAAATAATCGGCGGAAACCTGCGCCATCTGCACCTGCTCCGGCGTGTCGACTCCGGTCAGGTTCATGGAGCCGTAGCGATACGCGGAGATATCCTGAAACAGAGCAGTTTGTTCGCGCCAGAGATTGAAACGAGTAGGCGAGCCTCCGATGGGAGGTCCGTTGGGGCGCGTGGAACCGAGGACGACGATCTTGTCAGGGTCGGGCGCAGCGACGGGCTTCAATAAAACGCGGTTGACGACGGAGAAGATGGCGGTGTTAGTCCCAATCCCAAGCGTAAGCGCAGCGAGGGCGGTGAGAGTGAATCCAGGGTTGCGGAGGAAGGTGCGGAGGGAGTGTTTGAGGTCGTTGAAGAAGGCGTCCATCTGTTGTCGAGTTTAGACGAGAGGGAGGGAGCTTTGTCCTCTCGATTTTCGCGCCGTGGGATGTCGTTTGTTTAAGATGGTGCCTACGGCAATCCCGCCTCAAGCCGGTACTATAGCAAGATTTCTGCCACTCACCGATCCGGCGATGGCGTTCGCCGAATCGACGTTATTCCTGCACCCTCAGCCTGTTAGGATCGCATTGGGAAGGATTTTCGAAATGGACCGTTACGATCGAGCGCGCTGGAGGATGGAACGGCGCCGCCTCCGTGGCCACGGAGGCCTGGTGGGCGGCGTCATCCTGGCGGGCATCGGCGTTTTACTGCTGCTACAGAACCTCAACATTCCCGGGTTTGACGACTTAGAGCGGTATTGGCCGGTGATTCTGATAGTGGTGGGCATCGCGCAGGCGTCGCGGTCGATGGGGATCGGTGGAAGAGTCTGGGGCGGAGCAATCGTCCTGGTTGGTGTTGTTTTTCTGCTCCAGAATTTTGGAATCATCCAGCATGACGTCTGGCGGTTCCTGTGGCCGGCGGTTTTGATCGTGATTGGCCTGGGCATGCTGGCGCGGGCGATCGACCGGCACACTTACGCAGGGACTGGCGCAGCCGGCGCGGCCGACGACGCGAAAAAGATGGGCGAGAACATCCAGAACCGGATTATTTCGGACTGGGATGGCAAACAGTCGGCGAGCTCGTTGGACCGCATGAATGAGTGGGCGATTTTCTCGGGAGTGCGCCGGCGCATCGATTCGCAGGATTTCCAGGGCGGCGAGGCGTTCGCGATGTTTGGAGGCGTGGAGCTCGATCTGCGCAAAGCGGCGTCGAAGCGCGACGAGATCCTGGTGGAGGTGAACGCGGTATTCGGCGGCGTTGAGATGCGGGTCCCGGAAAACTGGAACGTTACGGTGCGCGGGGCGGGCATTTTCGGCGGCTACGAGGATAAAACGATGGACGCGCGCGTCGCGCCCGACGCCAAGCAGCCGCATCTGGTGGTGAACGGGTTCGCGGTGTTCGGGGGCGTCACTATTCAAAACTAAAGATGCATCCGATTTTTTGCAAAAAGTCGAGATTCGCGGCGTACATGCTGGTGTGGTTCCTCATCGGAGGGCTGCTCACCAGCCTGCTGCGCATGCCGGGCACGCTCACGCTTGCCGAATCGGCGGAACTGGCCGCGCCCCTGTGCTTGCTGTATGCGTTTTTTTGCCTGACGCCCTGGTACATGTGCCGCCACTTGCCCCTGCTCACCACCAATCCGTTCAAGGTCGTGGTGCAGCATCTGGCGGCGGCTCTGCTGGCCTGCGGAATATGGGTGAAGCTGGCGAATTTCATCGCGCGGCAGGGGATGCACGCCAACGCGCGATTCCAGATGGAAGTTCCGCATCTGGTGGCGGTCGGGTTGCTTCTGTACACGGTATCCGTAGCGCTTCACTATATGTATCTGGCTCAGCAGGCCTCGCGCGATGCGGAACTGCTGGCGCGCGACGCGGAGTTGCGGGCACTGAAGGCGCAGATCAATCCGCATTTTTTGTTTAACAGCCTGAATTCGATCACTGCGCTGACCACCGTGGATCCGGCCCGGGCGCGCGAAATGTGCATCAGGCTTTCGGATTTTTTGCGTAATACGCTGGGGCTGGGCGAACGCGAGACGATTTCCTGGAGCGAGGAACTGGCGCTTTCCCGTACCTATCTGGACGTCGAGCAGGTGCGTTTCGGGTCGCGCCTGCGGGTCGAGATCGACGTAGATGACGACTGCGGCGACTGCATGGTGCCGCCCCTGGTGCTGCAGCCTCTGATCGAAAACGCGGTGAAGCACGGGATCGCTACCATGGTGGACGGGGGACTGATCCGCGTGGAAGGGCATGTCGTCGACGGCCTGATGGAAGTGAGCGTCGCCAACGATTTCGATCCCGATTCGCCTTCGCCGCGCCGGCACGGGTTGGGATTGCGCAACGTCCGCAGCCGCCTGGCGACGCGGTTCGGAGACGCGGCGCGGCTGACGGCGCACGTCGAAAATAATCAGTTTCGCGCGGAGATGGTGGTGCCCTACAGCCGGGCGGAAAAATAGATGGAATCAGGAGCGTCGCTGGCGCATTACCGGATCCTTTCGCTGCTGGGCAAGGGCGGTATGGGAGAAGTGTTTCTGGCCGAGGACACGCGCCTGCATCGCAAAGTGGCGCTGAAGGTCCTGCTGCCGGAGGTCGCGGAGGATACGGAAAAGCTAGCGCGTTTCGTCCAGGAGGCGCGTGCCGCATCCGCCCTCAGTCATCCGAACGCCGCCCACATTTACGAAATCGGAGAAGCCAACGGGCGCCACTTCCTGGCGATGGAGTACATCGAAGGAGCGACGCTCGAGAAGAAGCTCGCGGGCGAGCCTCTGCCGTTGACCGAAATCGTCGCGATCGCGGGCCAGGTGGCCGACGCGCTGGACGCGGCGCACGCTCGGGGAATTGTCCATCGCGACATCAAGCCGGCCAATCTCATGATCGATCCACGCGGGCACGTGAAGGTGCTGGATTTCGGGCTGGCGAAAATATTGCCGGTCACGGGAACGGAAATCCCCTCATCCAGCCAATTGGCCACGCAGTTTCTCACCAGCGGCGGCGTGGTGTTGGGCACGGTTTCCTATATGAGCCCGGAACAGGCGCTGGGCCGCGACGTCGATCACCGCACCGATCTGTTCAGCCTGGGCGTCGTGCTGTACCAGATGGCGAGTGGCCGGCTTCCATTCGCGGGTTCTTCTGCGCAGGAGACGCTGGCCAGGATTTTGCAGTCGCCTCCCGATGCGCTCGGGCGCCTCAACTACGAACTGCCGGAAGAGTTCGAGCGAATTGTGAAAAAATGCCTGGAAAAAGATCGCGACCGGCGGTATCAATCGGCGAAAGAGCTGCTGGTCGATCTGCGCAATCTGGAGCGTACGCCTCCCAATGAAAAAACGCGCTCCGGCGCGATTCGCGCGGTCATCGTCGACGACGAGGAACTGGCGCGTCACCTGTTGCGCGAATATCTGCACCATGCGGGCGGTGTCGAAGTGATCGCCGAATGCGCCAATGGATTCGAAGCTGTGAAGGCGATCGCGGAGCGCAAACCGGATTTGGTGTTTCTCGACGTGCAGATGCCGAAGCTTGACGGGTTCGAAGTGCTGGAGCTGATCGACCCGTCCGTCGCGGTGATTTACGTGACCGCCTACGATCAGTACGCCATGCGCGCGTTCGACGCGCACGCGGTGGATTATCTGCTGAAGCCGTTCAGCCAGGATCGTTTCAAAAAAGCGCTGGAGCGCGCGCGGCAGAGGCTGGGCGAGCCCACGCCCCCGGCGAAACGCGTTTCGGCCACGGAGCTGTCGGCAGCCGCCCGCGCTCCAGAGCAGAAACTGGAGCGCATCGTGGTGAAGGACGGCGCGAAGGTGCACATCATTCCCCTGGAAAAGCTCGACTACGTGGAAGCGCAGGACGATTACGTGGCACTGCGCAGCGAGAAGAAAAATTATCTCAAGCAACAGACCATTTCGAGCGTGGAGGCGCAGCTCGACCCGAAGAAATTCGTGCGCATCCACCGCTCGTACATTGTCAATCTGGAACGTATCGCGCGGATCGAGCCGTACACGAAAGATAGCCGCGTAGCGGTCCTCACCGATGGAACGCAATTGCCGGTAAGCCGCTCCGGCCACGCGCGATTGAAAGAGTTACTGGGTGAAGTTGGGTAGCAGGCCGGACCCGTCCGCACGGAACCGCCATGCGTCAATCATGCGGACAGATGGGAAGGCAGCGCTAATACCCGAACAGCCGGTCGAATAATTCCCGCGTATGCTCCCGAATGTCGCTCAGCGATTCGAGCGGAACCGAGGTCCATCGCTTGATCAACCCGGCAAGCGCGACCTGTTGCGCGCCGGTGGGCAATTTCCCCTCCGCATGGCCGGATCGGACCCGCAGGCCGTGATCCAGAGCGCGATAAAAAGTCGCGGCGTCGCGCAGGAATCCGGCCTCGGATCGATCCAGGTGGTGCATGCTCTCCAGCACCTCGATACGTTCAGGCGTATTCAGCGACTGGAAAAATATCCCCGCGCTCTTCAGGCGCAGGTACATCAGTAGAAAATCGATATCGTAATATCCGCCGCGTCCGGCCTTCAGCGGATGCGTGGCGCTCTGCTCCTTTTCCAGGCGCTGACGCATCTGGTTGAGATCGGAGCGCGAACGCCCGCTCTGGCCGTAGCGCACCCAGTCGATGGCCTGCAAATGATGGAGAAACAGATCGGCGCTCATCGGCTCGCCCGCCACTGCGCGCGATTTCATGTAGGTGATGCCTTCCCAGGCTTCGGCGGTGCGCGTGAAATAATCCTTCACCGCGCTCTCCGTCTGCACCAGGGGCCCGTCACCGCCGTTCGGACGCAGCCGCGTGTCGACCGCGAAGAGAACGCCCTCCCCGGTGTAGGCCGTCACCAGATCGATCAGCCGGCCCGCGACACGCGTCCATTGCTCGATCCTGCGCGCCTCCGAATCGCACAGCACGAACACCAGGTCCGCATCGGAGGCCAAATCGAACTCGCGCATGCCCAGCCGCCCAAGCGCGATCACCCACAGTTTCTTTTCCGGAGGCGACGCCCCCCACACGTCCCCTACGGCGATGTCGTAAGCCCGCGAAATCACCGTGTCCGCCAGCGCGGAGGTCCGCTCCAGCGTTTCAAAAATAGGCTCTGATTCGCAAATGCTCGCCGTCTGAATACGTAGCATCTCGCGGCGATACCAGCGGCGCAGTTCGCGAGCATCATAAGGAGCGTCTTCCGCGGGCGCGCCGGCGATGACGTCGATTAGTTCTGGCGTCCGGATCAGTTCCTCCGCGAAATAAGGACTCTGCTCGAACAGATCGAGCGTGCGCGCCGTCAGCGCCGCGTCTTTGTTCAAGCGCTCCAGCCGGGGCTCGTCCGCCGACAGTTTTTCGAGAAAATGTTCAAACGCGCGATAGCCATGATGCAGCTCCGATTCGGCGAGCGATCGCGAAAGAGTGGGCGCGGTCTGCTCCAGCGCCCGCACCACGTTGCTCGACCCAGGACCCGAGGTCTCCGCAACCGAACGCACCCGCGCATGCACCACGCGCTCGTAAATCTCGATCACCTGGGCGAAGTGTGCGTGGGTCTCGGTGAGCAGCCATGCGGCCGAGCCTCCGCCGCCGGGCATGCGGCGCGCGATCTTTTCGAGCGCGGCCGGATCGGAGGGCAGCGCGTGCGTCTGCCGGTCATCCGCGAATTGCAGACGATGTTCCAGGTGCCGCAGAAACTGATACGCCGCCGCCAGGCCTCCATATTCGGCCTCGGACAAGAAACCCTTATCCTGGAGGCGCGCGATTGCGAGCAGCGTTCCGCCGTGACGCACCCAGGGTTCGGCGCCGCCGTGGAGCCGTTGCAGGCACTGGACCAGGAACTCGATGTCGCGAATGCCGCCCCGGTCTAACTTGATGTCCACGTTGGCTCCGCGTCCGCGCGTTCCGCGCGCCCGCTTCTTCGCGGACAGCTTTTCGTTAATGCGCTCGCGCGTGACGCTGAGAGCCTCGATCGCGGAAAAATCCAGCGTGGTCGAATAAATCTTCGGTTCCACGGAATCCAGCAGGGCCGCCCCTGTCGCCCGGTCGCCCGCCGCCACGCGAGCCTTGATCATCATTTGCAATTCCCAATCCCGCGCGCGCGATTCGTAATACTGGCGCGCGCCTTCGAGCGAAATGCAGACCTCGCCCAGGCTCCCTTCGGGTCGCAGGCGCAGGTCGACGCGGTAGCACATGCCCTCCGGCGTGTAGGCCGAAAGGAGCGCAGTCAGCTCATTGGCGGCACGCTTGAAAAATTCCTTATTGGTGATAGTGGCGGCGGCCCCGTTGTCGGAGTAGAGAAACATCAAGTCGATATCGGACGAGTAATTCAACTCCTCGCCGCCCAGCTTTCCCAGCGCGATCACCGTGAAATGCGCCGGCTCGCCTTCTTCATTCAGAGGCCGGCCGTAGCGCGCGACCAGGTCGCCATGGATGCGGTCGTACGCGGTCTCGACAATCGCATCGGCCAGCGCGGACAATTCCGCGGTGACATCGGAGAGCCCGCTGAATGCCAGAACGTCGCGAACCAGAATGCGCAAGACCTGCTGCCGCCGGAATCGCGCGAACGGCAGGGGATCGAGGCCGGTGGCTTGTTCGTCGAGACGCACGCGATATTCATCGGTGGTCCGCACGCGATGCAGGTCGCCGTCGGAGAGAAGCTGTTCCAGACACTCCGGCGCGTCCAGAATCTCCTGTGTCAAAAAATTGCTCTGCGAAAAGACGGTAATCAGGTATTGCAGCGCCGCGGCAGAATGCGTGATGCGCTGAAACGCAGCAGGCTGGCGCTGTTCGAAGCTCGCGAGAGCAGCGCGGACGCCCGGCGGATCGGGCGAATGAGCAGCGAGCAATTCAATCCGGTTCAGGACCGCGGGAGGAAAAGGCACTGTGCACTTCTAGAGTAAGCTGAAGCCAGGTTGCCATCAATGCGCAAAGTCATTCTTGCCACTATGACATTCGTTGTGGCGGCATCCGCACAGGTCCAACTGCGTTCCTTTCTCGACCTCCCGGGTGAGACCAGCGACCCGGCCATTTCGCCAAACGGCAAAACGTTAGCCTTCGCCTGGTGGACTCCCGACGACACCAAGTGGGGCCTCTACCTGCGACCGATGAGCGGCGGCATTCCTCAGTTATTCGCCAAAGGAGAGGACGGCATAGCGGTATCTCCGAAATGGTCGCCCGACGGACAATCGATTGCGTTCATACGCTGGGTGACTCCCCGCACCGCCAGCCTGTACATCAAGTCCGCTAAAGGAGGGAAGCAAATTTCACTCGGTTCCGGGTGTAACAGCGAAGTCACTTGGTCGGCCGACAGTCGCGCGCTGATTGCCGCGAACAACGGCGACAGCGATTCAATGGAGGAATGCCGCATTGTTGCGGCCCCTATCGACAAAAGCCAGCCGCGATGGGAACTGGCTCATCGGGGACTTTCTCCAGCAGTCTCCCCAGATGGCTCGACACTCGCCTTTGTCAATGACGGTGGAATACATCTCAGGCCTCTCTCGCGCGACGGGCGGGCCGCGGGGTCTGAAACAACACTTGTGCGCGAGCCTCTAAAGATTTCGCATCTGGCGTGGGTCCCAACTACGAACGATCTTCTTTACCTTATGCTTCAGGACCGCTCGGTCGTGCGCCGCATCGAAGCTCGTCCTGGAGCGAAGCCGCTCGACGCCGGCACCATCGACGGAGAGTTTCTCCAGTTAGCGCTGGCGCCCCAAGAAGGTCCGGTTCTAGCCGAGGTCTATCAGCACGACGATTCATATTGGCGCATCGACCTACAGGCGCCCAGTCCTCATTTTGAGAAAATTAGGAGGCTGCCGTGGAACGTCCACAACGTGAGACTCGCGCCGGACGGAAAGAGCCTTCTCTATACGGTTTACTCGCGGGGCGAGACTATCTTTTACACCTCCACAGTGGACGGGTCCGCGCCGCGGCGTCTCTTTTCAGTCGATTGTGAGAGGGTCGGGAGGCCCGTCTGGTCGCCCGACGGGAAACAGATTGCCTTCATTGGCGAACCATATGTGGCCCAGATTTCGCCGTCTCATTTGTACCTTTCACCGATCCACGGGCCCCCGAAGCGGCTGCTTCCTAAAGGCAACCAGATGCACTGGGTGAACTGGACTGCGGACGGGAAGGCTCTGTACTTTACTGAACAGATGAAGAACCAATCAACGTTCTCAATGCTGAATCTCGTAGATGGCACCGTCACGCGCGGAGGAGCCCTTGACGGCAACGCCGAACAGATCGCAGGCGGCTTCCTTTACTCCCTCACTATGCCTGGCTTTAACCTCCTCCGCACGCCCCTCGCCGGAGGCGCGGAAGAGCGTCTGGCCGAGGGCGTTTTGAAGTTTACAGTCGGCCGAGGGGAAGTCTATCTCGTGCGCCAAGACGCCAAACCGCCATCGCTTCAAGGCCTGAACCTTTACCGGGTTAATCTTGCGACGAAGGCAGCTGCGAGGATCTCCAATATAGGATTCTCTGTTGACGCAATTCAACTGTCGCCCGATGGGCGATTCGTCTATGGGGAGAAACATGAGCCACCGAGTCGCCACGTGATGCTCGTTCAGGGACTGCGTTAAACGGGCACGAATTTTTCGCACAATGCCCGCCGCACCCCTTCAGGGTCGCGAGCAATTACGGTGAGATACGCGCGCGCCGGTTGGTCCGGCTCACAACGCCCCTGCTCCCAATCCCGCAAGGTGCCGAGCGGGATGTGATACGTGGCGGCGAATTCCTCCTGAGTCAGCGAGAGAGCTCGCCTGAGTGTTTTGGTGCGCGGCACGCGTTGGACCGAACGGCGTTGCTCCGCCGTCATCGGGAGCGCGTCAGGGTCCACCTCTGCCGCCGCGACAATCTCAGCCTCGGGCATCTCCCGCATAGGGGCGGCACGGAACGGGCGTTCCCGGGCATCCTTTAGCACCTCTACGACCTTGCCGTCAGAACGAATTTTCGCGGTGATAATTCTCATATTTTTCCGCCCGTCTGACTACACTATCTGATCAAGCAGCAAAATCGGGTCGCCCGGACGCACCAATCCAGGCCGCACCACACTCGCGTAAAACCCGCCCATCGCCCATCGTGGCGACGACGGATCGCCCGCCTTCACCTGCGCATCGTACAGTGCGCTCTGGATTCCCGGCCCATACACGCTAAGAGTATCGCAGGGCGCGCGAACCTTGGTGAGCTCAACGATCGCCTGGCCGACCCGCCAACGCTGCCCCGCGCGCCATTGAGCTCGGTCGACTCCAACCGTCGTGATATTTTCGCCGAGCGCGCCCGGATAAACAGGATAGCCGAGCGCTGTCAACTCATCGATGGCTTCAGAAGAAATCAGCAGCACCGCCTGCTGCGGTCCGCCATGAATTTGCGGATGGTTGAAACCGTCGCCGGTGATTCCCAAAGGTCCAACCTCTCCCTCCGGTATCGCCCGCTTCGGTACGCCCCCGCGCGAAATACTGACTTGTAGAACCCTGCCGGCCGGCACTCTAAATATCGTAATAGAGCGCAAATTCGTACGGATGCGGGCGCAGACGGATGGCATCCGCTTCGCTCTTCCGCTTGTAGCCGATGAAGGTTTCGAGCAGCTCTTCGCTGAACACGTCGCCCTTCAGCAGGAAGCCGTGATCGTCCTCGAGACACGTGAGCGCTTCTTCGAGCGACGAAGGCATCGACGGCACCGCCTTCATTTCTTCCGGCGTCAGATCGTAGATGTCCTTGTCGAGCGACTCGCCTGGGTCGGTCTTGCTCAGGATGCCGTCGAGACCAGCCATCATCATCGCCGCGAACGCGAGATACGGATTCGCCGACGGATCCGGCGGACGGAATTCGACGCGCTTGGCCTTGGGCGACGCCGAGTACATCGGAATACGAACCGCGGCCGACCGGTTTCGGCGCGAATACGCCAGATTCACCGGAGCTTCGTAGCCCGGAACCAGGCGCTTGTAGCTGTTGGTGGTGGGCGCGATGATCGCCGAAAGAGCGCGCGCGTGCTTCAGCAATCCGCCGATGTACCACAGCGCCAACTGGCTCAAACCGGCGTACATATCGCCCGCGAACAAGGGCGATTTTCCATTCCACAGGCTCTGGTGCGTGTGCATGCCGCTGCCGTTATCGCCGAACAGAGGCTTCGGCATGAACGTCACGCTCTTGCCGTACTGATACGCCACGTTGCGGATGACGTATTTATACATCATCATGTTGTCCGCCGATTTCAGCAGCGTGTCGAAGCGCTGGTCGATTTCGCACTGGCCCGCCGTCGCAACTTCGTGATGGTGACACTCGATGTCGAGGCCCACTTTGATCATCGTCTCGACCATCTCGGCGCGCAGGTCCTGGTAGTGATCGGTCGGCGGGACAGGGAAATAGCCTTCCTTAAAGCGCGGGCGGTAGCCCAGATTATTGTGCTCGCGGCCGGAGTTCCAGCGCCCCTCCTCGGCGTCGATGAAGTAATAGCCGGAGTGCGCGTTCTGATCGAAGCGGACGTTGTCGAAAATAAAAAATTCTGCTTCCGCCCCAAAATAGGCGGTGTCGGCAAGCCCGGAGTTCTTGAGATACAGCTCGGCCTTCTGCGCGATCCAGCGCGGGTCGCGATCGTAATGCTGGCGCGTGATCGGATCGATCACGTCGCAGACCATCACCAGCGTCTTGGTCTCGTAGAAAGGGTCGATCACCGCCGTATTCGGGTCGGGCATCAACAACATATCGCTTTCATTGATGGCGGCCCAGCCGCGGATGGAAGAGCCGTCGATGCCGAAGCCCTCCTCGAAGGTATCTTCCTTCAACTGGCTCATCGGGTAGGAAATGTGCTGCTGCAACCCGGGAAGGTCGGTAAAGCGCAAATCCAATTGCTTGGCGTCATGCTTCTTGGCATACTCCAAGACGTCTTTCGGGGTTCGTCCGGCTGTGCTCATCACTACATAATACTTGAGTGTCCAGCGGCGCGCCCACTAAAAAATGATAAATATTTTGGATGAGTGCGATAACGTAGTCTCTTGGAGCAAATCGACATCAACTGGGGCCTGGCGCCTGCATTTTACTCGGTTACGGAACTGACCGGAGCCATCCGCGGCCTGCTGACCGAACATTTTACGGACATCTGGGTGGCGGGCGAGATTTCCGGGACGCGCGTACCCGCGAGCGGCCACTTCTATTTCACGCTGAAAGACGAAGGGGCGCAATTGAAGGCGGTCTGTTACAAAATGACAGCGCGCTACCTGAAGTTCAAACCGCAGGACGGCATCGCCGTGCTCGCGCGCGGCCGCATCGACGTCTACGATGCGCGCGGCGAAGTACAGTTCGTAGTGGAGGCGATTGAGCCCCAGGGGCATGGCGCGCTACAACTGGCCTTCGAGCAGTTGAAAAAAAAACTCGCCGCCGAAGGGCTTTTCGATAGCGCCCGCAAAAGGCCTCTGCCGGCTCTACCCGCAAGGATCGGGATTGTCACATCGCCGGCGGGCGCAGTGATTCGCGACATTTTGCAGATACTCGAACGACGGTTTCCTGGGCGCCACGTGCGAATCTATCCAGCGCAGGTGCAGGGCGAGGGCGCGGCGGAGCAGGTTGTCGCCGGGATCGACTATTTCAGCCGGTCCGGGTGGGCCGAAGTGGTGATTCTCGCCCGCGGGGGCGGGTCGCTCGAAGACCTGTGGACGTTTAACGAAGAACGTGTGGCGAGGGCGATTGCGAACTGCTCCGTACCGGTGATTTCCGCCATCGGGCATGAGACCGATTTCACCATCGCCGATTTCGTGGCCGACTTGCGCGCTCCCACGCCATCGGCGGCCGCGGAATTGGTGATTCGCACCAGGCAAAGCCTGTTCGATGCCCTCGACGCGAGCACAGTGAAACTGACGCAGACCGCGCGGCTCAATATCGCCATGCGGGCGCGGTCCCTTCACAGGATTTCCGTTGATCAGTCGATGCTGCACAGGGCCATCGGCCGCCGCATGCAGCGGGTGGACGAGCTGGAGTACCGAATGCGCGATCTGATTCGCGCGACCATCGACCGGCGCAAAAAAACGCTTGATCGGATCCGTACTGGGCTGGCGCAGCTTGATGTGAGGTTGAAGTTCGCGGCGGTACGGCGGAGGATCGAGTCTTCCGATTCCAGCATCCGGCAGTCGATCCGGCTGCGGATGAGCGCGGCGCGCGGGACGCTGTCTCCGCTCGAGGCGCATTTGGCTCAGTTGAGCCCATTGAAAATCCTCGACCGAGGTTACGCAATCGTTGAAAACAAAGGAAAGATCGTTAAAACTCCAGCAGATGCGCCGGCGGACTCCGAAGTGAGCATTCGCATTGCACAGGGCAGGCTGCGGGGGCGGATTCTATGAGGATCTTAGCGCGGACCAAAACCACAATCTCCTTGACAAACATTCCTCTTCGGAATACGATAGGTGACATTATTCTCAGTTGAGTAATTTCGTGCCCGTAATGGGCGCGATTTTTAGGGGTCCTTTCAAATATTTCCGGTCAGCTAGATTAAGGGAGTGCTATGAAAACCAGTACCAAAGTTGTGACGATCCGAGTTGCCATGCTTCTGGCAGTATTTTCAACGTTGTGCCCCGGTGTTTGGGGACAGGCGACGACGACAAGCTCGATTGTCGGACAGGTGACGGATTCGACACAGGCGGCGATTCCAGGCGCGGATGTGACGCTGACCGATCGATCGACCAAGGCGTCGCGAGTCACGCAGTCCAACGAGCAAGGGCGATATATTTTCGTTAACATCGAACCGGGCACATACGGCATCACGGTGACGAAGCAGGGCTTCTCAAAGTCCGAAATCACTTCCCAAGCCGTGGAAGTCGGTTCGACGCTGACGCTAAACTTCAAGATGGAGCTTGGCACGTCGACCACGACTGTTGAAGTGAGGGCTATTTCCACTGCCGAACTGCAAACAACCAATGCCGCGGTGGGAACGACGATTAGCGGAGAGTCTCTGGCTTCGCTGCCGAACTTCGGGCGCGACGTGACCACGCTTTCCGTGCTTCAGCCGGGTACGACGCTCACTGGGTACACGGCTGGAGCATATTCGGATCAGAACTCGTTCACGCTCGATGGAGGCAACAACTCCGACGACATGGGCGGCAACGTCACGGGTTATGCGACCAACTTCACCGGTCTTGGCGGAACGCAGAGCAACGGGAACCCTTCGGGCGTGATGCCGACGCCAGTGGAAAGCATTGAAGAAATCAAGGTGAATTCGTTCAACCAGACTGCCGACTTCAACAGCTCAATCGGCGGCCAGGTTGTGATGGCGACCAAGCGCGGAACAAATCAGTTCCATGGGTCGGGTTATGGCTATTATTTCGCCACCAACTGGGGTGCGGCGAATAGTTGGGTAAACGACCATACGCCGGGCCATGATTCGAAGGGAAACGCGCTAGGCTACACGCCGCTGCCCAAAAACCATCGCAGCCGTTTCGGCACGTCCCTCGGCGGCCCGATTGCGCCGAAGTTTCTCGGCGGCAAAACGTATTTCTTCGTCAACTATGAAGGTCTTCGCTTCCCGAACGTGAGCACATATGAACGATTGGTCCCGACGGCAGCGATGCGCGCCGGCGTCATTCAAGTCGCGAACTCGGCCGGCGTTTTTGTGCCGTATAACCTGAACCCGTCGGCGGTAACAGTGCCGGGGGTGAACGGCGGCCAGCCCATTCAGCCCGCGGGTTGCGCGATCCTCGGATGCGATCCGCGCAACATCGGTCTGAATCCGATTGTGAATCAGATCTGGAGCAAGTATATGCCGCTGCCCAACGATCCGCTCTACGGCTCGGGCGATGGGTACAACACGGAGGGCTATCTCTCAACGATCCGCGCTCCATTGACGTCGAACAATTATGTCGTCCGAATCGACCATGATTTCGGCGAAAAATGGCGCTTCTATTCATCCTATCGCGACCAGAAACTGATCAACCTGACGACGGGCCAGGTCGACATCGGCGGCGCGATCGGGAGCGATAAGCTTGGCGTGCCGACAGCGCTCAATCCTCGCCCTCAGCAGCCCGATTTCTTCGTCACCGGTCTCACCACGAACATCTCGCCGACAGTGACGAACACTTTCGTTTTTAATTACATCCGCAACTTCTGGCAGTGGTCGGACGATAGTGCGGCACAGGTCCCTGGCACGGGTTTGGTCGGCGCGCTCGAAATCGGTGCCGGTTCGGGAGGAACCGCGGAAAGCACCAACGCGCTGATCCCGTTCAACGTGAACACACAGAGTGTCCGGCAGCGTTTCTGGGATGGTCACGACCAGATCTACAAGGACGATGTGACGTCCATCAAGGGCAATCACCTGTTGCAGATCGGCGGTTCCTATCAGCGCAATTTCGACTATCACTCGCGGACGGACAACGGCAACGGGATCAATAACGCCATCGTGTATCAGAGCAACGCGGCGGGAATCAATTTCACGAATTCGCCCTACATTCCGAGCACGGTGCCTTCCGGCTCGGTGAGTCTTTATGAAAATCTCTACTCGGAAGTGTTGGGACTGGTCAGCCAACCGCAGGTCGCATACACGCGTTCCGGGACGAGCCTGACCTTGAATCCTGTGGGAAGCTCCGCTTTCGATCAGAGCGTCATCCCTACGTATAACGAGTATTTCAGTGATACCTGGCGCGTCAAGCCGACCTTCACCGTGGTTTACGGGATCGGCTACGCGATTGAAATGCCTCCCTACGAAATCAATGGGAAGCAGATCGCCCTGGTGGATGCTAGCGGACAACCGGTCAGCGCGGCGAACTATCTTGCCGACAGGAAGACGGCTGCCTTGCAGGGCCAAGCTTACGACCCGATTTTGGGATATGAAGCTGTCCGCAACGTTGGCTCCGGCCTGAAGTATCCTTATAATCCCGTCTATAACATGTTCAGCCCTCGCGTCGCGGTGGCGTGGAATCCCAGTTACGATTCGGGACTCCTCGGCAAGGTGATCGGACACGGCAAGACGGTCATACGCGGCGGCTATGGACGCATTTACGGCCGGTTGAACGGTGTAGGTCTGGTTCTGGTTCCACTGCTCGGCGCCGGCTTGATCCAGGCCGTTACCTGCCAGGGCCCCAGCAGCACCGGACAGTGCCTGGGCACCAACGGCGTGACCCCCGCTACTGTGTATCGCGCCGGTACGGACGGGAACGCCGCTCCGCTACCCGCGGTCGGGCAGACCCTCCCGCAGCCGTATTATCCCGGAGTGAATGGCGCCTCTGTTGGCGACGCCGAATCCCTCGATCCAAATTACCGGCCCGAGACGACGGATAACTTCACCCTTACGATCCAGCGCGAGATCTCCAGAAATTCGACGATCGAAGTAGGCTACATTGGCCGCAAGATCCGGCACGAACTGCAGGAGATCAACCTCGACGCCGTACCGACCATGATGACGCTGGGCAATCAGCAATTCGCTCAAGCGTTCGCTAACATGTACACTCAGGTGGTCACCAACGGTGTAGCGGCCGGCTCTGTTACCGCACAGCCGTTTGTTGAAACAGCGCTGGGTGGACCTTCCTCAGCCTATTGCGCAGGCTTCTCGAGCTGCACGGCGGCGCTGGTTTCCAACAATAAGTCACTGATCACGAACGACTCCGTTTCCGACCTCTGGGCGGCGATGAACAAAATTCCGTCGTGGATACTGGGACGCACCATGATCAGTTCCCCGGTTGTCGCCGGAGGCGCCGGCCAAGCGACGTCGGCCGGCCTGGTCACCAGCCTCGGCTTCGGAAACTATAATGCGTTGTTCCTCACCTACCGGATGAAGGAATACCATGGTGTCTCGGTCACGTCCAACTTTACCTGGAGCCGTGCGATGGGTACCGCCGTTCAGTCCCAGGCATCGAGCGGCTACACGACGCTCAACCCCTACAACTTGCAAGCGGGTTATGGACCGAACTTATTCGATATTCCGCTGATTTACAACATCGCGGCCTATTATCGGCCCGACGTCTACAAGACCCAGAAGGGCATCATTGGCCACATTGTGGGCGGCTGGACGTTCTCTCCACTGTTCTTCGCGCAGAGTGGCACTCCGATCGGTGTTGGCTTCAGCGAGGGGAGCTGCAGCTCCTGCGCAGCCTTCGGCGAAGCTACCGCGCCAGCCTCGATTAGTGCAATTAGTGAAAACGCCGTGATGGCGTCGCCCTACAACGGCGGCACCAGTGCGAACTACAATGTCGCCGGCTCCGGCGGCGTCGGCACCAATAACCCGACCGGTGTCAACCTCTACAGCAACCCCGCTGCGGTCCTGGCGGAATTCCGCAAGTGCATCGTGGGTATCGACACCAGCTGTGGTGGTTACGGCAACCTTCGGGGCCTGCCTACCTTCAACCTGGATGCCCAGGCGCTGAAGGACATCGCGGTGTGGAAAGATGGCAAGGCTGGCGCGACGCTCAGCTTCCAGATCACCAACGTCCTAAATCACATGCAGCCGAGCAATCCGACGCTCACGCTGACTAGTCCGACGACCTTCGGGCGTATCACTGGCCAGTCGAACACTCCTCGCAACATGGAGTTTGGGTTGCGCATTCACTTCTAAGACGAACAACAGAGTTCGTTTAAAAAAGGGGGCCCACGTTGTTCGGCCGAATTACCAGCCAAAGCAATACGCCTCGGAACCTTGAGTTCGGGCTCCGGGTTTACTTCTAGCCGCGAGGATCGCGTCAACAACCAGGGGACCGGGGAGAACTCCGGTCCCTTTCTTACTTAGGTTTCTATCTCCTTCCTCTTTGCGAGCTTAGCGCCTTTGCGTTGAATGGCTTCGTTTTTGCGTGGCGTACCCTCAAACCAGGAAAGCTTCGTGGCCACAAGAGTAGCTTCAGAAAGTTGGGGTATCGACAGTAGATGGAAATAGTTGCCCCACTCCGTTCAGGATCCGGGAAGTATGGTAGTATGGCCGCAGTATGGTGAAGGTCACCTTTACACTGGACGAAAACACAGTGGCCAAGCTCGACGAAGCTTCCCGGCAGCTCGTTAAGCCAAAGAGCGGAGTGGTTAGGGACGCGGTTCAGGAATATCACGCCCGAATGCGCCGCTTGAGTGAACGGGAGCGGCAAAGGATTCTGCGCGCTCTTGATGAGTTAGCGCCGCTGGTCCCCAACCGTACGCAGACTGATGTGAATCGTGAACTCCGGGCAATTCGGCTGGCACGGCGGGCCGGCGGGCGACGCACTCCGGTTGAGTGATCCGCATTGATTTTCCTCGACACATCGGCCTTGATTGAAAGCTTTACCGGCAGCCAGCCGCTGCTGGATGCTTTCCGTACCCTGATCCGGCGAGACGAGCGCCTGGTTCTCTCCTCCGTTGTCTTCTATGAGTGGCTCCGTGGTCCACGCTGCGAGCAGGAACTCGATCTTCAGGAAGCTGTGCTTCCGAGCGAATCAATCGTCGATTTCAGCGCGGAAGATGCGGCCATCGCGGCGCGTCTCTATCGAACGCTACAGCGCGCACGGGGGCGCGAAGTCGATCTCATGATCGCCGCCTCCGCCATCCGCCACGACGCCGAGCTATGGACGCTGAACACCGCGGACTTCAAGGATATTCCGGGCCTCCGTCTGTTACGCTAAGTCGAACTTTTCGTGGTGCAGCAGCGGGTCGCTCTTCACCAGCACCGGCCGTCTCAGAATCTCCTCCAGCTCCTCGAGGAATTTATTCTGATGAGACTTCAACACCTTCGCCACGTCGGGATGCACCCGCAGCATCACATCCTTGCTGTCGATGCTGCGCGCCATCTTGCGCGCCTCAGTCAGAATCTCGCTCACCACCGTCTGCACGCTCTTCACGTAGCCGGCCCCTTCGCAATGCGGGCATGGCGAACAAAGCGTCCGTTCCAGCGACTGCTTCACCCGCTTGCGCGTGATGGCCACCAGGCCGAAATCGTTGAACTGAAGAATTTTATAGGGAGCCCGATCGGCCCGCATGGCCTCCTCGAGCGCCTGCATCACCTTCTGGCGATTCTTCCGCTCGTCCATGTCGATGAAGTCGATCACGATGATGCCGCCCAGGTCGCGCAGCCGCATCTGGCGCACGATTTCCTTAATCGCCTCGGTGTTGGTCTTGACGATGGTATCTTCCAGGCGATTCGATTTGCCGACGTATTTACCGGTGTTGACGTCGATCGCCACCAGCGCCTCGGTCTGATTGATGACGATATAGCCGCCCGACTTCAGCCATACCTTCGGCCGCAGAGCCTTCTCCAGTTCCGCCGTCACGCCGAACGCGTCGAAAATGGGAGCCTCGCGCGTGTACAGTTTCACCTTCGGAACCAGCGCCGGCTGGAAGCGCTCCACGAACCGCAGCACGCTTTCGTAATGCTCTTCATTGTCGATCCAGATCGCCTTGAAACTGTCGGCTAACTGGTCGCGCAGGATTCGCTGCACGATGTCGAGATCGTGATGCAGCAGGATCGGCGCCGGACGCTTTTCGGCCCGCGTGCGAATATCCTGCCACAGGTTGTAGAGGAACAGCATGTCGCTGGCGATATCCTCTTCGCTGCGGCCTTCCGCCGCAGTGCGGGTGATGAAGCCTCCCACTGGACCGGGACGCTTGGCTTGCAAAATGCGCTTCAGCCGCAGGCGCTCTTCGTCGCTGCCGATTTTCCTCGACACGCCCATGTGTTCGAGCGTCGGCATATAGACCACGTAACGCCCCGGCAGCGCGATGTGCGACGTGATCCGCGCGCCCTTTTGCCCCAGCGGCTCCTTGGCGATCTGGACGATGATCTCCTGCCCTTCCTTCAATAAATCGGTGATGGAAGGCATCCCCTGCGTGGGCCTGGAGACCACCTGCTGCTGCGGCCGCGTCGTTTCCGGATGGACGTACTCGGCGGCGCCCTGCTCTGGCCGGCTCTGCTCCGGCCGCGGTCCTTCCTGAATTGCCTGACCCGGTCCGCCACGACGGCGGCGGTTGCGCCGGGATACACGATGCGGATAGCGGCCGCTGCGCTCGCGAACGGACGCCGATCCGCTCTCGGGAGTTGCCGCCGCGTCACCGGTTTTCTCCTCGCCCGCTGCGCCTTCGGCGCCCTCGCCAGCTTCTTCCACGGCGTCGATGCCCTCGATGTCGCCGAGAATCATCGCCTGAATGTCGCGATCCTCTTCGTCGTCCAGCCCCGGTGCGATGGCAGGCCCGTCTTCGGCGTCCTCTCCAGCGTCCTCTTCCGTGTCCGGCGCCTCCGGTCGAGCGGCGGAATGTGCGGCAACGTACGCTTCAGGCAAGGGGGGTGGCGCGACCTCGGCGAGGGGCCCCGGAATCTCCGGCAAGGCGTCGGGCAAAGCGGCTTCCTCCGCCTCCGGTGTCCGATGGACAGGAGCATCGGGCAAGGCATTTTCCGCCGGATAATGAATCGGCTCGTCGTATTCCTCAAGCGGCTCGGCTTCCTCGGATTCGAGGGTTTCCGGTTCGGTCGCGACCGGAGCCGCGACGGCGGGAGTCACTTCCCTATACTTCCTGAGAGATTCGCCCGGCAGAATCAGCGGCGTGACTTCTTCGCTAACTTCCGCCGCCGCAGTCTCCACGGGCAGTACAGCTTCGATCTCCGGCTCGCTGGCCGCCGATGGCGGACCGGACGACCGGTACTCGGCGCCACTGGGCGCGTACTTCGAATCGGGAAAACCGCGGCCGTTGTTCCTGCGGCGCCGCGAGCGTCGTCCGCGGCGGTCGCCCCGATCTCTATCTCCTCCGCGATCGTCCGGCCTGGATTCGGACGCCGGCGCTGCGGCGGGAGTCGCGGATGTTTCCCCGCGGATTCGCCCGGCTCCGCGGCCGGCGCTACGGGTTGCACGGCTTGCGGAGGGCGCCGGTCCCTATCGCGTTCACGAGGCTCCCGGTCGCGACCCTCTCTCTCGCGCGGTAACGGCCGCTCATCGCCCGTGATCTTGTCGAAATCCTCGTGTTCCTCCAGGAAGTCCGACACGTAGAGAAACGTGTCGCGCTCCAACCCCAGGTCCACGAACGCCGATTGCATCCCGGGGAGAACGCGCGTCACGCGCCCCTTATGAATGCTGCCTGCCAGCGAATATTCATTGGCGCGCTGGAAGTAAACTTCGCAGAGGAGATCGTCCTCGATCAGCGCCACTTTGGTCTCGTGCCGATTGGACGAGATCACCAGTTCCTTGCTCATATAGGCCTCCCTCCTCGCGGATTTCCGCGAGGCGATTGAGGACCTCGGCGCCTATCAGAGGCGGGACATGGCGAAGGCGGTTCGGATCGGAATTGGCCGGTCAAAGCGCCCGGGTGGAGCCGTCACTCATACACCCCGGCGAATCGGACACCTGCGACATCGCCCGACCAGCACTGCGGAGAACGCCTCCCGGGAGGGCCAAATGGACGCGTCGCTGCGGCGAGCGCGTCGCTCCCGAAAACCGCTCCGAAAAACTTGTTGTACCGAAATCCGCTTCACGTACCCGCGCCGGCTTACTTGCGCCAGGCCCGGTCTTAAAAAAATATTCCTAACTCACAAACCGCCGGAGCCGTACGTTATTCACCAGCCCCAGCATCACAAAAACCGACATCGTAATGGATCCGCCCGCGCTCATCAGCGGCAACGGAATCCCGGTTAGCGGCATTTCGCCCGCCACCATTCCCACGTTCACCAGAAGGTGGCACAACAGCAGCGCCGCCACCCCCATACAAATATACATTCCCGCCCGGTCCGGCGCGGTTTGCGCGTTCTGCACGATCTGCATCAGCAGCAGAAAATACAGTCCCAGCGCAACCACCACCCCCACGAACCCGTGCTCTTCCGCAAACCCGGAGAAGATCAGATCGTTGTGTGCCGCCGGGAGAAACCGGAGCTGCGTTTGCGTGCCTTTCGTCAGGCCCTTGCCCCAGATTCCTCCGTGACCAATCGCAATCTTGGATTGGATCACTTGATACCCCGCGCCCCGCGGGTCGAGCGACGGATCCCGGAACGTCTGAAACCGCGCCCGCTGATAATCCTTGATCAGGTACCAGCCCACGGGCAGCGCCAATGCTCCCATCAGCGCGATTCCCGCTAAATACTGCCACCGCAACCCAGCCAGCAAAATCCCGGCCGCCAGAACCGACACGCAGGTAATTGCGGTGCCAAGATCCGGCTGGTAATACACCAACGCCACTGGGATCGCGACCAACCCTCCTAATTTAAATAAATCCCGGAGGCTTACCTCGTCGCTTTTCAACTCCGAGAGATACCGGGCTACCATCAATATTATCACCAATTTAACAAATTCCGAGATCTGAAAGCTCATCCCGAACAGGTGAATCCAGCGCCGGGCATGAAACACGACATTTCCCACCGCCACCGTCACGATCAGACCGATCACCGACAGCGTATACAAAATCGGCACCTGGCCCAGCAATGTATGATAATCGACCGACGTCGTCAGCCACATTAGCCCAAGCCCGATCAGAATGTAGATAATCTGCTTCCACCAGGCGTTACGCCACGGCGTGTCACCGTGCGTCGAGGAATAAATCTGCAGCACTCCCAGCGTGCAAATAATCAGGCTGATGATGAGCAGAGGCCAGTCGAGGTCGCGGAAACTGCGGTAGCGGGCCAAGGTTCTTTAATTCTAGCGCGCTTGTGGCCAGCGCCCCGGCTCCTTGAACAACGACAACTGCGCAGGCCCCGGCTTGGCCGGCCGCGCCTTTTTGTCGAAGTACGCCTTGATCACGTCGCGCACGATCGGCGCGGAGAGCGCGCCCTTTCCGCCTCCCTCCCACAATGCGACCACGACAATTTCCGGATTCTCCCGCGGTGCAAAACCGACAAACCAGCCGTTATCCTTCATCGCGAGGCCAAGAGCCTTATTCGATTTTGCCAGATCGTTCGAGATCCGCTGCGCGGTGCCCGTTTTCCCGCACATTTCGAGGCCCGGAATCGCCGCCGACGCGCCCGTCCCGCCCTCGTTCACGACGCCGCACATTCCGGAAACGATCGTAGCTACATTATCCGGGTTAAGATCGGCACGCCGCGGAGGATCGACGTGAGCGTTCTTCACCAGGTGCGGCTTGTACCATACCCCTCCCGAAACCAGTCCTCCGGTCGCCACCGCCAACTGAATCGGCGTCACCATGACCGCACCCTGGCCGATAGCCACCGAGGTGGTTTCTCCGGCCCACCATTTCTCGCGCTGGACGCGCAGCTTCCAGTGGGGCGTGGGCATCAGGCCTTCCTTCTCATTGGGCAGATCGATGCCGGTTTTCTGCCCGATTCCGGCAAGCTGCGCATACTCGGCGATGCGGTCGATCCCGATCCGGTTGCCGACAGTGTAAAAGTAAGTGTCGCAGGAGGCCACAATCGCGCGATGCAAATCGACCGTGCCGTGCACCGCGTCGCACCGCGACGTGTGGCCGAAAAACGTCGCATAGCCGGGACAATAAACCGTGTTCGACGGCTCCAGTGTGCCGGTTTCGAGGCCGGCGATGGTGACAAACGGCTTGAAGGTCGATCCCGGTGCGAACTGCGCTTGGATCGCCCGGTTCATCATCGGATTGTCCGGATTATCGGCCAGTTCCTTCCAATCGCTCTTGCTGATGCGGTGCGTGAACAAATTCGGATCGAACGCCGGCCGCGAGACCATCGCCAGCACTTCTCCATTCCGCGGATCGAGAGCCACGATCGCGCCACGACGGCCCTCCATCGTCAGCTCCGCAACCGCCTGCAAATCCAGATCGAGCGTCAACTGCAGATTATTCCCCGGAATGAAATCCTTGTTCTCGATGGGGTCGCCATGCTCGCGGCCCAGGCTGTCCACTACCACGCGCCTCTGCCCGTTCACGCCCATCAGTACGTCGTTATATTGACGCTCCAGGCCTTCCTTGCCGACGATGTCGCCCTGCGCGTATTTGGCGAAATCCGAAGTGTTTAAGTCCTGCTCGGAAACCTCGCCCACGTAGCCGATGACGTGGGCAGCCAACCCTCCCTGCGGATACAGGCGGCTCTGCTTGGGGATCAACTCGAGTTCGGGAAAAGTATCGGGATCGCGGTGCGATTCGACAAACGCCAGCTCTGCTGGAGTCAGATCCTGCTTAATCGGCACCGAGACATATTTCGGCACCTTCCGGGATTCGAAGCGCGCCACCAGGGCCCGGATCTCCTCGGCCTTGACGTTCTGCAACCCCTCGGCGATGGCGGCGATATGCTCCGGCTTCAGCGTTTCCCTGGAAAGCATCAAGGCGAACGCGGAATGATTGTCGACGATCACCCGCCCGTCGCGGTCTAAAATTTTCCCGCGCGGAGCGAGCAGCGGTACGGTCTTGATCCGGTTGCGGTCCGCCAGTTCGCTGTTGAAATCGCCGTCGCGGATCTGCAATACCCAGAAGCCGCCGATCAGAAATACGAAAATCGCGACGCTCAAATATTGAAAAACCGCGATCCGTCCCAGCGCGAAGCGCGTATCGTCGCGAAACAGGCGGCTGGGCGGCGAATGCTTCGATTCCTGGCGCTCGGGCTCCACTGGCGGCATAGAAATTAACCCGTGACTTTCAGTCTATCCAACAACTGATATAGAAACACCGCGACAATCGCGTTGAGTATCGCCACCACCAGCGCCTGCGGCAGTTCGAAACCGAGCGTCTCTCCCAGCAGCGCGTTGGCCAGCACCCAATACAGAAGCTGGTGAAAAAAGAAAAAGAAAAATCCCAGCACCAGCCGCAGCACCGGATTGCCGACGTCGACGCGCAGGCTCATCGACGCCGCGAAATATCCCACCAGCGTCTTCACGATACCGAACATCCCCAAAGGATGATGAGAAAGAGAGTCCTGCGCCAGACCGATCGCCGCGCCAAAGAACAGGCCCGCGATGGGCGAGCGCCACATCAGCGAAAAATACACCGTCACCAGCAGCGGCAGCTCCAGATATTGCAGATACGGGATGAAACGGGAAACGTAAACCCGGAACAAGATCGATAGCAGCGAAATCCCGACGATCACCGCGACGTTGAACATTGAGTTGCGTTCCTTGCGCAACGGCTCGCGATAGCCCTCGGAAAATCCGGTCATGGCTTATCTGGTTTCACGTCGGGTTTCCCGTCCGCCTTCAACGGAACGTTGTAGTTCGGCGCGCCGTTGCTCCGCTCGCCGTACACATGGCCTTCCTGCTCGCCCAACTTGCGGTAGTGCTCCTTGGCCCGGTCGGCGTCGGTCGACAGAGGACCCGTTTGCAGCGGCAGGACGTCGGCCGCGGCTCCTGCCTCGGGCGGCGGAGGCGCCAGCAGGTGGACCGCCTGACTGGTGACCGGCGCATCGGGAATCGGCGCATGAACTCCTTCGATGATGATCAACACTTCTTCGAGACCGTTTCTGAATCCGCTGAGCGAAACGAAAATCTCTTTTTCCGTTTTTCCCTGGTGGACGGTGGTCACTTCGCCCACCGGCCGGCCTTTCGGAAAAATGCGATCGTCGCCGGAGGTGAAAAACCACTCGCCCTGATCCACCTTCTGCTCGTTCTGCACGTGCTCGATTTTGCCGGAGCCTTCGTAGCCCAGCCCTTTAAAGGTCCCGTGCACGCGATTGTTCTGCGAGATCACGCCGGCCGCGAAAGCCGCATCGGTCACCAGCAGCACCTCGGACGCGATCGGCGAATACCTTCGTCACTTTGCCCGCGATGCCATCCGGCGTGATCACGCCCATGCCCGGCTGAATGCCGCTGCTCGAGCCCCGGTCGATGAACACCACCTTCGCGCCTGTGCCGGTCGTATTTCCGATGATATGCGCCGCCACGGTCTTCGAAGGCGAATGCTGCTGAAAAATCGCCAGCGATCGCGCGCGGTCCGCGGTCGAAAGCTCGGCCCGGAGATACTGGTTGTCCATCTTCACGCGGTCCAGCTCCGCCTTCATGCGCTTATTGTCGTCGCGCACGTCGAGCAGGACAAAGTAATCGCTGAAAAAATGAGAGACGCCCTCGCGTCCTGTTTCGATGACCCGCGCCAGAGGCGTCACCGCGCCCACCGCCCACACCCGGATCAGCCGTACGTCGTTGTTGGTTTTCACCTGGTAGGCAAGCAGCACCAACTGCGCGAGGATCGCCGCCACAAGCACCGAAAGGTTGCGGTAACGATTGAGAAAAAACTCCATAACAACTTCTATTCGATAGCGATTCTCCGCAGCAGCTTAAACTCCGTCAGCATTTTTCCCGTTCCCAGCACCACCGACGCCAGAGGATCTTCGGCGATCGATACCGGCAGACCGGTTTCCTGCCGGATGCGTTTGTCCAGATTCTTGATCAGCGCTCCGCCTCCGGTCAGCACGATGCCGCGGTCGCTGATGTCGGCCGACAGCTCGGGCGGCGTGCGCTCCAGCGCCACGCGAATCGCGTTCATGATGGTCGCCACGCACTCCGACAAGCGCCTCGCGAATCTCGCTGTCGTCGACGGTGATCGTCCGCGGCACGCCTTCAATCAGGTTGCGCCCCTTGATCTCCATGGTCAGCGGTTTATCCAGCACATAGGCCGAGCCGATGTTGATCTTGACCTTCTCGGCCGTCGTTTCGCCGATCAGCAGGTTGTACTTGCGCTTCATATACTGCATGATCGCGTCGTCCATCTCGTTGCCGGCCACGCGCACGGAGCGCGAATACACAATGCCGGACAGCGAAATCACCGCCACGTCGGTGGTGCCTCCGCCGATATCAACCACCATGTTGCCCGATGGCTCGGTAATCGGCAACCCCGCGCCGATGGCCGCCACCATGGCCTGTTCCACCAGGTACACTTCGCTCGCCTTGGCGTGATACGCCGAGTCGATGACCGCGCGCTTTTCCACCTGCGTGATTTCGCTCGGCACCCCGATGATGATGCGCGGATGCACCAGCATTTTGCGGCCGTGCGCTTTCTGAATAAAGTAATTCAGCATGCGCTCGGTGACTTTGAAGTCGGCGATGACGCCATCCTTCATCGGACGGATGGCCACGATGTTGCCCGGCGTGCGGCCGAGCATTTCCTTGGCTTCGCGCCCGACCGCTTCTACTTCGCCGTTCGTCTTGTTGATGGCGACGATCGACGGCTCATTCACGACGATGCCCTTGCCCTTGGCGAAAACCAGTGTGTTCGCCGTGCCGAGATCGATGGCGAGGTCGGAGGAAAAAAGACTGAACAACGACCGCAGATTCATATGAAATTGTCTACTTGGGGTACGACGGAAGGGGGTCGTATGAGCCCATCTTGAACAGTAGCACAGCCGGAACGTGGCGGCAAGATTTTGTTTTATTTTCAGTAGACTACACTAATCTTGTGGTATGTCGTGCAGTAACAAGACGCGCTATTCTGGCGATTCCCTTTCTGGCCGCATGCTCGAGCCGCCGCCCCGGTTACCGGGGTTACGCCTTCATCGCCAATGAAGAGGGCCAGGCCGTGGCCGCGGTGGATTTGCAGGCGCTGGCCGTCGCCCGCCATATCCCTCTCGATAGCGCGCCGACGGAGGTGCTGGCGCTCCGCACTCGTCCATTTGTCTACGCGCTGACGCCGGCCAACGGTTCGCTTCAGGAAATTCAGGCCGACCGCCTGAGCTTCGCGCGCAAACTCGCCGCCGGTGCCCAGGCCATTTCGATGCATTTATCGACCGACCACCGAGCCATGTATGTGCTGACACGGGAGCCGAAGGCGCTGGTACGCATCGCCCTCGACCGGTTCGCCGTCGACTGGAAGCTCTCCCTTTCCGAAGACCCTCACGACTTCGCCGTCACGCCGGACGGAAAGACAGCAGCCGTCAGCGCCGGCCAATCCGTGCGGCTGATCGACCTCGCCGCGCGGAAAATCGGTAATCCGCTGGGGCCTCCGGCCGACACCGGCGCCGTCCGCTTTCTTTCCGACAGCAGCGCCATGATCGCGACCAGTCGAAACGAGCGGATGCTGTCGGTCTATGACGTCGCGTCTTCCAAACTGATCGCCGACCTGCCCATCGCCGTCCGCCCGGACAATCTCTGCTTCAGCAACGACGGAGGGCAGCTGTTCGTGACCGGCGAGGGAGTCGATGGCGTGGTGATCGTTTTCCCGTATAACACGCCGGAGGTTTGGAAGACCGTGCTCGCCGGACACGCTCCGGGCGCGATGGCCGCATCCGATTCGTTCCTATTCATCGCGAGTCCGTCCACGGGCGATGTCAGCATCTTGAATATCGGTACGCAGAAGATCATCGGAGTCCTGAAAGTGGGCGACGATCCAGGCTTCGTCGCGGTGACGCCGGACGACCAGTATGCCTTGGTGCTGAACCGCAAATCCGGCGACGTGGCTGTGCTGAGAGTGGACCTGATCGCTCCCAATCGATATAAAGAGCGGGCTGCGAAGCTGCTGACGGTGATCCCCGTGGGGTCGAAACCGGTAAGCGCGGCCGTCCGCGGCGTGTAATCGTCTGGTGGCCGTCCTTGCGTTCGTTTTGCCGATTCCTTCCTATCGAGGTGATCGAAATAGCCCCAAGCTGACGAGTCAGTGTGAAAAGTCGGCCAACCGCTCCTGATGGTCGCGGCTATTTCGAGCTTTGGGGATTGATCGAGATAAGCCGCGACTATCAGGAGCGGTCTCCCTGGCACAATCTGTCCGCTATTTTGCTGTTGTTCTGACGCTTTTTCCGGCGCGGAGCTGGGCGTCTTCGAGACGCTCGGCTTCCTGCCAGGTGAAGATCATGCGGTGAATTACCGTCAGATTGCCCAGCACCGCGATGATCCACAGCACCGGAGCCATGCGGTCGAACAGAGCGCCGATAATCACCAGGACGACCCGTTCCGGCCTCTCCATGAATCCGACCTTGCACATCGGAATCGAGTTTTCCGCGCGCGCTCGCACGTAACTGACCATCACGCAGGCGATCATCGCTACCGCGGTCAAGACCACGTAGGAAAATCTTCCAATCGACCCGTACCAGACCAGCAATCCGATCAATAACCCCAGGTCCGAATAACGGTCCAGCACAGAGTCGAAAAATCCGCCGAAACGCGTCACGCGATTGGTTTCGCGCGCCACGCGGCCGTCCACCATGTCGAACAATCCCGCGCCGATGATCACCGCGCCCGCCCAGCGGAATTGACCGACGGCGAGCAGCCACGCGGCGCCGACATTGATCAGCAGCCCCAGGAACGTCAGCACATTGGGATGGATCTTCGATAGCGCTAGCCCGCGCACAATCATCAGGATAACCTTGTTGCAGGCGAGGCCGATGGTGCGTGTGACTGTTAACTTCTCGTCCAACTTATTCCTTCGCTAAACCACCCGGCGTCAGATCGTGTATGGTTTTCAACTCCACGATCTCCATCACGCGCACACCGCCCGGAATCTGAATGCGAACTTCGTCGCCCACCTGCTTGCCCAGCAGACTGCGGCCGATGGGAGAACTGGTGGATATGAGACCCTTCGCCACGTCGACTTCCTCGCTGGTGACTAGCGTGTACTTTACCTTAACGTCCTTGTCGACGTCCAGCACGATGACTTCGGAGCAAAGGCCCGCGCGGTCGCGCGGCAGCTTTGTCATGTCGATCATCGAGATCTCGCGCAGACGTCCGTTCAACTGGTTGAGGCGCGCGTTGACGATGCCTTGCCGTTCCTTGGCCGCATGATACTCGGCGTTTTCCTTCAAGTCGCCGTGCGCACGGGCCTTCAGGATCTCCCGAGGAAGCTCTACGCGAAATTCGACTTCCAGCGCCGCGATTTCTTCCTTTAGTTTTTTGATCAGTTCCTGCATCCCTACAACTGCGATTATAGCGCGCCTTCATTTCCCGAAGAACTTCTGGCGCATATCCGGCCAGAATTCTTTGAGAATATTGAAGCCGGCGTCGCTGCCCACGTTCAGGGCCCACTTTTCGCAAACCTCTTCAGGATGCCGGCTGGAAGGAGGATAGTAAGCGGCGGCAATTCCGGCAGCCACTCCGTTGCCCGTGATTTCCGAAACGTTGAACTGTCGCGCTCCGGAATCCCCGCGCGTCACAACCACCCTGCTTGCCGAGTATCCAACCCGTCGCCAGAACCCATACTTCGGACCCATTCGAAAATAACGCGGGTCCTGATGCAACATCACCGGGAAGGCGGCTTCCGTCAGGTAATTCCCAATCGCGTTGTCGGCGAACGCCCCGGCATACCGTTTGGCATATCCCGGCGCGCCCTGGCCGAACTCGCGATACTGATTGGTGAGTTGAGAACCGCCGGCGTAGATTCCGCTGATCAGAAACGAAAAGGGATCGAACACGTCCTCCGTCGCCAGCCAGAACTTCGTCTTTATGCCAATCGGCAGTATGGGGCCGGAAGCATTTCTCACCGTATCATAGTCAGGCACGATGCCAAAAATATGCGTATCTTGGCGGTTTTCCGGACGTTTCGCAGCTTCCGCTTCATCGGTCTGCGCCCAGGCGCACCCCAGGCAGGCCGTTAGGCATAGAACGACGACACGCCCACCTGTCATGTTAGAGGCAAACACAACTGTTGATAAGACGACTCGGACGCGGAATCGCGTACACGATTATTTTGACAGTTCCCGGCGCATGTTGTCGAGCGATTGCTGCATCGCACCGTTGCCCGGCCACGCCGCCGGATCGCCGTTCTGAGAGAGCGAGCGTTGCGAAACTTCCGCAAACAGGGGCACCAGTTCCGGGTCTCTCCATCCGCGCCGCGCCTCTTCCACCATAATTTCAATCGCGTGCTGATGGGAAAATGCCGGCTTATAAGGCCGCGCGGTGGTCAGCGCATCGTAGATGTCCGCCACTTGCAGAATCCTCGCCAGCAGCGGAATATCCTCGCCGGTTAATCCGTCCGGATAACCGGATCCATCCCATCGCTCATGATGGCTGCGAATAATCGGCAAAACCGGCGCCAGAGTTTTCATTGGCTTGCAAATTTCTTCGCCGCGAATCGTGTGCAGGCGCATGGTCTGCCACTCTTCGTCCGTCAGAAGCCCCCTCTTGAACAGGATCCCGTCCGGAATCCCGATCTTGCCGATATCGTGCAGATAGCTTCCCCGGTATAGCGCTAACTGTTCCTGGCGCTGTAATCCCAATGCCTGTCCCAGGGCGAGGCTATAGGTGGTCAGCCGCTCGCAGTGCATGCCAGTATATTTGTCGCGATGCTCCACCGATTGCGCCAGGGCGAACAGGATTGTCTCCGCTTCTTCCAGCGAGTCGGTCAGCGCTTTGTTCCGCAGCATCGCGCGGATGCGAGTCCTCGCCACGGCCGGTTGCAGAGGCTTGATCAGAAACTCGTCCGCCCCCGACTCAATCCCCGTAACCTCGTTCTCGGTCCCCTGCACGCTGGTGGTCATCAAGATCGGGATGAGCTGCGTGCGCCGCTCGCTTTTCAGCAGGTGGCAGAACTCCGGCCCGCTCATTTCCGGCATCACCAGGTCGACCACTACCAGGTCGACTTTTTCCTGCTCCAGAATGTTGATCGCAGCCGAGGGCCGCGCTGCTTCCAGAATGCGGTACGCGGCCGTTTTCAGCATGGCCTTCAGCAGACGCCGATTCAGCTCTATGTCGTCTACAATCAGGATCGTAGGAGCCTGTGCCGCATCCTCGAGAACGCTCTCCCAGCGGGGGAGATGCATCTCCGGACGGAGCACGATCGGGTCGTTCACTACGTTCTTCTTGACCAACATCGACACGTGTGCTTCCTGTTCAGGTATCTATCGGACTAACCTTAGGAAACGTTTAGCCGTACACCAGGAAAGGGTACTAAGATGATCGTTATGCCGCAGCTCACCTCCGAAGACCGCGCGTTTCTCACCACCCATCTGACCCGCACGAGGGACCTCGTGCTCCATGAAATCTCCGGTCTCCGTCCCGACCAGTGGACTTTTCGCCCGGATGAGGAAAGCTGGTCCATCGGCGAATGCGCCGACCACATCCTTACCATCGAACGCCGCGTCTTCAGCATGGTGTCGAAGGTTATGCAGGCGGCTCCGCCGGAGCCGTCCCGTGCGGCCGAGGTGCAGCACAAAACGCCTAAATTGCTAGCCGCCGTCCCGGCCCGTGAAACCCGAGTCAAGGTGCCCGCCGGCATCGAAAACCATTCCCACTCCGCCACGCCCCAGGATTTCATTCCGCCGTTCCAGGAGCGCCGCGCCATGGTGCTGAGCTACGTCGCCGAGACCCAGGACCCGATGCACGACCGCGTCGCCCCTCACATGATTTTCAAGGATCTCGACGGCTGCCAGTGGCTGCTCATGATATCGCTCCACAGCGAGCGTCACGCGGCGCAGATGGCCGAGGTGAAGGCGCACCCGGTTTTTCCAAAGTAGGAAAGATCTTTCCTGTCCGCTCCCTGATAGTCGCGGCTCTGTGTCGATCATTTCATGACACAATATCCCAATGCTCCGAGTCTCTCTTTTCGTCTGTGCGGCGTTGGCTTTCGCCCAGACCACTAGCCCCGACGCCGACCGCCAGCTCGCGCGATCCATTTATAAGGAGTTCGTCGAAATTAAGTCTGGATTCTCCACCGGCTCAACAACCCCTGTCGCCGAGGCTGCCGCGCGGCGCCTGAAAGCCGCGGACTTCCCCGACTCGGACATCTTTATTGGCGGAGCATCTTCCAAAAAGGCCAACCTGGTCGCGCGTTATCACGGAACGGGTCCAAAGAAACCCATCCTCCTGCTGGCGCACACCGATGTCGTCGAAGCCAAGCGCGAGGACTGGTCTATGGACCCGTTCAAGTTCATCGAAAAAGACGGCTTTTTCTACGGCCGGGGCACGGGCGACGATAAAGCGCAAGCCGCTGTCTGGATCGCCAACCTCATCCGCTATAAGCGCGAAGGCTTCAAGCCCGCCCGCGACATCATCGTCGCCCTCACCGCCGATGAAGAAGGCGGCGGACCCTACAACGGCGTCGACTGGCTCCTGGCGCATCATCGCGACTTGATTGACGCAGAGTTCGCCCTGAACGAAGGAGGCTGGGGCGAAGAAGCGGGGGGCAAGAAAATCGCCAACGACCTGCAAATCAGTGAAAAATACGTGCTCAATTTTCGCTTCGAGGTCCGTAACAAAGGCGGCCATAGCTCCATGCCAGTGCCGGACAACGCCATCTACCATCTGGCAGCGGCGCTCGACCGGCTCGGGAAATTCGGCTTCCCTCTCAAGACCAACGAAGTGACCGCGGCTTATTTCAAGCAGATGGCCATGCTCAACAAGGGCTCGTTGAAAGACGACATGGAGAAGGTTGCTGCGGGCGACCAGCAGGCGATGGCCCGCATCGCGAAAATGTCTCCCGCGTGGAACTCCACGCTGCGCACCACCTGCGTCGCTACAATGCTCGAAGGAGGCCACGCCATCAACGCCTTGCCTCAGCTTGCAGCCGCCAGCGTCAATTGCCGCGTCCTGCCCGAGGATTCCGTCGAGTATGTCGAAAGCACTCTCAACAAAGTCATCGCTGACGACCAGGTGAAGCTCACCAAGATCGGCGATTTCAAGAAAGGACCCGCGTCGCCCATGCGCGCCGACGTCATGAAAGCCGTCTCCCGCATCACCGATACCATGTGGCCGGGCGTGCCGACGATTCCCATCATGGTGATGGGTGCCACCGACGGCCGCATGCTGCGCATGGCCGGCATACCGACGTACGGAATCCAGGGCTTCTTCATGGACCGCGACGACATCCGCTTCCACGGGCGCGACGAACGGATGGGCGTCCAGTCCTTCTACGAAGGCCAGGAATTTCTATACGAACTGGTAAAATCCCTCTCGGCACAATAACGCACGCCGCGGTGTCTAACTCTGGAAGTGGCGCGAGCTACAGGTTGTGGGAAAAGTCGTTCGACAGGCGAAAGCGCCTGTCCCACCGCTCCGCAACTGCTTAACTTGACTTGGTGGGGCAGGCGGTTCCGCCTGCCAATCCCGGCACGGAACGACTTTTCCGCAACCTGTTTAGCTTGCAGCGGCGGGTTCAGCCGCCGTAACTGCGCGTGAGACAAATGCGCCCTCTCAACACTTGGCTCCCGCAGACCATCGGCCTTCTCGCGGCCTCCGTAGTCGCCATCCTGGTGACCGCCCCGCCCGGACACCCCTACCATTGGCCCGAGCTGCTCGTTAAATCCCTCTTCGTCATCCTGCCGACCTCACTGACGTGCGCCGTCGCGATGTTTCTCACCTACGCCTTGCTCTCTCCCTTTCCGAACCCGGGACCCGTCATCCGCGAGACTTCCGCCATCGCCGCAGGCTTCGCTCCGCTGGTGATCTTTCTCCAGCAACGATCCTTCTGGGCGACAGGCGCCGCGATCTTCATTGTCTGGACGCTCTCTCCCGCGCATGTCGCCGCGAGGCCGCCATGGTCAAGATTCGCGGGAGCGTTCACGGCCGCTGTTCTCCTGCAATTCGGAGTCGCTTACGCCCTCGGGGATGAATCGCGACTCGCCGCGCTCGCTCTGGGAATCGCTTCCGCTCCGATTTTCTGGCGAATCCGGCAGGAGCGCGACACGCGCCTGAAATAAGCCGCCGACTACACGCCCTCAGTGCCGCCCGAGGCGCGCGTGTGGTGGCTGAATCGATACAGGCGAGCGCCAGAAACAGCGTCGAAGCGACAAAGGTCAGGTGAACGCCCACCAGCCAATACATCTCGCGGTCGCTATGGTTTGCGAGATCCATGAAGCCCTCAAGCAGCTTGATCGCCGAAATGGCGACTATCGAGGCCATCAGCTTGAGCTTCAGTTCACTAAAGTCGATCGCCGC
>CAVVNE010000023.1:0-9412 GCA_963749245.1 Bryobacterales bacterium
GGCGACATAGGCGCGGTTGCCTTCAATCCACTGGCGATAGATCTGCTCGGCAAGGGAACCGACGGGACGGACGATGACTTCGCGACCGCTGACATCGAGCACCACGCGCTTGTCGACCTTGTGCTGCAGGAGTTCGTTGAGGTTGGTGTGGGCCGCGATGGGGACGCCGTCGACGGCGAGTAGTTCTTCGCCGACCTTGACCTTGGCGAGTTCGGCAGGCGAGTGGGGAATCACTTCGGTGATTTTCAGCTTGCCGGAGGTTTCGTAGGCGGTGCGGTCAAAGTTGAGGCCGAGTTGTCCGGTTACCGCGCCTCGTCCGCCACCACCCGCTGGGGCGCTGACGCCGGAGTGGGAGGAGTTGAGCTCGCCCACCATCATGCGGAGGATGCGATGGAGCTCGTCAGGGGTTTGCGCGCCTTCAACCAGAGGAGTGTACTGGGCGCGGACCTCGTTCCAATCGACGCCGTTGAACTTGGGGTTGTAATATTGGTCGCGTTGGCCGGCCCAGGCCTGTTCGAAGACGGCCATTTTTTCGGTGGCGAAGTCGACGTCCATTTCAGCGGTGACGTTGACGGTGCGGGCCACGCGCGTATCGACGGGCATCGAGGTGACGCGGCCCGCTTCGAGGAAGAACACTTCTTTCGAATCGCCGGAGAATTGGGGATGCGATTTTTGGCCGGGGGTCGACGTGAGTTGGCGAGCGCCGCCGCCACCGCCTCCTCGTCCTCCGCGACCTCCCCGGCCGCCGGCTTCGGCGTCGAGCGAATACAAATAGAGATTGTCCTGGCCGCCGACGGAGGCGCCGAAGAGGAGCGATTTTCCATCGGGGCTGATGGTGGGGTTGTTGATGGAGAGACCGATGGGGAGGAAGGAAATCCGCTCGCGGATGCCATCGAAGTCGATCTCGACGGGCTTGACGGGAGGTTTTTCGGCTTGCGTACCGCCTCGGCCACGCGTGGGAGGCTCGGGCTTAAAAAGATCCTCGAAACGCTGCTCCGTGAATTTCGGCGGAGGAGGAATCAGGTTGATGCGGGCGATTTCCGGAGTTTCGGTGCGCTGGCTGGTTTCATAGAGGATGTAAGTTCCGTCGGGGCTCCAGCGCAAGGAGTTGACGTTGCTGTTGGCGAGGAAACTGATCTGGTGGGGTTCGCCGCCGTTTGATGGCACGACGTAGACGTTGCGCAGACCGTTGCCGCCCGCCGCCGCGTAGGCCAGCCACTTGCTGTCGGGCGACCAGGCGAATGCGCCGCCGCCGAATCCTCCGGCGATGGAGCCGGTAACCAGCGATTTTTCCTGCTTCGTTTCGGGATCGACGGTGCGAAGTTCGCGGCGCTCGCGTACGAAGGCGATCATTTTTCCGTCGGGCGAATAGTGCGGGGAATTGTCGGGAAGTGCGTCGTTCGTTAATTGCGTTTCGGTGTGCTTGGTGAAGTCGTAGACGAAGACATGGTTGACGGCGTTACGCTCGCTGACATAGACGACCTTCATGGAATCGGGCGACCAGGACACGGCGGATTCGGGGACGGGAGTGTGGGTGACGCGCGCGGCTGCCCCGCCATCGCGGGCTCCGGAGGCGAAGACTTCTCCGTGCGCGATGACAGCGATTTTACGGGAGTCGGGCGAGAGGGCGAGATCGTTAAAGGTAGTCAGTGTCAGATGCGTGGTGCCGGGGCCGGCGGCGACGCCCATCAGCTTCAAGGGAAGTTGGAAGGTTTCGCCGGTTTTAGTGTCGAGCTTCCAGATTTTGAAGTCGCGTTCGAAGACGATGGATTTGCCGTCGTAGCTGATGGAGGGCCACAGGACGCGGCCGTCGGTGAATTTCGTGATTTGTTTCGGCTTCCCGCCGAGGGTGAGCGACCAGATGTTCTGCGGGCCAGTGCGGTCGGACATGAAGTAGAGAGTATGGCCATCGGGCGTCCACATCGGCCAGACGTTGCGGCCGTTGAGGTCGACCAGTTTTTCGTAGACACCTGTATCCTTGCGCAACCAGATTTCGGATTCATCCAGATGGCTGTGGCCGTGACGCCACCACTGCGAGTCGCTGACGCCTCGCGCGGCGAACGCGATGGTGGAACCGTCGGGCGCGGGAGCGGCTTGAAATTCGTTGGTGAAGCGGTCGGCGCTGACGGGCATGGGAGTGCCGCCATCGGCGCTGACGCGATAGATATCGTTCTTACGGCCGACGTCGTGCGCGCCGGTGGAGAAGTAAATCCACTTGCCGTCGCGGGACCAGGCGTCGAGCTGCTCGGGGCCATCGTCGAAGGTGAGGCGCTTTAACTCGTCCGTCGCGAGCGTGAGGATATAGATGTCGCCGCCGCCGGTGCGCGTCGACATGAAGGCCAGCTTCGTGCCGTCGGGCGAATAAAGAGGACGCGACTCCTCGGCTGGATGCGCGACCAGGATGTGCGCTTCACCACCGGCGGAAGGAGCGACCCAGATGTCGCCTCCGGAAACGAACACGATTTCGGGACGGGTTGGGCACAACGAGGGCTCAGTAAGATAGGGAGTGCCCGCGGCGCAGGCAAGAAGGGCGGTGAGCGGGAGAGTAACCAGGATGCGCATGATTAAACTTTTATACCGCACATTTGGTAGGCTGATGTTCCATGAGGTTCGCACTTTTACTGATGGTTGGCGCGTTCGCGATGGCGCAGGAAACGGTCCCGCCGGTCATGGAGCTGAATGCGGCGGAGAAACTGTTTCAGGAGGCTCTGAACAACGTTACGTTGATTGGATTCTTTACGCAGGGCGACACGGCGGAGCTGCACGACGACAAATACGTTATTGAACGGGTAACCAAGGTCAAGGAAGATACCTGGAAATTCGAGGCTCGGATTCAATACAACAAGAAGGATTTCAAAGTCGCGATGCCACTGCCGGTGAAGTTCGCGGGCGATACGCCGGTGATCTCGCTGACGAATTTCGTGGTGCCTGGGTTTGGGTCGTTCACGGCGCGGGTGGTGATGTACAACGGCGCGTACGCGGGGACGTGGGGCAGCGCGGGCGCGAACGGGCATGGCGGGAAATTGTTCGGCAAGATCGTCAAGAACGAGCCCCCGGCCGAGAAGCCAACCGAAAAACCGTAGATGCCGGAGTTGCCGGATATCGTGGTTTACATCGAGGCGCTGGAGCAGCGCGTGGTGGGCGCGACTCTCAAAAGCGCGCTGATTGCGAGTCCGTTTCTGCTGCGGTCCATTGAACCGGCCGTGGCTGACGCGGCCGGACACACCGTGGTCGGATTAAGGCGGGTTGGAAAACGTATCGCGATCGGGTTCGATAACGACGTCTGGCTGGTACTGCATCTGATGATCGCGGGCCGGCTGCACTGGGTCGCGAAGAAGGTAAAGCCCGATGGACGAAGGACGCTGGCGGCGTTTGAATTCGACTCCGGGACACTGACGTTGACCGAGGCGGGGTCGCAGAAACGGGCGTCGCTGCACGTGGTGGGCGGCGAACCAGGGCTCGCGTCGCTCGATCCGGGAGGGATCGATGTGCTGTCGGCCACCAGCGCCCAGTTCGCGGCGAGGCTGACGTCGGCGAACCATACGCTCAAGCGCGCCCTGACCGATCCGCGGTTGTTCAGCGGGATCGGCAACGCGTACTCGGACGAGATTCTGCATCGCGCGGAATTGTCGCCGATTTTGCTGACGCAGAAGATGTCGCGCGAGCAGATCGAACATCTGCGCCTGGCAACACGCGCGACTCTGATCGAGTGGACGGACCGGCTGCGGGCGGAAGCGGGCGGGAAATTTCCGGAAAATGTCACCGCGTTTCGCGAGGAGATGGCTGTGCATGGCCGCTACGGAATGCCCTGCCCTCGCTGCGGCGCGAAGGTGCAGAGGATTCGCTATGCGTCGAACGAGACGAATTATTGCGCGGTTTGCCAGACCGGGGGGAAGCTGTTGGCGGATCGGGCGTTGAGCAGGCTGTTAAGAGAGGATTGGCCGAGAACGCTGGAGGAATTGGAGGAGATGAGGCGGACTTTGTGACGGGCCGATTACCAATCGGCCGCAGGCTGGCAGCCTGCACCACATTTTATGACCGGATCAGGCTTCTTCGAAGCGTTTGCAATGGCGGACGAAATAATAGATGAGGGCGCCGATGAATTGCGCGATTGCCCCCATTGTTGGCGTAGAGTACCAATGGTGGCCGAAGTCGGGGTCGAACCGACACGTTCAGTGAAGAACGCCAGATTTTGAGTCTGGTGCGTCTGCCAATTCCGCCATTCGGCCACGGAGAGCGCGCACTGACAGTTTAACATCCCCGATGCACGATCACATCCCCAGTAAAACAGCGTTGCGCGTGGCCATGCGGCGCGCGGTGCATCAAGTTCTGGACCATCCGAAAATTCTGGACGACCCTCTGGCTGTGGCGATTCTGGGCGAAAAAACCGCGTCCGCGGTGCGGGCCGATCCGGGGGCTTTCGAAAGACTCGGAACCACGAATTTGCGGGCCTTCGTCGCCGTGCGGAGCCGGTTTGCGGAGGATCAGCTTGCGGAGGCTGTCCGGCAGGGGGTGCGGCAATGCGTGGTGCTGGGCGCTGGGCTGGACACGTTCGCGTACCGCAATCCTTTTGGGGATCTTCGTGTGATCGAGGTGGATCATCCGGCCACGCAAGGCTGGAAGCGCAATCTGCTGGAGTCAGCGGGGATCGCGATTCCCGCGTCGGCGAGTTTCGTAGCGGTCGATTTCGCGAAACAGACGCTGGCCGATGCGTTGGATCGATCCGGATTCCGTTCGGGCGAACCCGCCTTCTTCTCGTGGCTCGGGGTGGTTCCTTATTTGACGAGCGACGCCGCATTCGGAACTCTGCGTTGGATCGCCTCTCTGCCGGCGGGAAGCGGAGTGGCGTTCGATTATGCGGTCGCGCGGTCCCAGCTCGGGTTTCTAGAGCGGACGGCGGTGGATGCTCTTTCCCGCCGCGTGGCGCGCGCGGGGGAGCCCTTTCAGTTATTTATCGAACCGGCTGAACTGGCGGCTGCGCTCGAGGAAATGGGTTTTCACCGGTTGGAGGAGCTGGGCGCGGCGGAGATCAATGCGCGCTATTTCGCGAATCGCAAAGATCGGCTGAAAGTTCGCGGCAATCTGGGGCGGCTGATGAGTGCGCGGGTTTGAGGCCTGAAATGAAAAACGCGACCCGGGCAGAACCTGGATCGCGTTGGGAACATCCTTCGAGCCGGAGCTACTAATGAGGCAGCACCACCGATAGGGCGGCGGCGGTTTTCTGTCCCGGGGGAATGATCGCGAAGCTCGCCGCCCCCGGAATATCGACGGTGGACAACACCACCGTAGAACCAAGCCGGCTGAACGTCACCCCGGCATGGTTGCTGCCGGTTGGCCCGGCGTTCACGGCGAGCACCAGGGCGGCGGAGTTAGGTTGGGTTCCCCGGATCAGGAGGACGCCGCTGTTGGACGGCTGGCCGATCGTATAATGGCCCGCGGGCAGCGCCTTTCCGCCGGCCAGGAAGGCAAACGGGACGTTCACATTGATCAGGGCCGTTTCGGCGCTCAGGGACATCGCGAGGGCGAGCAGACCGCCGAACAGTAATGCAGTTTTCAAGAGTTTCATATCGAATTAGGTTCCTTTGTTGTTTGAATAAACTAATCCCGAATACACCCGCAGGGCGGCATGACTTCGGAGATTAGCGACGCATTTTCCTCGCGCATACGCATTGCGCATACGCCAATAATCTTCTGCGAGGAAACGGGACGTCTTCGGGGACGACTGACTTGCCAGGACTTATACTTGCCTGTCCCTGGCATGCTTGCTGACAAATCCAGCATACGGCATGGGGGAGGCGGGATCAAATCAATAATTTCTATGCAGGTGATTTTTGGTTGTAAACGATTGTAAACACAACGGGCTAGTCTGGACTTGTTTGTGCGGAAAGGATTGGATTTACATGATTAAAACATGACTTTAATGTGATTCACTTAGTTTGCTTGTGAAGATGTTGCGGGAATTATGGTGGGACAGCTATGTTGCTACAGGGACTCCAGATGGAAAACCTCTTCGAGGGGAACCATCGCTTCGTCAATCCTGGAATTGCCGTTTTGAGACAGGAAGAAGGGCGCCATTTCACGCTGCCACTGCTCGTTGACCGCACGGCGGCTCATCTCCGCCCGGGCGCGGTCAAAATCGGGAGTTTCCAGATAGCCTACCAGGAGTCCATCGGGCCTTAAGAAGAGGGAATAATTGTTCCATCCGGACTCGCGCAAGGCACGTATCATGTCTGGCCAAACCTGGCGGTGACGAGCTTTGTATTCTTCCAGTTTGTCGGGCCGGACGTTGAGCAAAAAACAGACGCGTTGCAAGGTTCCTCCACTCGAGGGAAAGCGAATTCATAGGATAACGCGTCCATTGTGATATTGTTCTCAGTGGTTATGAGCACCACGATCAGTACTCGCGACCCCTATCTTGTCAAAAGCGTGATTCATGGCTCCCAGGTTCTGGCGACGTTCCAATTTTCCGGCGAAACACTGCGGCTGCGCGATATCGCCGCGCGTTCCGGGCTGAATAAAGGGATGGTCTTCCGGCTTCTTTACACGCTCGAGCGGTGCGGCCTGGTGGAGAAGATCGGCGACAATCAATATCAATCCTGCGTGCGGCCGCTGAAGCAGAAGCGCCCGGCGCAGGGCACCGATTATCAATTTTCAAAAGACGTAGCGGCGCTGTAACGCCCACACTTCAGAAACTCTAGATGCGGTGAAAGCTTTTCAGGATGTCGCGCGTCGAATAGCGCAAGGCGATCGGGCGGCCGTGCGGACAGCTCATGGGGCAGGACGTGGCGGCGAGGGCGCGCAGCAACCAGTCGATTTTCTCGGGCTCGAGTCGCATGTTGATTTTGATGGCGGCGCGACAGGCGATAGAGGCGGCCATCGACCGGCGAAGATCGTCGAGCGACGCCTTGCGCAGCTCGCTTTCCGCGATTTCGAGAATTTCAAACAAGACGCGTTCGACATCGGCGGCGCCGATTCCGGCCGGCGCCGATTTGACTGCGATGGTGCGATTTCCGAACGGCTCGGTCTCAAATCCGAGAGCTTCCAGTTCCTGGGCGATGCGCGCATATTCAATCTGCTGCGCCGCGCTGAGGCCGATGACCAGAGGGACCAGCAGGCGCTGCGTTTCGGCGTGACCTTTCTCCCGCGCGAGCAGTACTTGCTCAAATAAGATACGTTCGTGAGCGACATGCTGATCTATGATCCACAAACCATCGCGACCGGCGGCAATGATGAAGCTGTCATGAATCTGGCCGAGAGGACGGAGGTCGGTAAGGGAGTCGAGACTCTGGAGATCGGGCATCGTTGCGCCGTCGAACAAAGGCCCGTGGGTATCCGGAATGTTCGACTGCTTCGGGGCATCCGAAAAATCGAAGCGAGGAAGGGGTGATGGGGGACGATTGAGGGTGAACTCGGGCAGCGCCGCCGGATTATCGTTAGGAGGCATTCCGGTTGGGATGGAATCGAACGTCATGTTCTCGACGCGCTGGCTGAACTCCGAATAGGGCATGGCCGCGCCGGGTTGGGGAGGGCTGGGCATCGGGATCTTCGAAGCCGGGCGCTCCACCATTAGGCGTTCGCGCATGGTGTCGCGAACGAAATCGTGCACCAGCGATCCGTGGCGGAAACGGACCTCGGTTTTCGACGGATGCACGTTGACGTCGACCTCTTCAGCGTCGCAATCGAGGAACAGAAGGGCGAACGGATAACAGGCCGGCGGCATCAGGTTGAAATATGCCGCTGAAATGGCGTGCAGCAGCAGGCGGTCGCGAATCAGGCGGCCGTTGACGAACAGATAAATCGAATTGCGATTCATCTTCTGGACCGAGGGCGAGCTGACGAAGCCGCGGAGCCGGAAGCGGCGGGAGATGGGCTCGTCATCTTCGACCGGAACTTTGAGGTCGCGCGCGTGATCACCGAGATCGAAAAGATCGTCCAGAACTTGCGTGCCGAAGACTTGAAATACACGTTCCCGCAGCGTGGCGACGGGGGTGACGCTCAGCAGCTCCTGATTGTTGTGGCGCAGAGTGAAACTTTTCGATGGGTGGGCGAGGCTGTAATGCGTGACCGAGCGACGCGATGTGCGCGATTTCGGTTTGCTCCGACCGCAGAAATTTCTTGCGCGCGGGAACGTTGAAAAAAAGATCGCGGACGGTGATGGTGGTGCCGCCGCGATGGGCGAGTTCCTCGACCCGAAACATCTTTCCGCCGGCGATTTCGACGACTGTGCCGACCCGTTCCTCTCGGGCCTTGGTTTCGAGCAGCAGGCGGGAGACGGACGCGATGGACGGCAGAGCCTCGCCTCGGAAGCCGAGCGTAGAAATGGATAGCAGATCCTTGACGTCCGAGAGCTTACTGGTGGCGTGACGCTCGAAGGCCAGCAGAGCGTCGTCCTGCATCATGCCGCTGCCGTCGTCGGCGAGGCGGATCAGTTTGCGCCCGCCGGCTTCGACGTCGAGGCGAAAATCGGTGGCGCCGGCGTCGAGAGAATTTTCGAGCAATTCCTTGACGACGCTGGCCGGGCGCTCCACAACTTCGCCGGCGGCGATTTTATTGGCGACGTTGTCGGAAAGGATGCGGATGCGGCCCATGGGAAGAGGGCGCGAGGCGCCACGCGCCGGGCGCCGGGAAGACTACCCGCTCATCGAAGCCAAAAACTCGCCGTTGGAGCGACTCTTCGACAGCTTATCGATCAACAGCTCCATACTCTCGACAGGCGAGAGGTTGTTCAGCACCTTGCGCAGCACCCACACACGGTTCAACTCTTCCTTGGGCAGCAGGAGCTCTTCTTTTCGCGTACCGGACTTTGAAATATCGATGGCCGGAAACACGCGTTTGTCCATCAGCTTGCGGTCCAGATGGATTTCCATGTTACCCGTGCCTTTGAACTCTTCGAAAATCACGTCGTCCATGCGGCTGCCGGTATCGACCAGCGCGGAGGCGACGATAGTCAGCGATCCGCCTTCTTCGATATTGCGCGCCGCGCCGAAGAATCGCTTCGGACGCTGCAAGGCATTCGAATCGACGCCGCCTGAAAGCACTTTTCCCGACGGGGGGACGACGGTATTGTAAGCGCGCGCCAGGCGCGTGATGGAATCGAGCAGGATGACGACATCCTTCTTATGCTCCACCAGGCGCTTCGCTTTTTCGATCACCATTTCCGCCACCTGCACGTGGCGCGACGCCGGTTCGTCGAAGGTGGAGGAGATCACTTCGCCCTTCACGGAACGCTGCATGTCGGTGACTTCTTCCGGCCGCTCGTCGATCAGCAGCACGATGAGCGAGACTTCGGGGTGATTGGCGGTAATGGAATTCGCAATCGACTGCAACAGCATCGTTTTGCCGGTGCGGGGCGCGGCGACGATCAGCCCGCGTTGGCCCCTTCCGATGGGGGTCAGCAGATCCATCACGCGGC
>CAVVNE010000024.1:0-40527 GCA_963749245.1 Bryobacterales bacterium
CGAGCGCCATGGTGCAGCCGAGGAAGATTCATGATCGTATCTACGTATCGTTGCTTCTTGGTTGGGTACAACTGGATCATCGGCCCTCCAGTCCAGGAGCTCACCGGCTTCTTCGACACCCGGGCGGAGATCGTAAACTGGTATGGCATTTTACCCGGCCAAATATTTGTTATCTCAGCCCTAGACGCTCGGACGCTCAATCAGCTGATTGGCAGCAGGTTCCCACTGGGATTTTTTATAGTTGCGCAGTTGGATCCCAACGCTACGGACGGCTGGCTACCCGAGGAGGCTTGGAACTTCATCAATCAGCCCCAGCCAAGTTTGTCTGAGTTGGCTGCGCGGAATCTGCTGAAAACGTCGTCTCGCTAAGGCCCTAGACGAGCGTGTTAATCGATCCGACGCGCCTCGATTCATAATCCGAGATCGCTGCATCCTGCTTCAGGATGTACCCCAATTCGTCCACGCCTTCCAGCAAACAGTGCTTTGAGAACGCGTCGATGGGAAATTCGACCGCCGTTCCATCCGGCAGCGTCAAGGCTTGCGAAGCCAGGTCGATCGTTACCACCGCACCGGGCGACGCGATCAGCTTGGCGTGAACCAAGGCCGGCACCACAATCGGCAGCAGCCCGTTTTTCAAGGAATTGCCTTTGAAAATATCGGCGAATGACGTGCTGATCACCGCTTTAAATCCAAACTGCGTCAGCGCCCACGGCGCGTGCTCGCGCGAACTCCCGCAGCCGAAATTGTCGCCCGCCACCAATACCTGCGCGCCTTTCGCGGCATCCGTGTTGAGAACAAAATCCGCCTTCGGCGCGCCCGAAGCGTCGTAGCGCCAATCGTAGAAAAGCTGGTCGCCCAGGCCCGCCTTTGAAATGGTCTTGAGAAATCGCGCCGGGATGATTTGATCGGTGTCGATGTTATCGACCGGAAAAACGACTGTTTTGCTGGTAATCTGCATTAGATTAGCGTCCTTACGTCGGTAATGACGCCCGTAATCGCGCTGGCAGCGGCCGTCAGCGGGCTTGCCAGGAACGTGCGCCCGCCCTTGCCCTGCCGCCCTTCGAAATTCCGATTGCTGGTCGACACGCTGTATTCGCCCGGCTGCAACTGATCGCCGTTCATCGCGATGCACATCGAGCAGCCCGCCTCGCGCCAATCCGCTCCAGCGTCGCGGAAAATCCGGTCGAGCCCCTCGGCCTGCGCCTGCGCCTTCACCTGCTGCGACCCGGGAACCACCATCACCCGGACATTCGGATTCACTTTGCGCCCCTTGAAAACCTGCGCTGCCGCGCGCAAGTCGGAGATGCGCGAGTTAGTGCAGCTTCCGATAAACACCACGTTGACCGCATGCCCCAGCAACGGCTTACCCGCCGGCAAATCCATGTAATGCAGCGCCTTTTTGAGCGTTTCGCGCTCCAGAGGATCGCTGACGCCTCCCGGATCGGGAACCAGCGCCGAGATCGCGATTCCCATGCCGGGATTGGTTCCGAACGTGATCATCGGCTCCAAAGTATTCGCGTCGATGGTGATTTCGCGATCGTACGTCGCGCCGTCGTCGGTAGGCAGTCGTCTTCCAGCGCGCGACGAAGGTATCGAAATCCTTCGGAGCAAACGTGCGCCCGGAAATGTATTGATACGTCTTGTCGTCGGGCGCGATCAGCCCCGCGCGCGCGCCGCCTTCGATCGACATGTTGCAGACGGTCATGCGCTCTTCCATCGAGAGCGCCCGGATCGACGATCCGGAATATTCGATCACGCACCCGGTCGCGCCGCCGATGCCGATTCTCGACAGCAGGTTGAGAATAATGTCCTTCGCCGTAACGCCGTTTTTCAGCGTTCCATCGACGCGCACCGAAAACGTCTTCGAAGGCCTCTGCAACAGGCACTGCGTGGCCAGCACGTGCTCCACTTCGCTGGTGCCGATGCCGAATGCCAGCGCGCCGAATGCACCGTGCGTCGCCGTGTGGCTGTCGCCGCAAACGACAGTCATGCCGGGCTGCGTCAGCCCCTGTTCCGGACCCATCACGTGGACGATCCCCTGCCGGTCGCTATCCAGGCCGTAGCAGCGGATCCCGAAATCGCGGCAATTCGTCTCAAGCTGCGCCACCTGCGTCGCGGCGATTTTATCGAGAATCGGCAGCCCGCGCGGCGTAGTCGGCGTGGAATGGTCCGTCGTCGCAATGGTCAGATCCGGCCGGCGGACTTTGAGCCCGCGCTCGCGCAACCCGGCAAACGCCTGCGGCGACGTGACTTCGTGGACCAGGTGCAGGTCGATATACAGCAACGCAGGCGCTCCCGGCTGCTGCGCAACCACATGACTGTCCCAGATTTTTTCGATGATTGTACGCGGTTTACCGCTCATAATGCTTCGCTCACTGCCCTGCCGACGTCGGCGGTTGTCGACGCCTTGCCCTTGGGCTTCAAATCCGCCGTCACGGTTCCCGCCTCCAGAACTTTTCCGATCGCCGCATTCACCGCCGCGGATTCCTTCATCAACCCGAACGTGTATTCCAGCATCGCCGCCGCCGAACCGATGGCTCCCAACGGATTCGCCTTGCTCTGCCCCGCGATATCGGGCGCCGACCCGTGCACCGGCTCGTACAAGGCCCTTCGATTCGCCCAGCGACGCCGAGGGCAGCATCCCGATCGATCCGGCCAGCACCGCCCCCTCATCGCTCAGGATATCGCCGAACAGGTTTTCCGTCAGGATGACGTCGAATTGCTTCGGATTCAGCACCAGTTGCATGGCGCAGTTGTCCACCAGCAGATGATCCAGCTCCACGTCGGGAAATTCCTTCGCGATTTCGATTACCACCTTGCGCCAGAGCTGCGAATTTTCGATCACATTCGATTTATCCACACTGGTCAGTTTTTTCCGCCTTGCCCGCGCAAGCTGAAACCCCTTGCGCGCCACCCGTTCGATCTCCGGACGTGTATAGCGCATCGTATTCACCGCGTAATCGTCGTACATGCCCCGCGGCTCGCCATAATAAAGCCCGCCCGTCAGTTCGCGGACGATAATCATGTCCGTGCCTTCGACCAGGTGATTCTTCAGCGGCGACGATTCGACCAACGCAGGCCACATGCGCACCGGTCGCAGGTTGGCGAACACTCCCAACGCTTTACGTAGGCCCAGCAGCCCCTTTTCCGGCCGCTTATCCGGCGTGGCATTATCGAATTCCGGCAGGCCCACCGCGCCCATCAGCGTTGCATCCGCCGCCATCGCCTTATCGACCGTATCCTGCGGCAGAGGCGACCCGGTTTTATGAATCGCGACTCCGCCGATCAGTCCTTCCGTAAACTCCAGGGTATGCCCAAATTTCTTCGCCACCGCCTGCAATACGTCGACAGCCGCACTGGTCACTTCGGCGCCGATCCCGTCGCCGGGTAAAAGTAAAATTTTAAGATTCATGAATGTATGTGTTTTGACTGGCGCCCAGCGCCCGGCGTCCGGCGCCTGCTAATCCGCCGCCACGCTCGCCGACTTCGTCTCTTCGACCACTTCCCGCGCCAGCGCGCCGATTTCGTTGTTGGTGAGGCCTTTCTTCCGATCAGCCAGCGCCGTGAACCGTTCGTACATCGTGTTGAGCTGGTCCTTGGTTAACGCGGTTCCCAGCAACACTTCGCATCGCTGCGCCAGCGCGTGACGGCCGCTGTGCTTGCCCAGCACCAGTTTCGTTTCCGGCACGCCGACGCTCTTCGGTTCCATAATTTCGTATGTCGTGCGCTCTTTCAAATACCCGTCCTGATGAATGCCCGCTTCGTGCGCGAACGCGTTCTCGCCGACAATAGCCTTGTTCGGCTGCGGCCCGAACGTGATGATCGACGCCAGCATCTGGCTCGATGAATAAAGCTGTTCGGTCACGATGCGTGTTTCAAACGGCAGCTTGTCCGGACGCGTCTTCATCGCCATCACCACTTCTTCCAGTGACGCGTTGCCCGCGCGCTCCCCGATGCCGTTCACCGTGCATTCGATCTGCCGGGCGCCCGCATGCAGGGCGGCCAGCGAATTGGCCGCCGCCAGCCCCAGATCGTCATGGCAATGGACGCTGACGATGGCCGTATCGCCCAGCGCCTTCACCATTTTGCCGATCATCGCCGCATACTCCTCCGGCACTGAATAGCCAACCGTATCGGGCAGATTGATGGTCCGCGCTCCCGCCGCCACCGCAGCGCGCGATACCTCTTCCAGATAATCCCAATCGGTCCGCGTGGCGTCCTCGGCCGAAAATTCCACGTCGTCGCAATGCTGACGAGCCAGCGTCACGGACGACACGACATCGTCCAAAACCTGCTGTCGCGACTTCTTCAGCTTGTACTTCAAATGGATGTCACTGGTGGCCAGAAACGTGTGAATACGCGGGCGCTTGGCGTTTCTCAGCGCGTGAATCGCCGCCCTGATATCGGGTTCGCTCGCGCGCGCCAGCGCCGCCACGTTGGCCCACGGAAATTCCCGGCTGATCGCGTCTACAGCTTCCGAATCTCCCTCCGAGGCAATGGGGAAACCGGCTTCGAGGATATCGACGCCCAATTCCACCAGCTTCGCAGCCATCCGGAGTTTCTCTGGCACGGTCATGCTGCATCCGGGCGACTGCTCCCCGTCGCGAAGAGTCGTATCGAAGATGTAAACGCGATCAGCCATGTTGGAATACCTTCTTCTGATTATGCGGGGCGACTGGAGATTTAGCAAATTTATAGTGTTTGGTCTTGCGATAAGTCCGAATCATTATATAATTCAATTTTATGGAGATGCACCCGCTCCGCGTCTTTTTGACCGTCGCAGCCGAGAAGAGTTTTTCGCGCGCCGCCGAAAAACTGCTGCGTACGCAGCCAGCGATTTCCCTATCGATCCAACGGCTTGAGACCGAACTGGGGGAAAAGCTGATCGACCGTTCCGCCAAAGACCTGCTGCTGACCGACGCCGGAAAAATCGTGCTGGAGTACGCGCGCCGGTTCGAGAACTTGCAAGGCGATCTCGAAAACGCTCTCGCCGAGCTGCGCGACAAGTCGGCCGGCCGCCTGACGATCGGCGCCAACGAATCCTCAACGCTTTATCTCCTCGATCACATCGAACGTTACCGCCGCCGCTACCCGAAAATCAAAGTGCAGATCCGCCGCAGCCTGTCGAGCAAGATTCCCGCCGAGCTGCTCGACGGCGACCTGGAGTTAGGGATCCTGACGTACGATCCCGAAGACGAGCGCCTGATCGCCAAGGTGATTTTCACCGATCACCTGTCCTTCATCACCTCGCCCGAGCACCGCTTTGCGACGCGCGGGGAAATTTCCATTACCGAATTGGGCATGGAGACGTTCATCGCGCATAATGTCGTTTCTCCCTACCGGGGCGTCGTGATCCGCGAATTTCAGCGCAACAAGGTGCCTCTCAACATGGACCTGGAGATGCCGACGGTCGAGGCGATCCGAAAAATGGTGCAGCGTAACGAAGGCGTGGCCTTCCTGCCGCGCATGTGCGTCAGCGAGGAGTTGACGCAAGGCATCCTGTGTGAAGTGAAAGTGAAGGAAATGGTGGTGGACCGGAAGATACGGTTGGTTTACCCCGCCAAGCGCGCCCTGAGCCACGCGGCGCAGGCGTTTTTGGAAGTCGTCGAGGCATAGAGCGGTAAACTATACCTAGCAATGAGCTGCCGAGCCGCCTGCCTGATTGCCGTGGCGCTTCCTCTTGTGGCGCAGCAGGAGCCGACGATCACGTTCGGAACCACGGTCGTGATCCCTTCCGGCCTGGAAGGCCGCGTCTACAACCTGCGCCCCAATACGGAGAAACTGCCGAACTTTCGCAAAATGAAGCCGGTAGGGACGATTTACGCGACGCAGCTCAACATCCCCACGCAGGATTTCAGGTTGGGCTTTCCGGGCGTCACCAAACGGACGGAGTGGTTTGCCATCGATTACACGGGCCGCTTTTGGGCGGAAAAGCCCGGCTACTACGACTTCGCGCTGACTTCGGACGATGGCGCGAATCTCTACATCGACGGCGAGCTGGTCATCGACAACGACGGCCAGCATCCGCCGCAGGAGCGCGCGGGCTCGGTCCAGTTGACGCACGGAGTCCACGAAATCCGCGTGTCGTACTTCCAGGGTCCTCGCTGGCAGGTGGCGCTAGTGCTGAAAGTCGCGCCGCCGGGCGAAGAACTGCGGATCTTCAGTACAGACGAACTGAAGCCTCCGCCGAGCCCTTAGTTTTCCTCTCGAACACCTCGACATCCACATCCAGAAACGGCCCCAGCCTTCGATGGCTCCATCCAGCCAGCTCCGGCCGTTTTTCGAACCAGTCCCTCCAGAAATGCGCCTGCCCGTTACCTCCGTAAATGACGAATCGCCCCGCCGCTGGGATCGCGCCCTGCATCAGCGCGACGGCGTAATCCTCAGCCTCCGGCGACTCCGCGAAGGGAAACAGAACGACGTTCCCCCGCACCGGATATACCAGCAGATGCGCATACAGGAAGCCGGGCATTTTGTAATCGGGCGTCCACGCTGGTGGCTTTGCTTCGACGAAAGGACTCGGGCAGATCACCGGCGTCGCAGCCGTCAGCGGCAGTTGGTTTACCGCTCGCGCCGCCGCGCGCCAGTCGGAATTGTGGTGCGGCGGCCAAAGTTTAGTCCATTTGCCGAACAGGATCAGCGCGCAGACGCCCAGGATCATCGCCGCCGGCTTCCAGAATCGCGCGGGAAGAAACCAGGCCGCCGCGAGCGTAGCGGCCATCGCCGTCCCCGGCAGCGAAAGCGCAGTATATCTTGGGACAAACACGCTGTTTCCGGTGATGCGCGAGAATGCGAATAACGCCAGCGGATGCCACAGCCACCAGGCGAGTATCAGTGCGAACGTAGAGCCGGCAATCGCAGTATGGCCGCGCACTTTGGTGAATCGCGACCAGATCCACGCGCCCGCGCCCGCCGCCAGAACCAGAAGTGTGCGCAGCGAATGCTCCAGATTCAACCAAGTGGGCTGATCGACCACCACGTGCTGCTTCGCGCCCGCGTTCAAATCGAGGGCCCGCAGGGCCACAGGGATCAGTAAGATCCCCAGAATGCCGAAAGCAATCGCGGACTGCCACCGCATTCTGTCCTTCACCCGAAACGCCGTATATACGCCAAACACTACGTAAAAAGGCCAGAAAATCAGATGAACCCGCCATAGCAGCGCCGCGGAAAATACGAACAGAGCCGCGTCCCATAAACGCCCCGCGTCAAACCAGCGGACCAGAAAATACACCCCCGCTGCGGCCACGCACATCCCCATCGCGTACGGACGGGCGTTCGCAGCCTCGTAATTAATCCCCTTGAGCGCGAAACACGCAAAGACCGCGAACCACGCCGCGTCCGGATGAATCAGCCTGGACGCGAGCAGCCCCACAAACAACAGCGCCAGCGCCATGAACATGACCGACGGCAGCCGGTAGGCGATCTCCGACCGTCCCAACACCACGGCTCGCGCCACGGAATAGTAAATCGATTGAGGAACCTGCGGAGCCACTGCCAGTGACGGATCGCCGGCGCCGTGCTCCACCACGAAAACGGTGGCCATCTCGTCCACCCAGAGGCTCGATGGAAGAGGCATCAGCCAGAGGCGAACGAAACAAACTGCGGCCAGCGCCAGCAGCCCGATCTTCACTTGGCGATCTTGACCAGCACGACGCCGTGCGATGGCACCGTTGCCTCGAACTTATCCTTCACCTTGCCCTTGTCCGCGTGCGCCCACAGATCGCGCACCGCGTGCGAGCCGCTCAACTTCAGATCGCTGAAGTTGGCCGTCACGGTTGCGGGCGCCGCTCCCAGGTTGAACAAACCCACCGCGTGCGAGCCGTCGTGCAAGGATTTTTCCCATACTTCCAGATCGCCGTTTTTCGCTACCCGCACGCCTTGTACGCCCTTCGGGTCCTGATCGATTTCCACCACTTCGCGATTGGTCAAAATGTCGTGAATCTCTTTCGTCATATCGCGCAGGTCGTTGCCGGCCAGCAGAGGCGCGGCTAAGATGCACCACAAGCTCATGTGGGTGCGATACTCTTCGTCGGTCATGCCTCCGTTGCCGATCTCCAGCATGTCCGGATCGTTCCAGTGGCCGATTTTCGCGTATTTTTCGCGGCCAGGTTGCAACTCGAATCCGATGTGCATCATGGATTGCCAGCGGTCGCTGATGTCGCCTGTAGTCCGCCACAGATTGCCGCCCACCTTCGCGCCCCACTCGCCCACATCCAGCCAGCCGTACTGGCACAGGCTGTAGACAATCGGGCGGCCGGACTTCAGCAGCGCCTCGCCCATCTTGGCATACACCGCCGGCAGCGATTTCACGTCGTACACCTGGCTGGCGCTGCACCAGTCGTATTTCAAATAATCGATGCCCCAGGCGGCCCACATCTTCGCGTCCTGCTCCTCGTGCCCAAAACTGCCTTCGTATCCGGCGCAGGTCTTCGGCCCGGGCGACGAATAGATTCCGATCTTCAGCCCCTTCGAATGAACGTAATCGGCCAGCGCCTTCATGTCGGGGAATTTTTCGTTCGTTTGAAGCACGCCGTTGGCGTCGCGCTTGCCTTCCCAGGTGTCGTCGATGTTGACGTACACGTATCCTGCGTCCTTCATGCCGTTCGACACCATCGCGTCGGCCATCCCTCGCACCGCCTTGTCGTCGACGTTCCGGTGAAATTTATTCCAACTGTTCCACCCCATGGGAGGCGTTTTCGCTAGGCCGTTGTATTTCACCGCCGGGAAATCGTTGGACAGCGAAATTTTCGGCGCCGGCATCGTCGGTTTTTCGGTCGAAACACGCTTCGCCGTGAGCACCGTCGGCGGACGATTATTGTCGTTCGGAACGGTGAGCTTCAACTCGTCGCCCGAAACGACCGCGGTGCAGTCAACGCTCTTATCGACGCCCGACGACTCGCGCATCATCGCGAAGGAGACGTTCTGGCCGTCGGCGCGCCCCTGGACGATCACCATGGGGGCCCGCCCAGCGCTCACAAAACCCTTGAGCGACCCGCCATCGTCGATCAGCGCGACGGTCCACTCGCGCGTCCGGGTGCCGGACAGATTCTCGGTCGCCACCCAGCGTCCGGTCACATCCGCCGCTGCGGCGTAGCCGATGAAAGTCAAAAGAGCAACGAAGGTCTTCATAGCCGCTATCATATCTCCCCGTGCCAGTGAAGGGCTCTTGTGAGGCAACGTCGGGTCTGCTCTATAAGCAAACCCGACGTTTTTGGAGCCGCGACCTTCGGGAGCGGTCAGCTCCGGCACTTTTGATGGAACCCCGACAGTAACGCAGGGGATCGCACGGCCAGCACTTGCCCTGCTAAAGTGAAGTTTCCCCATGAGAATTGCGATTGGCGCAGATCACGCCGGTTACGCTTTGAAGGATCAGGTCCGCGACGCCCTGCGTCTGGCCGGGCACGAAGTGATCGACGTCGGCACCGACTCGGCTGAGTCGACCGACTATCCCGATTACGCCAATACCGTCGCGCGCGACGTGGTCTCCGGCGCCGCGGACCGGGGCATCCTGGTCTGCTCCACGGGCGTCGGAATGTCCATCGCCGCTAATAAGATCCACGGCATCCGCGCCGCCATCGCGTTTCATCCGGACGAAGTCCGCCTCACCCGCGCCCACAACGACGCCAACATTATCACGATCGGCGCCCGCTATACCGCGCCCGAGGCCGCCAACGAAATGGTGCGAATTTTCCTCGAAACGCCGTTTGAAGGCGGCCGCCACGCCCGCCGCATCGGGAAAATCGCCGACTTCGAAAAGGAATCATGACTATCGATACCATGTCTCTGCCTCTCGCCCAGGCCGATCCCGAAATCTACGACGCGGTTCGTCATGAAACCGAGCGCCAGAACTCGCGCCTGGAGCTGATCGCCAGCGAAAACTTCACCTCCGAGGCCGTGCTTGAAGCCGCCGGCAGCACGTTCACCAATAAGTATGCGGAAGGCTACCCGGGACGCCGCTATTATGGCGGCTGCGAATACGCCGATCTCGTTGAAAACCTGGCCCGTGAGCGCGCGAAAAAGCTTTTCCGCGCCGAATACGTCAACGTGCAGCCGCACTCGGGCTCGCAGGCCAACCAGGCCGCCTATGCCGCGGTTATCAATCCGGGCGACACCGTGCTCGGGATGAATCTGTCCCACGGAGGACACCTGACCCACGGGCATCACCTGAATTTTTCGGGAAAGACATATAAAATCGTCCCTTATGGCGTGAAAAAAGACGCTGAACGCATCGATTATGACGAATTAGCGCGCTTAGCCGAAGAGAATAAACCAAAGATGATCATTGCCGGCGGCAGCGCGTACCCGCGCATCATCGATTTCGCACGCTTCCGCCAGATCGCCGATTCGGTGGGCGCCATCTTCCTGGTGGACATGGCGCACTTCTCCGGATTGGTCGCGGCGGGCGTCCATCCGAACCCCTGCGATTACGCGGATATCGTCACATCGACCACGCACAAAACCCTCCGCGGCCCGCGCAGCGGCATGATTCTGGCCAAGGAAAAATACGGCAAAGCCATCGATCAGAATGTGTTCCCGGGCGCGCAGGGTGGACCTTTGATGCACATTATCGCCGCAAAGGCGGTCTGTTTCCGTGAGGCGGCCACGCCGGAGTTTGTTACGTACCAGAAGCAGGTGATCGCCAATGCCCAGGCGCTCGCGGCGGGCCTGGCTGATGCCGGATTCCGCGTCGTCTCCGGAGGCACCGACACCCACGTGCTGCTAGTCGACGTGTTCGCTAAAGGCGTGAAAGGAAAGGAAGCCGAGGCCGCGCTCGACCGCGCTTATATTACCGCCAATAAAAATACCATCCCCTTTGACGTAAATCCGCCATTAAATCCCAGCGGCATGCGATTTGGCAGTCCGGCCGTGACCACGCGCGGATTTAAGGAGCCGGAAATGTTCATCGTCTCGTCGCTAATTGCCCGCGTCTTGGAACATATTTCCGATGAAGATGTCCTTGGCGACGTGCGGCTTAAGGTTGGCGAACTCACCCGCCGGTTCCCCCTTTATCCCTGGAAGCGCTAATGCCCCATGTGGTTATCGACGCCCGCCGCATCCGCGATTTCGGTATCGGCACGTATATCCGCAACCTGATCCAGGGCCTTTCGCGCCTGGAAGCAAAGAATCAATATACGCTGATTATTCCGTCAAATGACATTGCCGAACTACGAGGATTAGGCCCCAATTTCGCTACCGCGACTTATGCCCATTTGGATACGGAAGTCATGCATAACATTGCATTTCCGAATTTTCTACGTACGTTACGGGCCAATTTATATCATATTCCTCTGAATTCCGTCGCCTGGTGGATGCCCCAGCCTTATGTTTTGACCATCCACGACATGAGCACGCTGTTGTTTCCCGCCCATCGGAGTTTCCGCAACCGCATGCATGAGCAGCGCTACCGCCGTGGCGCGTTGCGCGCCGCCCGCGTCATCACCGTTTCCAACTCCACCCGCCGCGACGTCGAGACTGTCCTTCACGTGCCCGCCGATAGGATCCGCACGATTTATAGCGCGCCCGATCCCGCCTTCACCGCCGACGCCAACGGAGGGGAGGACAACCACACGCTGGAGCGATATTCCATTCACCGCCCCTTCATTCTTTACGCCGGGACCATCCGTCCGCAGAAGAACATCCCGCGCCTGATAGAGGCCTTCGCTGTGCTTCGCGGAGAACTCGAAAATCACCCCGAATTCCGCGACTTGCGCCTGGTTATTATCGGCGATGAGCTCTCGAAAAATCCCAGTGTGCGCCGCGCCGTGGTGTCCAGCCGCGTGGAAAATTTCGTGCGCTTTCTGGGCTTTGTGCCGATCGAGACGCTACGCGTGTTTTATCGCGCCGCAGCCGCCTTCGCCTTTCCGTCGCTCTATGAAGGATTCGGCCTCGCGCCGCTCGAAGCCATGGCCTGCGGAACGCCCGTGGTCGCCTCCAATCTCCCGTCTCTCGTCGAGGCGGTCGGGGATGCGGCGGAGTTTGTCAGTCCCGATAATGTGTTCGATATTGCACGCGGAATTCGCGACGTCTTGTTGGATCAGGACCGCCGCCGCGCCCTGTCCGCAGCCGGCCTGGAACAAGCCCGGCGGTTCCATTGGGATCATACAGCTCAAGAAGTGTTAGATATTTATCGTGAATTAAAAATATTCGCTAAATAACAATTGACATATATCTGGTACGGGAGTACTATGCCTCTAAAGCCGCCTTAAAGGTGGTGCATAGAGGATACAAACACGGATATGGAATGGACTCGTTCGGAAACGCTGGCGCTGGCCATGCACAACTGCGCGCAATGCCATGGGGCTGGATTGCGGCTGGCGAGAAAAGGCGCGCTTGCGCCCTGTAATTGCGTGTTACGCTCGATTTTCCGCATCTGCTACGATCGATTTCTGCGCTGCGCGACACAGGAAAAGCACTTGAGCCGGGTCTCGCTGGAGCCCCATCTCGGACGGAATCGCCCTTCGACATGGGGGCGAAAAGACGAAGAATATATCGCCGATTTTACATTGATTTCCAAACGCGTCCTTGACGAATTCGAGCAGAAACTGTTCCGCTATCATTTTCTCCTGGGCGCGGATTGGAAGCTCTGCTCCCGCCAGTTACACATTGACCGTGGAAATTTCTTCCATGCTGTCTATCGGATTGAACAAAAACTCGGACGCGTGTTCCGCGAGTTAGAGCCATATCCTTTGTATCCACTGGACGAATATTTCCACGGCGCGTCCCGCTTCACGCCCGCGAGAAAGACCGCGTCACAAAGCCCAGCGGCCATGCTGCCGCCCCGCCTGCAATTCCCCATGCCTCTGTCGGCGTGACCGGGGAGGTTTACACCAACACCCGGCGGCATTCGTACCGCCGGGTAAGAGTTTTCCCGCCGCATCCGCACTAAATTGCAGTGTGCGCTCCTCTGCGCCCACTCCATCCCGGCGAGTCGCTCAATCCGTTGAAGTTGTCTCACTTAGATCGTTTGACAACGCAAGAACTCCTCACCTCGCTCGCTGCCGGTCAGAAAGACTGCCTGAAGGCGCGCCCGGACGGAACTATTCTGGACGGCCACCACAGGATCTATATTCTTCGCGCCAGGGGCGTCGACGTGAACAGCCTTCCGAGAGAGATAATCGTTAAGATAGGCGTCGAGTAACCATGTTCACTGAACTGTTCCGGATTGAGGGCCCCTGGCCAGGGCATTTGGCGGTTTCAGCGCGTCCCCGCGGCGGCGATTGGCTCGATGAGGAATTGCTCGCGTGGCGGAGCGCGGGAATCGACGTCGTTGTGTCGCTCCTTGTCCCTGAAGAGGCCGTCGATCTCGACCTCGAGCAGGAGAAGGCGTACAGTGCGGCAAATGGGATCGAGTTTCTTTCTTTCCCGATCGCCGATCGCGAGGTTCCCGCGCCAGGAATGGACATCCACCGCTTTCTGCTGGAAATTACCTCGAAATTGGGTCAAGGCAAGAACGTTGTTATCCACTGCCGCCAGGGAATCGGTCGAGCCGGACTCATCGCCTCCGCGCTCCTGATCGAACAAGGCCTCAACCCCGTGAATGCAATTCGCCGCGTCAGTGCCGCGCGACGGTCGCCGATTCCCGAAACCCACGAGCAGCGCATGTGGATCGAATCGTTCGCGTCAAATCCTACCGCCGCGAACTGAAAAACCTCTGCATCAGCTCCGCGCACTCCGCGCCCATTACTCCCTCGACAATCTCGACGCGGTGATTGAGCAGCTCCGAATCGGCGATCCGAAATTTGCTGCGCACTCCGCCGAAGCGCAAATCGCGAGCTCCAAAGACCAGCCTCTCCACCCGCGCCGCGACAAGAAGCCCCGCGCACATCACGCACGGCTCCAGAGTCGAATAGAGGGTCGCGCGCTCCACGCGATAATTTCCAATGGCGGCCGCCGCCTGCCGCAACGCGATCATTTCCGCATGGGCCGACGGATCGTGCAGCTCCACAGGCGTGTTGCGCCCGCGCCCGATCACCCCGCCATTCCACACAACCACCGCGCCCACCGGAACTTCGCCGGCCCGCTCGGCTTCGCGCGCGAGATCGAGAGCCTCGCTCATGAAATCTTCGTCTCGCTGTTCGTCCATAGAAAATCGCCGTTCGCCGATACAAAGAAGGCCGGCGCGCCCACTCCTTTAGAATAGAGACATGTTCCGCTACATGTCGCTGATGTTCAAAAATTCGCTGCGCAACAGGCGGCGCAGCGTTTTGACCATGATCAGCATCGGGATGTCGTTATGCTTGCTGGGCGTATTGGGCGCGCTTTACCGCGGGCTATTTCTCGCGCCGCCCACGCCGGGGCAGGAGCTGCGGCTGGTGGTGCATCACAAAGTCTCCATCACCCAGCCGCTGCCGTTGAGCTACGAAGCGAAAATCCGCCAGGTGCCCGGCGTGCGGGAGGCGATGGTGTGGCAGTGGTTCGGCGGCACATATAAGGATGCGCGCGACCGGAAGAACTTCTTCGCCCGCTTCTGCGTGGAGCCCGACAAGTTTTTCCGCGTGCGCCCGGAAATCTCCTTGCCGGAGGATCAGCAGCAATCGTTCGCGCATCTGCGCACCGCCGCCATCGCCAGTTCCGACCTGGCGGAGCGCATGCACTGGAAAATCGGCGAAAAGATTTTCCTCACCGGCGATACTTTTCCCGTCAACCCGGAGTTGACGCTGGTTGGCATTTTCACCGACCCGAACACCAGTGAAACGCTTTTCTTCAGTCAGACTTATTTGCGCGAAATGCTGGGCAGCGGAAACGCGCGGCAGGATCTGGTCGGATCCTTCCAGGTGCAGGTGGAGCGCGCCGACCAGGTCGCGTCCGTGGCGAAAACGGTGGACGATCTTTTCGCCAATTCCACCGCGCCCACCAAATCCGAATCGGAGCAAGCGTTCACGCTGCAATTCGTCTCCTTCCTGGGCAACGTGAAAATGTTTCTGATGATCGTCTGCGCGGCGGTCACCTTCACCGTGCTGCTGGTCTCCGCCAACACCATGGCGATGTCCGTGCGGGAGCGCATCCGCGAAGTGGGCATTCTCAAAACGCTGGGCTATACGCCGGGCACGATACTTTTTCTGATTCTCGGCGAAGCGGGGGTCCTCTCGCTGCTGGGCGGTGTCGTCGGATTGCTGCTCGCGCTGGGCCTCACCAACGTGGTGCGACAGGGCCCCAGTTTCATTCAGGCGATGAAGACGCTCAGCATCACGCCGGATGTCGGTGGAGCGCTGCTGCTGGTCGCGGTTCTCATCGGAATCATCAGTTCGTTCATTCCGGCATTCAACGCATCGCGCACCTCGATTCTCGATTCGCTGAGGAATTCAGGCTGATATGGCGATTCCACTGGCGTACAATCTCCGCAATCTGACGGTTCGGAAAACGACGACGCTGATGACCGCGCTTGGCATTGCGCTGACGGTGTCCGTGCTGGTGGCCGTGCTCGCGCTGGTCAACGGACTGAAAAGCGCGTTTAAGGCATCCGGCAATCCTTTGAACATTCTGGTCATGCGGAAGGGCTCGAACTCGGAGTTGAGCGGCGGCCTGACGCGCGACGCGTTCGAATCCGTGAAGGCGATGCCCGGCATCGCCCGCGGCGCCGACGGTTTGCCTCTGGCGTCGCTGGAATTGATCACTGTGATCAACCTGCCCAGCGAATCGCATCCGGACGGCATGAACATCACTTTGCGCGGGCTCACGCATACCGGTCTTGAGATTCGCGAGAAAACGAAAATCGAAAAGGGCCGCTGGTTTCGCGCCGGCCAGCGCGAGGTAGTGGTGGGCAAGTCGATCGCGAAACGCTATCCCGACGCAGAGCTCGGCAAGAAGCTGCATTTCGGCCGCGGCGATTGGGAAGTGGTGGGCGTGATGGATTCGGATTCCAGCGCCACCAACAGCGAAATCTACGCCGACCTGAATCAGATGGCCGGCGATTTTAACCGCCAGGACGGGCCCAGTTCCGCGCTGGTTCGCGCCATGGATGCGCTGGCGGCTCAGGCGCTGGTTAATTCCATCAACGACGATCAGAAGCTCAATTCGAACGCGCGCACGGAAGTCGACTACATGGACTCGCAGACCAACTCCGCCGCGCCCGTGCAATATCTGGGCGTGCTCGTGGCGATCATCATGGCGGTCGGGTCGTGCTTCGCGGCGATGAACACGATGTATGCCGCCGTCGCCCGCCGCGCGAAGGAAGTGGGAACTCTGCGCGTGCTGGGATTTTCGCGCGGCAGCATTCTCACCAGTTTTTTTCTGGAATCGGTGTTGTTGTCGCTGCTGGGCGGCGCGATCGGCTGCGTGCTGGTGCTCCCGCTGAACAGCGTCACCACCGGGATGATGAGTTTCACCAGCTTCAGTGAAATTGCGTTTAATTTTCGCGTCGGACCGGAGGCCATGGCCATCGGCATTGGGTTTGCGCTCATCATGGGCGCGGTCGGCGGAGTGTTTCCGGCGCGGATGGCGGCGAAGAAGGAAATTCTCGTGGCATTGAGAGATATCTAATGGTGGGAATTGTGGCGTCTGACGGCTCCCTCACGGTCGTGGTTCAATCGCGGAACCGCGATTGTCACGCGGCCTGCGCAAAGGAAATATGGACGCTGAACTGAAAAGCCTGCGCATCGACCGCAGCCGGAAACGTTCGCCGCAGTCCTCGGCCTGGGCTACCTACTGGATTATCGGAGGCGTCGCGATGATTCTGCTTTCGGCCGCAGGCGTCTACGGCTACCGTCTGCTGACGCGCGCGACAGAAGTCGAGGTGATTCGCGTTCGCGCCGCATCGGCCGGCGACGCCGCGCGATCCGGCGACGTGATCCTGAACGCCACCGGCTACATCGTCGCCGCGCACAAAATCGAACTCGCCGCGAAAGTGGTGGGCAAAGTCGCCTGGATCGGCGTCGAAAAAGCGGACATGGTGAAGAAGGATCAGGAACTCGTCCGCCTGGAGGACGACGAATATCGCGCCCAGTTGGACCAGGCCAAGGGGGCGCTGGCGAACCTCGAGGCAAACCTGGCGCGCGCCGTCAACGGCTCGCGGCCGGAGGAGATCGCCAAAGCCAAGGCCGATCTCGACAACGCCCGCGCCAATGAAATCAATGCCAAGGTCACTCTCGACCGCACTCGCAAGCTGGTGGAGGATGGCGTTTTGTCCAAACAAAACTTGGACGACGCCCAGGCCAAGTACGACAGCACTGCCGCCCAGACAAACTCCTTTTACCGGACCTACGATCTGGTCCGCATCGGCTCGCGCAAGGAAGATATCGATGCCGCCCGAGGTTCGGTGGAGCAGGCCAAAGGACAGGTGGCGCTGGCGGAAACCTATCTCGCCAATACCGTCATCCGTGCGCCCGTTACAGGCACGATTCTAGAACGTAACGTCGAAAAGGGAGAGTTTGTCACCACCGGTTTCGTCGGCGATAAGGGCGCGAAAGGCTACGTCGTCTCCATCGCGGACCTGAACGACCTGAAGGTGGAAATCGACGTCAACCAGAACGATTTTGCCAAGCTTGGGCCGCATCAGAAGGGCGTCGTCACCACCGACGCGTTTCCCGACCGCAAGTATGACGGAGTAATCGACGAGATTTCGCCGGAAGCGAATCGCCAGAAGGCGACGGTGCAGGTGAAGGTGAAAGTTCTTCATCCGGATCAATATCTGCGCCCTGAAATGAATGCCAGCGTCGCCTTCATTTCCGACGCCAAGCCGGTGGAGTCCGGTTCCATCGCGAAACCATCGATCGTGGTGCCGCTGTCGGCTGTGCGCAGCGGCTCGGTATTTGTCGTCGCCGGCGGCCGCGCGGTGAAGCGTTCCGTGAAAACCGGCGCAACCACGACGGTCGCCGGCGGCGCGCAGGGCGTGCATATCGAGGATGGGCTGATCGGCGGCGAGGATTTGATTCTCAGCCCGCCCGCCGATTTAAAAGACGGAGACAGGGTAAAACAAAAATGAGCGAACCGGTTATCCAGACACGCGACTTAACGAAGGAGTTCGTCCGCGATGAGTTTCATGTCGTGGCGCTCAAGGACGCCAACATTGAGGTCAACAAAGGCGAGTTCCTTGCCCTGATGGGGCCTTCGGGCTCCGGCAAATCGACGCTACTGCACCTGATCGCCGCGATGGACCGGCCGACGGATGGACAAATTCTGGTGCTCGGCGAAAATTTGCGCATGCTCAGCGACCGCGAAATCGCGCACTGGCGCAACGTCCACATCGGCTTCGTCTTCCAGAGCTTCAACCTGATCCCGGTGCTCACCGCGATTGAAAATGTCGAGCTGCCGCTGAAACTCACTTCGCTCAAAAAGAAGGAGCGCATGGAGCACGCGACCACCGCGCTGAAGCTCGTGGGTCTCGGCGATCGGCTGGGCCATCTTCCGCGCCAGCTTTCCGGAGGACAGGAGCAGCGCGTCGCGATTGCGCGCGCCATCGTTACAGACCCGGACCTGATCCTCGCCGACGAACCCACGGGGAACCTGGACGCGACGTCGGCGATAGAAGTCTTAACGCTGCTCAGCCGCCTGAATAAAGAATTCGGCAAGACGATCGTGATGGTGACGCACGATCCCCACGCCGCGCGCTTTGCCACGAAGATCCGCCATCTGGAAAAAGGCGAGCTGCTTCCGGAGGGTCAGGTCCCAGTCGACTACGTCGCGTGATCGAATAAATCGATCTGCGGCGAGTGAGGCCACAGCTCCGGCTCGTCCTGCGGATCGGATTGGTCGAGCCCATAACGCCGGCGGATTCGTTCCGCTCGCTCGCGAATCATGTCCGGGTACGCCCCGCGCAGATACGCCGCGCGCCCGTAGCGTTCCTTATATCGCCGGGCGAGCGGAGGAAACTGTTCTTCGATAAACGGCAGGAACACCTGTTTCGAGCACGGCTTCAGGAAGAGCACATTCCACCAGAACTTCTTCGCCCCGGCGCGAGCCGCCGCGTGCGCGACTGCGTCGATCGATAATTCCGTATCGTTGATCATCGGCATGATGGGCGAACAGGAAACGCACGTCCGCAATCCGGCGCGCGCCAGTTTTCGCACCGCGCCGATTCGCAAATCCGGCCGCGGCGCGAGAGGCTCGATCAGGCGCGCCAGTTCGCGATCCATGGTCGTCACCGTCATGTGAATCGACAGGTAATGCCGGCGCGAGACCTCTTTTAAAAGATCGATGTCGCGCGCGACCAGATTCGATTTCGTGGTAATGCCGACGCGGAAACCGGCGATATTCGCGAATACTTTCAGGATTGAGCGGGTATGCTCGTAACGCCGCTCGGCCGGTTGATAAGGATCGGTCGCGGTGCCGAGCGCGATGGTCTCGCCCTGGGGGAGTCGATCTAATTCCTGGCGGAACGCGAGAGGGTCAAAATGTTTGACGTAAATTTTCCGTTCGAAGTCCAGGGGATCTCGCAATTCCATGAATTCATGGGCGTAGCGAGCATAACAATACTTGCAGCCGAATTCGCAGCCTCTGTAAGGATTAATGGTCCAGCGAAATGGTAGCCGCGCATTGTCGCATTTTGTCACATATTTACGTGTCGGAAGCTCGAAATATTCGACGCGGCGCTTTAGTTCGAGCGTCGGGCTTTGGGCGGCGAGGCGAGCGATCCCGACGAGTTCGGCCACTCGACCATATTCGCCTTATGTTCGCCGTTTGTCAAGCACGATTCTGCTATCGCCTTCGCGACGCGTAAAGTGCTCGCGGTCCAGGAATTCTAGCAGCGGGATGGCGTACTTTCGCGAGACGCCTGTCCAGTTCTTGAACTCCGGCACCGTGAACCTGGTCCCGGCTCTCGGCGCAAGAATTCCACGGAGGGTGTCGATAGCCGAGGTATGAATGATCAGTTCATCGTTTATTTTAACTAACTTACGGTCTCGAAGCAGGATCTGGAGAAGGGACCGGGCGCGGGCTGGCTCAATGCCCGATTTCGAAAGCACATCGTCCGTGGAGGGAACGGCTAGGCAGGCGTCGCGGAACATGGCTTCGATTTTGCCAGTCGCCTCGGACTCGTCGGATTTAAGAGAAATCCGATGAGAGGCGAGGCGGACGAGGTCGCCCTCGACCCTGACTGCAGGGACCCGGCGCAGGAGTTCGTCAAGAAGGAACGGAGGAGACCCAGGGAGCGCCAAATTGCGTAAACTTTCCTTTGCTATGCCTGGCAACAAGGGATTATGCGCGTGAAAAGTTGACAAAATACCGGTTAACGCACTCTTAAATGAGGATAATTTAGCGCTATTTTCATACCAGGGCTTGTCGAATCGTGTGCCGCACCGGGCGATCAATTCTGCCGCGGTCAAGCCATACGCCGACTCGGCGATCGCCACGGCGGCGAGACCCTCTTTTTCGATTTCGTCGAGGCGCCGATTCATCATCGTTCGGCGGATGCGCTGCGGAGGCGCCGCGTCGAGCACGATGCCACCCCCGATGGTCACCACCGGCGAGAACATGCGGACGATGAAGCGGTCGCCGGGGAGAATCAACAGCGGCTCCTGGAGCAGAAAGCGAACATGCGCGCGCGCGCCCGGTTTCATCGGTTCAAGCGACGCCAGGAGCCGCACTTCCGCTTCGATCTCGGCTGTTCCGGCATGGAAGTGAACCGGCGCCCGATGCTTGAGAGGGTGCGCACCCGCCAGGAGTTCGAACGTGGTATCGATGCAAGTGGTCGTGTGAAATAAGCCAGGCGAAGCGAGCACCATGCCGCGCCGAATTTCGGGAGAATCGATCCCGGCGAGATTGACGGCCGTGCGTTCTCCCGCGGATGCGCGGTTCGATGGCGCGCCATGGATTTGGAGGCCGCGAACGCGCGCTCGTTTCTTGGCGGGGAAGATTTCAACCTCGTCTTCGATCTTCAGTGTCCCCGAAATCAGGGTTCCAGTCACGACGGAGCCGTGGCCTCGCATGGAAAAGCTGCGGTCGACGGGGAGGCGGAAGAGACTCGACGCGTCTTTCATGGAAGCATTCGCGGCGGCGCGCGCCAGCTCATCGCTTAGTTCGGCGATGCCGGTGCCGGTGATCGAGCTGACAGCGATAATCGGCGCGTTTTCGAGAAACGATCCAGCGGCAAACTCCTCAATCTCCATGCGCGTGAGTTCCAATGTGTCGGCGTCGGCGATGTCGGATTTGGTCATCGCGATTACGCCGTGACGCAGGCCGAGGAGGCGGCAGATTTCGAAGTGCTCGCGCGTTTGCGGCATCACGGATTCGCCGGCGGCGATGACCATCAGCACGACGTCGATGCCGCTTGCGCCGGCCAGCATGTTTTTCACGAATCGCTCATGCCCGGGGACATCGATGAACCCCAGCCGCAGCTCCGGCGTGACATCGAGATGTGCGAAACCGAGGTCGATGGAAATACCGCGCCGCTTCTCTTCGGCCAGACGATCCGTGTCGGCGCCGGTCAGCGCTTTGACGAGCGCGGTCTTGCCATGATCGATATGACCAGCGGTGCCGACGATGATGTGACGCATGCTTGCAGTTTTATCGTACGCGATGTGGTATCGTGGCCGCGAAATGGCACTTCAAAGACGATTATTCATACTTGCGGGCGGCGCGGCGTGGTTAGAGGCGCAGACGGCCCCTTCCGACCAGATCATCCTCGGCGTCATCGGTAGCGGCGGGCGAGGAGCCTTCGTGATGACGGTGTTTCAAAAGAATCCTTCGGTGCGGGTAGGCGCCATTTGCGACGTCTACGAACCGAACCTGGAGCACGCGCTGTCGGTCGCGTCGAAAGACAAGCCAAGGGCGTATCGCAATTACAAACAACTGCTGGATGACAAAAGCGTACAGGCCGTGCTGATCGCGACCCCGGAACATTGGCATCACCAGATGGTTTTGGATGCGCTGGCAGCGGGCAAGGATATTTATGTGGAAAAACCACTGTGTCAGACACCGGAGCAGGGCGTCGAATTAGTGGATGCAGAGAAGAAGTCGAAGAGCATCGTGCAGGTGGGCATGCAAAGGCGCAGTTACGACCTTTATCTGGACGCACGGAAAATCGTGGCGGCGGGAACGCTCGGGAACGTCCGGATGGTGCGGTCGTGGTGGTTGAACAATAGCGTGAACGGAGGTCCGCCCAAGAAGCTGGAGGGGCCACTCGACTGGGAGCAGTGGCAAGGGCCGGCGCCGCATCATGAGCTGGACGGGAATCGTTTCAGGAACTGGAGGCTTTATTCGGATTACGCGGGAGGCATCGTCGCGGATCAAGGCGCGCACGTGTTCGACGGGATTCATCTGCTGATGAACGCGAGCTATCCGAAGGCTGTAAACGCGTCCGGAGGACGGCCGCATGTGAAGGGTGTCGATACTCCGGAGTCGGTGACGGTGATCGCGGAGTATCCGGAGGATTTTCTGGGCGTGTTCACCATCAACTACGCGGCGATGCATTACCAGACGAAGAACGACCAGTTGAATCAATTGGACGGGGATCGCGCGCGGATGGATGTGAGCAGGGAAGAGTACAAAGTTTTTGCCGAGGGTCACGAGGACGTACCAGCGATGAGCGGTAAATCGGCGCGAGGGTTTAGTTACGCGACGGATCTGCACGTCGCAAATTTTCTGGAGTGCGTGAGGACGAGGAAGACTCCGACGGTTCCGATTTACTTAGGTTTTCAGGCGGCGCTGGTGGTGCAGATGGCAGGGATTTCGATGAAGGAGGGGAAAAGGATGAAATGGAATGCGGTCACGCGGCGGGTGGAGGGGTAGAGATCGCGTCAAAGGGTGTCAGAGCTTGGTCCCGAACCTCGCAGGGATCATTACAAAGTTCTCATTATTATCGTCTGGCTCCCAGTCGCATCCTACCTGATTCAAGCAAGTCTCGATCAAATGGCTGTTAATAACATTTGAAATCCAACCCGTTGAAAAGCCCGTCTCCTCCGAAAGCTCCTGAATTGTTACTGTGCCGCGGTGCCTAACGCCGCCCGCCTCGCAGCGAAGCTTGATGCGCGCACAAAGACTGCCGAGCTTGTCCTTCATCTCCGAATCGCAAAGCTTTGCGGCTAGATGTAGTGCCGTCCGCCACCCGCGTGGCGTCAATCTGTACAACATGCCGGTTTGACATAGAAGGCCATCGACTTCAAGTTGCTCCCAGGTTGTCGACAGAACTTTCGGTAATCGCACGTCGTCAAACGCGAACGTGACATCGCCGAGATTCTCGTCGCCAACGATGTTCAAAAATGCACGCAGCACTTCATCTATGTTGCTGGCTTGATGCTGCTTTGAGATCGTCATGTCCGACTCGTTCGTGCCCGCTGCCTTTTACCTAGGCGCGGCTCTCAATTGGAACCGCACACCCTCCCGGCGCCGCAAGAAGCTGACTACTTCAAAAAGATTATCAGCCCGTGGATTGCCGGACGGACCCAGCATCCTCATGAGGCTTTTTGAAGGAATGTGCGTGGCCTCTGAAAGCTCCGTGAAACCGACGGTCGCGTTGATGTAATCGCGCAAGATCGTTTTGGCTGTGGCGATGTCGCCCGCGAGCAATGACTCGAGGCTCTCGCGCAGAAGCTCTCTCCTAAATTTTGGGTCGCGTTCAACGCGGGCGCGGATCGTCTCCTTGAAATCACGAGTGAGGGGCATGGGGATTTTCCTTCTTCCTTCGTTTATATTCCTGCCAGCTTGCCTGAGCGGCGCCGATATCCGCTTGCTGACGCACCTTACTGCCACCTCCGAGCAGAATCACCAAGTTCTCACCGTCCTTTCCGAAGTAGATCCGGTAACCAGGACCGAAATCGATCTTGTATTCGAACAGACCGGAACCAACGCCTTTGACGTTCGAAAAATTGCCGCTCGCGAGCCGTGTCAGGGCTGTCGCGACCTTGGCAGCAGCTTGCGAATTCAACCTGTCAAACCAAATTCCAAATCGGCTGCGACCTTTGGGATCGATATACTTCTCGAACCTCGATCATTCTTATAGTAACACATGTGTTACTGTTGTTGCCGCTCCGGCATGCTCCCCGCCGCTCCGCTCGATGCTCCCGCTGGATGCTGATAGTTCGGATACGGCGGACGCTTCGGCTCCGGCGGAGGATTCTTCTTCAGTTGCTCCAGCGCCACGGCGACGGCTCGCTCCAGTTGCGGATCGTGACCTTCGTGGACCAGCTTGGGATCGAGCTCCACTTCGATATCCGGCTGCACGCCGTGATTTTCTACGTCCCACTGGCCTTGCGGATTGAAGAATCCGAAATTGGGCGACGTCACGGTGCCTCCGTCCATCAAAACGGGATACTGCGAAATCCCGACCAGGCCGCCCCAGGTGCGTTTGCCAATCAGCGTCCCGGTCTTCGTGTATTTGAACATCCAGGGCATGGCGTCTCCACCGGAACCGGCGAATTCATTGGTGATCATCACCTTCGGCCCCAGGATGGACGCGGCGGGTGTGCGATAAATCGCGCCATAACGAGGGCTCCAATAAGAGAGCAGCTTGCGGTTCATCACATCGATGACGTAATCGGCGACTTGCCCTCCGCTGTTGTATCGCTCGTCGATGACCGCGCCCTGTTTATCCGTTTGTGCGAAATAGTAGCGGGTGAAGCTGGTGAGTCCGCCTTGCGCCGTGTCCGGCATATAGACGTACGCCAGCTTGCCTCCGCTCAACTGGTTGACCTTGCGGCGATTGTCTTCCACCCAGGCGATGTGGCGTAACTGCTGCTCATTGGCGATGGGCGTTACAGTGATCTCGCGCGCGTTGGCGCCGCTTGGATCGGAGCCGATCTTCAGCACGACCCTCTTGTCGGCGGTTCCTTCGAGAAGACGCGAGACGTCGTCCTTGTCGGTCAGGTCGGCGCCGTTGACGGCAAGCAGGTAATCGCCGGCGGAAACATTCAGGCCCGGCTCCGCTAGCGGCGCGTGCAGTTGCGGATTCCAGCTTTCGGCGGTGTAGATTTTCTTGAAGCGATAGCGGCCGTTGGCGAGCTCGTAATCGGCGCCCAGCAGGCCTCCGGGAACGGCCTTCGGCTCGGGGATCGTGCCGCCTCCGCCGCGCAGGTGTCCGACGGTGAACTCGCTGAGCATGGCGTGGAGAATGTAGTTCAGGTCGTTGCGCGAATCCAGCGCATCGACGTACTTTTCGTACTCCTTCTCCGCGTCCGCAACGTTGACGCCGTGGAGATGCGGATCGTAGAAATAGCTGCGCTCGATGCGCCAGACTTCGTGATACATCTGCTTCCATTCGGCGTGCGGATCGACATCGACCTCAATATCGTTGAGGCGCAGCGCGCCTTCGCCGGGTTTGACCGGCGCATTGGCGGAAACGATGACGTACTGCGGACCGGCAGTGGCCGCCGCTCCTCCGCGTCCACCTCGTCCGCCCGCTCCAGCGCCGCCCATACGGAGCAGCATTTTTTCGCCGTTGGCAGAGAGGTCGAACGACGCGACGTTGTCGGCCAGTTTCTCGGTCTTGCGTGTTTTGAGGTCGAACTTGGAAAGCGTCGCTCCGCCGTCCGCGCCGCCGCGGCCTCCTCCGCCACTTGCGCCTGGCTCCATGAAGTACAGGACTCCCGCGTGTCCGGTGGCGAGCATCGAATACGCGCGCGCGGGCAGCGGAAGGGGAATGATGCGCTGCTGGATTCTATCGAAATCGATGCGGACCGGCTTGGGCGGCGCCTCCGGCGCATTTGCTCCACCACGCCCGCCGCGTCCTCCGCGGCCGCCTTCCTCGGCGCCGCGCCGGCCTTTTCTTCATCGCTCTCCGGCGCGAGCGGCGAGGCAATATTGTTCGGCAGCACGACCATATAGATGCTGCGCGTGACGTCGTGCTCGTCGCTGGTCATGTCCAGGCCGCTGATGGTGGGGCCGAAGTTGGTGCTGGCGGTGAGATAGAGATATTGCCCGTCGCGATCGAAAACGGGATGCCGCGCGTCGGACAAGTCGCCGGTGATCTGCGTGGACTTGCCGCTGTCGAGCGAGTAAACGAACACGGCGTGAAAACGATTCGGCAGAAGGCGCACGAAGGTGATCCATTTCGAGTCGGCGGACCAGGCGAAATCGCGGCCGATCTCGTAGGCGTAGTCGGTATCGACCTTGGTGAGCTTCGCGCCCGCGATCTCCAGGTCCCAGAGATTGAGTTCGTTATCGGTGAACGCGATGTGCTTGGAATCGGGTGACCACTTGGGGTCGAAATAGTAGGCCGAGTTGCCGGCGAGCGGAATCTTCTTTATCTCACCTTCGCCGCTCTGCGATTTGATGTGCAGCGCGTACTCGCCCGACTCGTCGGAGAAATAGGCGATCGTTTTTCCGTCGGGCGACCAGGCGGGCGTGCGTTCCATGACACCGGGCGTCCGGGTCAAATTGCGGATATCGCCTTTTTCCGCCGGCGCGGTGACGATTTCGCCGTGGGCTTCGAGCACAGCTCGGACGCCGGTGGGAGAAATTTTCGCGGTCCGGATTTCGCGCGAGACATTTTGGAAATGCGGCCGCACTTCGCTCAAGTCGGCGGCGACGTCGATTGGCACTTCGTGCGATTTGTTCGACGCCAGGTCGTAGATCATGATCCTGCCGAACTGTTCGTAAATAATGCCGCCAGGTCCTGCGCTGGCCGCGTCGATATCTTTGCCTTTATTGGGGATCAGTTCAACGGGCTCGGCTTTGCTTTTCGGATCCCAGCGATAGAGCGTCATGGGGCCGTTACGGTCCGATAGGAAATAAACTTTGTCGCCGATCCACATGGGGTCGATGTCGTTCGAATCCTTGCGAGGCACTTTGACGGTGGTCAGGTCGTTGAGATTCACCAGCCACAGATAGCTGGCCTCGCCGCCGCGATAACGTTTCCAGGCCACGAAATTGTTAAATCCTGGCGCGAACTGTCCGCCGTCGAGAGGTGCGTAGACCATGTGCGTGCCGTCGGGCGAATACGCGCCCGTGCAGGCCATCGGCAGAGGCAGCACTGTGGGAAGGCCGCCCGAGGGCGCGACAGTATAGAGCTGCGTGAAGCGCGAAAAGCTTTCGCGATTGGAGCGGAATAGAATACGGGAGCCGTCAGGAGTCCAGCCCACCACGCGGTCGGCGTCCGGATGATACGTGATGCGCTTCGGCACGCCGCCGGTGACGGGCATGGTGAAGACGTCGATGTTCCCGTCGTACTCGCCGGTGAAGGCAAGGGCCGCGCCATCGGGAGACATGGCTGCTTCGGTTTCGTTGCCGTTGCCGGTGGTCAATCGCACCGCGACGCCGCCTTCGCGGGGGACGCTCCACAGGTCGCCTGCGTAGGTGAACACGATGGTGGTCTTGTTCATCACCGGCTTGTGCAGCAGTTGAAGCGTAGGGGCAGCGGAAAGGGCTCCGCAGAGCAGGACAAGAAGGCTGGGTTTCATGTGGACCTCTGAGGGTCCAGTGTATCGCTTAGTGCCGGGGCATGCGGAGTCGCTAAGCGAACAGCGGCATGACCGCTTTGCCCTTGCCGTCCTTGGTGACATAGAACGGCCGCTTCTCCACTTCGTACGCGGTATCCGGCGCGATGCCGAGGGCGTGATAGATGGTCGCGTGCAGATCGGAGATCGTCACCGGGTTTTCGACGACGCGGCACGGGCGCTCGTCGGCGGTCTTGCCATAAAGGAAGCCGCGCTTCACTCCGCCGCCGAACAGCAGCACGCTGCCCGCTTCGGTGAAATGGCGATGCATGCCGTAATGCTTGGGCTCGGTCATGATCGGCGGCTGATCCACCTGATTCTTCACTTCCTGGCCAGGCTTGCCTTCGCAGATCATGTCGCGCCCGAACTCGGAGGCGAGGATCACCAGCGTTCGATTCAGCAAGCCTCGTTCTTCCAGATCGCGGATCAGTTGCGACACCGGCACGTCGACCGACTGCTTCATGCCCGCGGCACGCGTATGACCGTTCTCGTGCGTGTCCCAGTAGCGGAAGGGGATGTACTCGGAGGTAACCTCTACAAACCGCGCCCCCTGTTCCAGCAACCTTCGCGCCAGCAGGCAGCCTTGGCCGAAGCGGCCCGTGTTGTATTTGTCGAAGCTTTTTTGCGGTTCGAGCGAAAGATCGAACGCCTTGGCGGCCTGCGAATTCAGCAGGCGATGCGCGTTGTCGACCGAGCGGCGCAAGCTCTCCTGTTGAAAATTGCTGGCTTCCACCAGCTCCTTGTAAAGTTGATAGCGCGCCGCGAAGCGCGTGGCGCCGACGTATTCGGAAGGGCGCGTCGACGACGCTGCATCCTTCGGATCGGTGATGAAAAACGGGCCGTGCTCGCTGCCCAGGAATCCGGCGGTATGGAAGGCTTTCAGTCCGTCGCTTTCGGCGCCGATTTCGATGTTCTGGCCGATATCGATGAACGCCGGGAGGTCGGGATTGCGCGGCCCGAGCGTGCGCGAAATCACGGCGCCCATGTGCGGCGCGGCCACCGATTGCGGAGGTGCGTAGCCGGTGTGCCAGTGATACTGATGCCTGGAATGCAGAATGAATCCCAGGTCGCCCACGCGATGCGATCGGATCAGCGTGCCGCGGTCCATGATCTTCGCGACGTTTTCAAGTCCCTGCGAAATCTTGATATTGTCGACCACCGTATCGATGCTGGGAAACGTGCTGAGAACTTTGTCCGAGGCGAGGCCGGTTTGATAGGGCGTGTATCTTTTGGGATCGAACGTCTCGGTCTGCGCCATGCCTCCGGCCATCCACAGCAGGATGACGGAATCGGCGCGCGGCTCGATTTTCGGGCCGGCTAGAAGCCGCGCTTCGCTGCCTGTTAACGCGGCGAGCGTCGCGCCCAGGGTTGTTCCAAGCGACGCCCGCATGAAATGACGGCGTGAATTACTGTACATATTGAAACTCCGGATGCATGATCAGACTCCAGATCAGGTCTTCCAGGCCACCTTGCGTGACCTTTCCATCTTTGACTAACAGCTTGGTCGCGACCACGGCCTCGCGGGGGTTGGGGCGGCGCGACAGCGCCTCCCAGAATAGTCGACCGATCAGAACTTTGGGGTCGCGCGAAGGCGCGGGCAGTGCCGTCGGGGCGTCGCCGGAAACGCGCAGCAAACGCTCCAGGTCGGGCTTTTCCGTGAATACGAAGAAGCGCACGTTGGCGTTGATATCGCTGCTGCGCGCGCCGTCGTCGACGCCCGCTTCTCCCGTCAGGCGCTTCAGCCCGAGCCCCTCAACGGGATAGGAAATCAGCGAACCGACCGGCGCGATGATCGACCTCTCGTGCTTCACTTTGTCCGCGGTGATGGTGCCAATCGCGGGCTTCGTGATCGTCGGTAAATCGGCGACAGGTTTTCCGTCAGCTTTGAGATCCAGCCATCCGGTAACAGTGCGCGCCGGATCGTAGCAGCCCGCGTCGTCGACGTACAGCCAGAGCTGTTTTGCGCCCGAAATGTCGATATCGAGCGGCACCGCGCCCTTGCCGAATCGCCGGCTGTCAAAAAGATTCTGCGGAGCGTCGGGCAAATCGCCCAGCAATCGCGCCGCGCCGCGCTTCAGAATCAAAGCCAGAGTGTCGCCGTTGACCAGCTCCAGCGCCTGCAACGTAGTCGCGGCGTCCTCGCGCGTGGTGAACACCTGATCGCGAATCGGGCGGCCCATGGCGCGCGTCAAAGGAGTCGATTTCAGCTCCCATTCGCGCGCGTAAACTGCCTTTTCGCCGCTCTGTGAAACGCGCCACTGGCCGGTCATTTCCGACAGCGTATCGGCGAACTGTTCCGCGGTCAGACGGCGCACCTTCGGCCCGCGAAACGCGTCCCCGCGTTCGACCACGGCGGGCAACCCATAGCTCCGCGAGGTCATGATCAGCTTAATCAAATACTTCAAGTCGTAATTATGTTGCGCGAAATCGGACGCGAGCCAGTCGAGCAAGTCGGCGTTCCAGGGCTGCGCATCCATATCGTCGACGCTCGCAACAATGCCGCGGCCGAACAGGCGCTGCCAGTAGCGATTCACCAAAGTGCGCGAAAAGCGGCCATTTTCAACGTTCGTGAACGATAGAGCCGCCGCTTTTCTACGGTCCGCCAAGGAATCGCTCAATGGTTTTACGCCGACTTCGGGGAACAAAAATTCGGGGCCCGTATGCTTGCCGGTTTTGGCGTCGCAGCGGACCAGTTCCAGGTCGCTGGTCTCGGCGAACATCGCGGCCAGACCATAAGATTGCTTCAACTTGTACTTGTTAATAAAACTGTCGTGGCAGGAAGCGCACTTCAGATTTACGCCCAAAAAAACCTGCGCGCTGTTTTGCGCCGCCTGCATGAACGGGGTCTGGCTGGCGTTGATGGCGCCCCGCCAATTGACGCCGATCAGGAAGCCCTCGGGGTCGCCGGGCTTTTCAGGATCCAGGAGCGCAAGAGCCATTTCGTTGAACGGCATGTTGTTTTCGAGCGTCGCGAGCAGCCACGGCGTGATCGATTTTCGGGTACCCGCGTAGTTCACGCCCTGATCGTTGCGCAACAGATCGTTCCAGAAACTGATCCAGTTCTCGGCGTATTTTTTCTTGTCCGATAGAAGCGAATCGATTAACCGCTCCCGTTTGGCGGGATCTTTATCGGCGACGAATCCCTTCGTCGCGTCGTAGGCAGGGACCATGCCCCAGACGTCGAGCGTAGCGCGGCGGATAAACAACGCATCGTCAATCGATTCGTCCTTCGGCGCGATAAATTTGTCGATCGGATTCGCAGCGGAGTTGGCCGGCAGTGGCGGTGTCCGAGGCTTGAGGGGCGCGAGCCACTCCGAGGGCAGAGTGGGCGTGGTGTCGGTCCAAGGAGCGCCTTCCGCGATCCAATGTTCGAGGCTGGCGATCTGCGACTCGGACAATTTGCCGCCGGTGGGAGGCATTTCCCCGGCCTTCACGCGCCTCAACAGCAGACTTTCGTCGGGCTTTCCAGGCTGAACTGCCTGCAAAATCGACTGCCGCGATTCGACGGAAAAACCGGCCGGTGCCTTGGGACCGGAATGGCAAGGCGCGCAGCGGGTGGCGAGGATCGGATGGATTGTCGTCGCGAAATCAACTTGAGCCAGCAGCGGAAGGGACAAACCGAGCGCTAGGACGAAACGGAGCATCTCTTTTCAACTATACGTCGTCTGTCCACTCCCTGACGGTCGCGGTTCGGTGTCAGAATGAGAGCACCCTCAATGGTGAAGTCTCTTCTGATCCTGGTTCTTGCCGCGCAGTCCGGTACTGAATTCAGGGTCCGGTCGGATTTGGTGTTCCTGCCAACGCGGGTTCAGACCAAGAAAGGCGACACCGTTTACGGACTCCGGCCCGACCAGTTCATCGTCGAAGACAACGGCGTCCGGCAAACGGTGACCATCGATGAAGACCCGGAATCCTCCGGGTTGTCTCTGGTCGTGTTGGTGCAGTGCAGCCGGTCGGCTGAGGACGAGATGAAAAAGCTGAAAGGCCTCGCCACGATGATCGAATCGATCACCGGCGGCGCGCCACATGAGGTCGCGGTGATGGCCTACGGCGCCGACCATTACATCCTGGGCGATTTTTCGCGCCGCAATGTCGATACCCAGATCGCCTTGACGAAACTGCGGGATTGCTCCAGCCGCTTCAACGCCACCGTCGATGCAGTGGATTTCGCCATCCAGATGCTGAACCGCAGCCGCTATCGTTACCGCCGCGCGATCCTGCTGATCGCCGAAACGCGCGACCACGGGAGCAAAGCGAAGCTCGATGAAGTCGTGGCGAAATTGGGAACCACCGATACGGTGATTTATTCGGTGGCGTTTTCCCCGGCGAAGAACGAAATGGTCGAGTCGATGCACCACGCGGGCGACGCCTATAAGACGGAGAAGCCGCCGCCTCCTCCGCGCAAGCCGCCTCCACTTGAGGACGACAAGCCAGGGATGGTCGAGATTGAGCGGCCACCCAAGATGAATTGGCCTCCGCAATTGCTGTTGATCGTGAACGCGCTCAAGGCAAATGCGTCGTCGGAGATCGCTTCCCTTTCAGGCGGCGAATACATGAATTTCACCACGCAAAAAAACTTTGAAGCCAGCCTACAGCGCATCGCCAACCAGATCCACAATTACTACCTGCTCAGCTTCAAGCCAACGGCCGATTCCGGGTCGGGACTTCACACTCTCCGGGTACGCGTTCCCGATTACCCCGACGCGGTAATTCAGACACGTAGGAATTACTGGACGGGGAAGTAGGCGAATCCGGTGGCGCGAGCTTCAGCTTGCAGCGTCGGCTTCAGCCGGCGTGCCCTGATTACGCAAAATGTAACATCCTTCGGAGTATACTGCCCTCATGCTATTTGCAAGCGGGTTTCTGGCTGGCCTGGTGATTTGGTTCGTAGTGCGCTGCTGCCTGATCGGGATTTACACCGTCGATCAGAATGAGCGGGCGGTGAAAACAGTGTTCGGGCGCGCCGAGCGCGTTCCCGGCGGCAAGACCACGCTGGACGATCCCATTGCCGAAGGGCTGCGGCCGGACGAGAAGGATCGCTACGTTTATCCCCAGGTTCGCGTGATTCAACCGGGCGTCTATTTCAAGATGCCCTGGGAGAAGGATCTACAAAATCTCCATCGCCACCACCACCATGAACATGGCGGTGGACCTGGAAGATCCCACGGCGAACAATGGCGGCCACCTTCTGGAAGCGGTGACCAAGGACCAGCTCAACACCGGACTCACCGGGCAGATCCGCTACCGCGTCAGCGAGGCGAATCTGTACGCGTTTATCTTCGGCATCAAGAAGCCGATGGTGCACGTGATGGGATATTTCGTTTCCGTTCTGCGGCAGAAGATCGCCGGCTTCGAGGCGAAGCCGCTGCCGGTGAGCGCGGACGATCCGGAAAAAGGCACCGCGGTGATGGGAATCTCCATCAACGATCTGCGAAAAAACTCTGCGCGATCTGAACGAGTACATGGATCAGGAGTGCGTGTCGACACAGGCCCGTTACGGCGTGCTGTTCGATGCGTCGCTGATCACCGGGATCGATCCGCCGCCGGAGGTGGAGTCGGCGCTGGCGGCCATCAACACCGCCTACAACCAGGTGTCGAGCGACATCAGCCTGGCCCACGCCGGCGCGGACCAGAAGATCGTGCAGTCGCGGCGGGCCGTCGAGATCGAAACGTTGAAGGCGCAGGCCGAAGTGGAGCCGCTGCGGATGATGGCTCTGGAGCTGGCCGACTTGAAAAAACAGGGTCCGAACGTGCTGGAGGTCTACGTGAGGAACGTGAAGCTGGCGCTGCTGGGCAAAGCGCAGCAGATTTTTCTAGGGGCACGGTCATGATCGACGTAATGATTGCGGTGGGCGTCACGTTTCTGGGGATGCTGCTGCTGGAAGCGATTGTTTTAGGTCTGGCGAGGTTTTTCGGGCTGTACACGATCGTGACGGAGCGAACGTGCCGGGTGTATCTATTGTTCGGCAAAGTGGTCGGTATGATTTCGGAGCCGGGGCTGCATTTCCTGCCGGCGGTTCTGGGGCTGAAGGCGTTCGTGGTCAATTTTTTCGGCAAGTGCTATGTGCTGGATATGCGCCTCGATCAGGAATATCTGCGCAGCCAGCCTGTCAACTCCGAAGAAGGCGCGCCGATGGGCATCGGCATCTGGTATGAGATGCAGATCAGCGATGCGGTGGCGTATTTGTTCAAGAATACCGATCCTCGTGGATCTCTGCGGGCGAATGTGAGCAACGCGACGGTGCGCTGCCTGAGCAACATGCCTTTGGAGCAGATGTTGGAGACGAGGCACCAGATGAGCCAGACGGTGCGGGCGGAAGTGTCGGAAAAATCGCAGGCGTGGGGTTACAAACTGGGGTCGGTGTACGTGCGCAAGGTGCATTTCCGCGATGTGGGGATGATCAAACAAATTGAAGAGAAAGTCGTGAACCGCCTGCGGCAGGTCACGTCCGCCATCAAGCAGGACGGAGCGAACCAGGTCAGCATCATCACCAGTTCGGCGGAGAGGGAAGCGGCGGTGGAACTCGCCAAGGCGGCGGTGGTACGGCCGAACATGATCGGAACAGCGCTCAAGGAGATTTCGGGAGATCCGGAGGTGGCGGACGCACTGTTCGATCTACTGGAAACGCAGAGGATTCTGGATAACAAGTCGAAGCTGACGTTGTTCATGGAAGGAACGAAGGAAAGGCTGCTGGCAAGCTTGCTGGCCGCGCAGGACGGGCCTCCGCCAGCGTAGCGGAGCCGCGACCTTCGGGAGCGGTCACTCGCGGTTTTCCAGCCCCTAACTCCCGGCTTTTCAGCCACCTCCCAGTTCCACCCACCCACTCCCGGCGACGCCCAATGTTATGTCCTTAATATGAAAGGACAAGAAATGTCGTCAACCGCCGAAATCAACCGAGCCAACGCCTTCCGCGACGCGCTCACCGCCCAAGTCGTCCTGCCCACGGAGGAAATCCTTCACCGCCGAATACCACTTAAAAGGCGCTACCGAATCCAGTCCCGTCCAGGCCCTCCTCGCCTTTCCGGAGCGCCAGCACAAGGCCGTCCCAGCTCCGGCAAACTGCTCGACATCATGGAAATGTATAAAGCCAAAGGAGAAACCTAAAATGGCTTCGTTTTTGCGAAAGCCAAAATCAACCGCGAACCGACGAAAGAGCCTGTGTGTTTTGTGGCGCACGCCCGTGGCGTGCCGCGTCGAGACTCCTCTCGACGCCTGTGGGCGACGCCACGCATGGGGTTCCCAAAAGCGCTGCTCGACTTTTTTGGAGCCGCGACCACGATTTTTCAGGGGCGCGGTCAGCAAAAAAACTGCCACGCTACGACACTGTGACCTGATGCTCGCGCCACAAAAAACGAATGGAACGGAAATAGACCGGTGAGCCTCCAATTAGGTGCAGGTTTCCCTCGACGGGCGTTAGCTATCCTAAATTCAGAGGCTCCATGAGTTTACGGCAAAACAGATCCTTTTTTCGCGTTGCGGCGTTCGCTCTGGTTGGATTCGCAGCCGCCCATGGCCAGACCCAGGACACGAGTCAAAACGGGCTGCTGAAAGGGAACTACCAGTTCCGGCACATCGCCATCCAGACCGTGGATCAAAACGGCAATCCGACCGAGGTGACGGCGACCTTCGGGCTGATCGTATTCGACGGCGCCGGAAATTACTCTATTACCGGCACGCAGGTCGACAACACGGTATCGAACGGCGCGGCGCAGCCATTCACGACGACGGGGACCTACGCGATCGGATCCAACGGGGCCGGCTATATCAGCAGTCCTTTGTATCCGTCGGTGTACGCGGATGATGAGTTCGGCGCGATCGCGCAGGGCGTGTTCACCGGCAGTGCGACGGAATCCGAAGGGCAGGGAAATGTACTGAACGACATCTTCATCGCCATTCCCACGGGAACCGCGCCCACCAACGCGAGCTTTAGCGCCGCGTACCAGACTGGAGTGCTGGATTTCGCCGGCGGTACCAGCAGCGCCATAAAGAACGCCCTGTTCAAGCTGAGCCCCAACGGCGCGGGCGGATTCGCGGCGATTTCAATGATCGGGCAAGCGTCGAACCAGACCGCGGCAACGATCAAGCAGACGGTCACGGGCGCGACTTACGGATTCAATAGCGACGGGAGCGCGACGCTGACCATTCCGCTTCCTTCCGGCGTGACGTCGGCCAATGCGCTGTTCACCGGGACCAAGACCATTTTCGAATCCGCCGACGGCAACTTCATCCTGGGCTGGACGGCGAGCGGTTACGACATCTTCTTCGGCGTAAAGACGCTGGCGATTCCCGGGACGAACAGCATCACCAAGGGACTGTATTTCACTGCCGGATTGGAAGACTCCCCGGCGTGCACGTCCTGCGGGACGGATTCGTATTACGGGGCGCTCAATAGCTTCGGAGACACCGCGGGCGACGCCATTGAGCATGCGAGGCTGAATTATCCGAATTCCTATTCCTACGACTTCGGCACCGACGATGTCGTCCAACTGAACGCGGACGGGACTCTCGTCAACCCCGACTACACCGGATATCAATTCATCTTCGGCGATGCCGGGCTGGCGTTTGTCGGCATCGGAACGGGCGGGAATTACGCGCTGGTGGTGGGCATGCAAGCGCCAAAGTTTTCCGGACCCGGCGTTTATCTCTACCCGACCGGAGTGGTGAATGCGGCCAGTTACCAGCCGATTACGGCGAGTCTCGCGCCCGGGGAACTGATCACGCTGTACGGCACCGGCCTTTCTCCAGTGACTATGACGACGATCGGCGGACAGCCGTTTCCGACGACTCTCGGCGGCGTTTCCGTGTCGATCGACAGCATCCCTTGTCCCATCTATTACGTGAGCTCGACCCAGATCGCGGCCATCGTTCCCTACGAGATCGCATCCAACCAGACGGGTCTGGCCAATATTCAGGTGACCAATAACGGCACGCCGTCGAACGTGGTGCAGATGTATTTCCAGGATTCGGCGCCGGGCGTGTTCTCGCAGAACCAGTTGGGGATCGGCTATGCGTCGGCGCGGCATGCGGCGTCCGGCACGCCGGTCGACTTGAACAGCCCTGCGCAGCCGGGTGAATATATTTCGCTCTATCTGACCGGACTGGGCACAGTGACGCCGTCGATCATGGACGGCGCATTAGGGCCTACCGGCACGCTGAGCGTCGCCGACCTTTACCCCGCCTATTTATGGGTCTACTTCAACGACTACACCAACGGGTCAACCGGCGTGATGGGCAATATCCAGTACGCCGGCCTCGCGCCGGGGCTGGCTGGGTTATACCAGATCAACGTGCAGGTTCCGAAGACCGGGCTCGGCGCCGGCGACAGCGTCTATGTCGAGATCGTCACGGATACCGCCGATATCAACCAGATCCAGATTCCATACGGATCCTCGTCGTCAGGAAGCTCGTCGGTCAAGCCCGCGCGTCGTAAGCCCCACGCGCTTGTCCGCCAGGTCACGCACCGCGGCTCCAATTCGGAGCCGCGACACTAGTAGCCCGTTCCGGTCATTCCCAAAGCGGGCCCCTAGAACAACAGCTTCAACGCGAACTGAATCTGCCGCGCCGGCAGCGCGTTGGTGATGGTGCCAAACGCGCCGCTGGTGGTCGTCACGGTCGGCGGCCCGAAGTTGGTGTGATTCAACACATTGAAGAATTCGCTCCGGAACTGCACGGAGATGCCTTCCGTGATACGGAAATTCTTGTTGATCCCCAAATCCCATTGCTCCAGACCCGGCGCGCGAAACGCGTTGCGGCCCAGGTTGCCAAAGGGATTGTTGGGAGCGACGACGCCGAGTACCGCGCCCACACGGTCGCCTGGGAGCAGGCACTGCGCGAGGCCGACGTGGCTGCGTTCGACGTGCTGCTGCTCAACCACCTGACGCCGCTCAACGAGGCGGCCGCGCGGATCGGCGCCCGAGATCCCGGTCGTCGGCCACCTCCACGGGACGGAGCTACTGATGCTCGAGCAGATCGACGACGCAGCGCCCGCTCACTGGATCCATGCAGCGGCGTGGGCTCGTCGGATGCGACGCTGGGCACGGCAGTGCGCGCGGATCGTTGTCCAGACCCCCCGGAACGTCGATCGGGCGGTCGCCGTGCTCGGTGTCGAGCGCGCCGTCTGCGTCGTCGTCGCCAACGGCTTCGACGCGGGGCTGTTCGCACCGCGGACCGTCGACCGCGGCCGCTTCTGGCGGCAGGCGCTCGTCGAGGAGCCCAAGGGCTGGCGGCCCGGAGCTGAGCCGGGGAGCGTCGCGTACGAACCCGGCCAGGTCGCGATCCGACCACGTCACCATCCTGTCGCCGTCGGGCGCTACACGGCGGTCAAGCGGCTCGGGTTGCTGATCGAAGCGTTCGCACTTGCCGAGCGGCGCGCGCGACAGGAGCCGGCGCTCGTGCTGCTCGGGGGGCTATCCGGGCGAATGCGAGGGCGAGCATCCGTGGGATGCCGTCCAGCGGACCGGCGCCCGAAACGTGTTCCTCGCCGGCTGGCACGACCACTCCATCCTCTCCAGCTTCCTCAACGCCACCGACGCGCAAGTGCTCGCATCCGTTGGTGGGCAGTTCGGTCTGGCGCTCGTCGAGGGGATGGACTGCGGCTGCCGGCGATCGCCGTCAACCGCCTCGGGCCCGCCGAGATCATCGACGACGGCCGCACCGGCTGGCTCGTCCGCCCCGACGATCGCGACGAGCTTGCAGACACGATCGTCTGCGCGCTCGACGACGATCCCGAGCGCCTTCGGCGAGGACGGGCCGCGCACTCGACTGCAACCGCCCGCTGGGGCTGGCGCGCGCTGGCCGTTCTGATGGCCCGCGCGCTCGACGAGGCCCGGCGAACGGCCATCACGCACTCGCCGGTTTGAGCTTCTGCCCGATGACGAAGAGACTGCATGGATTGGCGATGGCGCACCTCGCATGGAGGTCGCACACGTCCAGCAGACCGAGCCGGAGTTCGCGGCTTGTGGCACCCAACTCGGGGCTACCTATGAGCTGCGTTACCTGCTCGAGCCAGAAACCCTTCACCTCGAGCTCGTCGGCGAGCGAACGCTCGAGCTCGGACTCGACGGCGCGGACTTCTTCGATCTCGGCTGGTCGCCGCTGTTCAACTCGTTGCCCGTGATCCGTGACCGGCTGCTGGAGCCAGGGCCGGCCCGCGACTATCGCATGCGCTGGGTCGAGGTCCCTTCGCTCCAGGTGACGATCTCCGAACAGCGCTACACGCCGCTGGGAGATGGTGTCGTTCGCTTCCAGGCCGGCGAGTTCATCAGCGATATCAAGTTCGATGCCGACGGCTTTGTCGTGAGCTATCCCGGGATCGGCGCGCGACCGTAGCTCGCGGGCCCGGTCGTACCCGCGAAGCCCGGGGCGGCTCACCGGCCCGGAGGCAACGCCACGGCTTCACTAGGATCGTTCTATGGCTAACAAGACATGGTTCATAACCGGTACTTCGCGCGGCTTCGGTCGCGAGTGGACGAAGGCGGCGCTGGAGCGCGGCGACCGCGTCGCCGCCACCGCGCGTGACCCAAGCACGCTCGACGACCTCAAGGCCGAGCACGGCGACGCGCTGCTGGCGCTGACTCTGGATGTCACCAACCGCGAGGCGGCGTTTGGCGCCGTCAAACGGGCCCACGAGCATTTCGGTCGGCTGGACATCGTCGTCAACAACGCGGGCTACGGCCACTTCGGGATGGTGGAGGAGATCTCCGAGCAGGAGGCTCGGGCCCAGATCGAGACCAACCTGTTCGGCGCGCTGTGGGTGACGCAAGCTGCGCTGCCGTTCCTGCGTGAGCAGGGTAGCGGCCACATCGTCCAGGTGTCGTCGATCGGGGGCATCTCGGCGTTCCCGAGCGTCGGTATCTATCACGCCTCGAAGTGGGGTCTGGAGGGGATCAGTCAGGCGCTCGCCCAGGAGGTCAAGGAGTTCGGGATCAACGTCACGCTGGTCGAGCCCGGCGGGTTTTCGACCGATTGGAGCGGGCCGTCGTCCAAGCGCTCGGAGCCCAACCCGGCCTACGACGGACTGCGCGAGCGCCAGCAGCAGTGGCGCGCCAGCAACGTGCCGGGTGACCCGACCGCCTCGGCCGCGGCGATCATGCGCGTCGTCGACGCCGATCCCCCGCCGCTACGGGTGTTCTTCGGCACGCGCACCGCTGGGTATCGCCGAGAACGATTACGAGGGTCGCCTCGCGACATGGCGCGAGTGGCAGCCGGTGGCTGAGCTGGCTCAGGGAGACGCCCAGTAGTCGTTTCGGCCTCGGACAACCGTCCCCAGTCCGCTCGAGTCCCTGGTCGTCGTCGGCGAACCAGCGCGCGAGCCGCTCCTGCTGATCACCTGAGACGGCTCCACAAGGCGGCTGAAGGAGTCGCGAAGGTCCTGGGCGGCGTCGGCCTCGCTTGCCCAGCCCCTGAACAAGTTCTCGGACTCGGGCCGCGGGAACCGCCCCCACGTGAAGGACCACTCGTAGTGCTCGGAGGCGCGCTTGTCGCGCCAGCCTGCGTAGGACTCGAGGCTCGGGTTGGCGCCCGATAGCGAACTCAGCCAGGTAGATCGCCTGCTCGACGGCGTCGCCGATCCCTTGGGCGGTGCCCGGATGCTTGAAGTGGCAGGCGTCGCCGACCAGGGCCCACCCCGGGCCGGTCGGGGTGCGAAAGAAGCCGCGCATCAGCGACTCGGGCGCGACGATGAGGTCGCTGACCATCTCAGCCCGCTCCAGGACGTCCGGCTCGATCGTCTCGAGGGAAATGGCGCAGCCGTTCGAGGTACCGGCGCCGGCGCTCCTCCTTGGACCCTCGCGTGAACTCGGCGTTCGCGGCCGCAGCGAGCAGGTGCATTCCGTCCTCGACGGCCCAGCGGCTCACGATTGCGTCCTCCGTGATGTCCAGCGTCGCGTAGCCGTCGTCGGGGATGCCGCGCCAGTATGCGAACAGGAACGGCGACCTCCCCGCTGAGGGGACGGGTCTTCTCGATCCCGAGCCGGCCCGCGACCGTCGAGCCGCGACCGTCGGCGCCGAAGACCCACTTGGCGCCGATCCGCTCGCCGCTCTCCAGCACGACCCCGGCGACAGGGTCCTCCGCGGTCCCGGAGCCGATCAGGTCGACGACACGCTCTCCGAAGCGCCCATCCGCTCCGGCCGCGAGGGCGGAGTCGACGAACGCCTTGTCGAGAGCAGAGCGCCGCGGCCCCGCTGCGCGGTCGAAGCCGTCGATCGGCGTGAACTGGCCCGCGG
>CAVVNE010000025.1:0-78859 GCA_963749245.1 Bryobacterales bacterium
CCTACCCTTGACGTTACGTATTGCTCTTTCGATTTGAGCTGCCAGTCGCCGGAACCTCAGACGATGCCACTCCACCACGGTTTCTGGCTTCACCACCAGGAGCGAAGCCTTCCACCGACCACTTTTCGGCGGACCGCGACCCAAAACCATCTATCCATTCCGGTCAACTTCGGTCGTCGATTCTTTCGTTTCAGGACAGAGACCTGTTGCCGAAGGACGTGCTGAAGAACCCATCCATTCGAATTGATGCGAGAGGCTTTGGAGGCGAATTCCGAGCCGTTCCCGTGACCGATTCCAAAGCCGTGAAATCCGTGATCGAGAAGTTTCGGGAGAAGTACGAGGGCGAAGGACGTGAAGAAGTATTATTCGAAATTCGATGCGGCGGCGGCGATGGCGGTGTCGTTGTTCGTGAAGTGGATCAGGCAGTGAGCGCCTACAGTCTGTGTGAAACTACCACAAGGGACGTGTGGGGCGGGCTATCAGCCGGCAGCCTGCTTCCAGCAGGCTGCCGGCTGATAGCCCGCCCCACATTCGCAACTGCCCGGCCGCTACACCCGGTCCATGGCCAGAAATTCCTGAATATGCGGATGGGGACAGTTCTCCAGCTCAGAAACCGGGCCGAAGTAAATTGCGTGGCCTTCGAACAGGAACACCACGCGGTCGGCGACCTTGCGCATCAAGTCGAGATCGTGCGTGACCACCACGCTGGTCAGGCGTAGATGGGTTTTGAGGCGCAGCATCAGGTTCCCGACGTGATCGCTCATAATCGGATCGACCATGGTCGTCGGCTCGTCGTAAAGGATGCATTCGGGCTGCGCGGCCAGTGCGCGTGCGATGGCCACTGCGCGCTTGTGTCCAGTGGATAAATCGGCTGGATACTCGTCTTTATAGTCGAGCAGGTCCACCATCTGGAGGAGTCCCTTGACCACGTCCTCCTTGTTTTTCTCGTCGTAATCCTCGCGCAATTCGAGCGAAAATAAAATGTTTTCACCCACCGTCAAGGAGTCAAACAACGCGCCCGACTGGAAGACCATGGTGACTTTTTTGCGGACGCGCTTCCATTCGGTCTCGCTCTCGTCGGTCATGTCGGTGTAGGCAACGTGAATGCGTCCGGCGTCCGGCTTGATAAATCCCATGATGTGGCCCAGACTCACCGACTTGCCGACGCCGCTGCGGCCGATGATGGCCAGCGTCTCTCCGGCATCGACATGAAAGTTGACGTCGACTAAAACGGGGCGGTCGAACGTCTTATAAATGTGCTCGAACTCGATGTAGTGCGAAAGGCGCGGTTGTGTCATCTCGCGGACCATTCGGTGGGCGTATTGACGTTATGGAGCGGCCGGGCGTCGGGAACGGGCCAGCGGGAAGTGCGAAGGGTGGATATAAAATCGTGCATTTTGAGCAGTTTGCGATCAATTGCGGACTCCGCGGCGTGGAGCACGCGGGCGTGGTAGACGGCGCACAGGGGATCGAGTTTTCCGCCGGTTTCGGGGACCAGGCAGTCCGCGTCCGAGGCTTCGGCCGCTTCGATCAACTGTTTGAGAAATGCAGCGGTCAGATGCGGCATGTCGCAGGCGACAACCAAATTCCAGTCCGCTACGGTCAAACCGAGCGCGGTGTAAAGCCCGCCCAAAGGCCCGCAATTTTCGATTTTATCGGGAACGACCGAAAGACCCAGGTGGGCATATCGCTCAACCGGTCCGATGATGGTCACGTTTCCGGCCGCGCTTTGCACGGCGGCGGCGATCCGCTCGACCATGGTTGCGTCTCCCAGCGGCAGCAGGGCTTTGTCCCGTCCCATGCGCCGGCTGCCCCCTCCCGCCAGAACGAAGCCAGAGCAACTCATGAGATGATAGTAGCAACGTCGGCAGGCGTGCGCCCGAAGGAGTATGATTCTATAGTGGAATTAAACAAAAGGGTGTATATTTGTTTGATAGTGGCACTTGCCATGCTGGCCGCCTCCCCCAGTCGCGCCGCAGATTCGAACTCGATCGCCCCGAGTGCGCCTGCTCCCGTGGTCCACAAAACGCAGGTGGTGAAGGCCGATCCGCGTACAGGGAAACTGGTGCGCAGCGTGGTCGTTTCCTCCAGGCCCGTACTGACGAAAATCACGCCGCCGCTCGAACGGACCAGCAAGGACCTGAACGCGCTTGTCGAGAAAGCGGCCCGCGCGCACGACGTCGATCCACTGCTGGTTCACTCGATGATTAAAGTGGAGAGCAACTACAACGTTCACGCCGTGTCCAACAAGGGCGCGGAGGGGCTGATGCAGTTGATTCCCTCCACCGCGCGCATGCTGGGCGTCAGCAACAGTTTCGATCCACAACAGAATATCGAAGCCGGCGTGAAATATTTGAAGTATCTGAAGGACCTTTATAAAGACGACCGGCTGGCGCTGGCGGCCTACAATGCGGGTCCGGGCGCGGTGGACAAGTACAAATGGATTCCGCCTTACGCGGAAACCGAGAATTACGTTTACCAGGTGGGCAAGCGTTACGGCGAAGCGCGGCGCGCGGCCGATGCGGCGAAGCCCGCGCAGGCGCCCCCCGACATAAGGACGGTGGAAGTGAAGCCGGTGGAAATCAAACCGGCGGCCGTGGAACAGTTCATCGACGAAAATGGCAGGCTGCATCTTAGGACCGCGCAGTAGGTCGAGACTCGCCGCGAGTTTCCTGCTTGCGGCAGCGGTGTCTTTTGCCGCGGCATCCAAGGTGGCTACGAACAAGGTTCCCACGGGCAAAGTCAGCGCTGTCAGATTCTGGTCGCTCGGCGACATGACGCGCGTCGCCATCGACGTGTCCGCGGGTTTCAAATTTCACTCCGAGCGGCTGACCAATCCCGAGCGGCTGTTTTTCGACATCCAGGCGAGGCCGGAGATGGTGGCCAAGGGCCTGCGCACCATCGCCGTGGGCGACAGGGTCCTCAAGCAGATCCGCATCGCCGAGACGCAGCCCGGTGTAACGCGCGTGGTGCTCGACCTCGAACAGCGGGTGGAATTCACCGCTTCGCAGTTGACCAGTCCCGACCGGTTGATGATCGAGCTGCGCGCGAAGGACAAGCCGGCGCCCGTGATCGGCAGGGTCACCGAACCGGCTGTGGCGCCGCCGATCGCGCCGCCATCGGTCACGCATCCAATCGTGATTGTCGAGGAAACGCCGGCGTCCGCTGTCGCCAAGAGACCAGAGCCGCGCAGGTTCGAGCCGCCGCCGCATATGGAAATCGCGCGGACCGAGATGGCGACTGTCCTGCCGCCGGAAATGCTTCCTCCTCCGCCAATGCCAGTGATGGCCAAGCCGACGAAGCCTCCGGCGCCTGCTATCTCCACGATGAAGAGCGAACTGCCGCCACCGCCGGGCACGGCGCTTGCGGCGCCGGACTTGAAGCCCGAAAAACCCGCTAGCGCATCCGGTGTTGCCGCCGAACCGGCCAAGCGCAACGCCAATGGCGACCGTTCCCTGACGCGCGTGCTGGGATTGAAAGTGGGCCGCGTGGTGATCGATCCCGGTCACGGAGGCAGGGACGTGGGCACCCATGGGCCTTCGGGTTTGTACGAAAAAGAAGTGGTGCTCGATATCGCCCGGCGCCTAGGGGCATTGATCGAAGATCGTATGGGGAGCGAAGTGATTTACACCCGCTCCGACGACACGTTCGTTCCGCTTGAAGAACGGACGCGCATCGCCAACGACCGCAAGGCCGATCTGTTCCTGTCGATTCACGCCAACTCGTCGCCGATCCGGGCGGTCGCGGGCGTCGAGATGTACTATCTCAACTTCACCACGTCCAAGGCGGCGATGGACGTTGCGGCGCGCGAGAACGCGGGTGCCTCCAGTTCCATCTACGATCTGAAGGATCTGCTTCAGAAAATCGCGCTGAAGGACAAAATCGACGAGTCTCGCGAGTTCGCCCTGCGGCTGCAAACGTCGCTGAGCACTCTCGAAACCAAGGGCAACGCGGCGGCGAAGAATCGCGGTCTGAAAAAAGCGCCCTTCATCGTGCTGATCGGCGCGTCCATGCCGAGCGTGTTGGCCGAGATCGGGTTCCTCACCAATGCCGGCGACGAGGCGCTGCTCAGAAGGCCGGAGCACCGCCAGAAGATCGCGGAGGCGCTCTATAAGGGCATCGCCAATTATGCCGATACGCTGAGCCATTTTCAGGTGGCGCAGAAGCACGAGTAGCCGTGGCTCAAATTCGACTGGTTTGCTGGCAGGGGGATCTCGCCCGGGAGCGCGCGAGCGTTCTCAAGAAAGCCGGGTTCGATGTCGACGCGTCGCCATTCGATCCGGCGGGCATGATCACGCGGCTCAAGCAGGATCCGCCGGGTGTGATATTGATCGATCTCGACCGGTTGCCGTCGCACGGGCGCGCCGTCGCCGTGATGGTGCGGACCAGCAAGTCGATGCGGCACATTCCGATTGTGTTCGCGGGCGGGGCTGAGGAGAAAGTCGCGCGAGCCCGCCTCGACTTGCCTGATGCGATTTTTACGGATTGGGCCGAAGTGGCGGTTGCGCTGTCGAAGGCGATGAAGAATCCGCCTATGGCGCTCGTACATCCGCCGCCGTACATGCAGCAGTTCGCGGGTTCGCCTCTGGCCAAGAAGCTGGACCTGAAGCCGGGGACCATTGCCGCGCTGATCGGGGCTGAGGAAGGATTCGCCGAACTGCTCGGCGATCTGCCGGAGAGCGTGGAATTGCGCGCCCGGATCGCTCGAGACACGAAGCTGGTGCTGTGGTTCGCTAGGGCCAGCCATGAAGTGGCGGATGCCTTCGAACTCGCGGCGGCGCGGATGCCCGAGGGCTGCTCGCTGTGGATTATTTATCCGAAACGAGCGGGCCGCCATCGAGTCGACTTTACTCAGAACGATGTGCGCGCGATGGGACTGGACGTCGGCATGGTCGATTACAAGATCTGCGCGGTGGACGCGGATTGGTCGGGCATGAAGTTCACGCGGCGGAGGAAGTGAAAAACTCCCAACTTTTCAATCACATTCCACTTCCACGAACCCGCTTCCCACAACGCCCAATGTTATGTCCTTAGACGAAAGGACACGAAATGTCGTCAACACCGGACCCGTTACCGAAGCCGGTAAGACCTGGACAAACTGGTCCACATCATGGAAATATATGAAGCCAAAGGAGAAACCCACGAGCCGTCCGGCGATGGCTTCGTTTTTACGAAAGCCCAAATCAACCAGGCGCGGCTAGCCCGCAACCGCGAACTCCTCTACGATGAGCCCTCGAAGACGCCGACCCCGATAAATAGACCCGTGAAACTCAGATTGTCCTGTGGGGCAGGCCCCCCGGCCTGCGGCCGACGCCCTCGTCGGCGTGGGCTGGAAGCCGGACCAGGGGTCCGGCGCGGACGAGGGCGTCCGCCCCACCGTAATCGTTGATCGTGTATTTTCGACGGAGTGTACAAGGGGCGATAAAATCAGCGCGAATTGTCGCGCACGCACTCGTGCGTGCCGCGTCGAGACTTTCCAGAAACCTTGGCGCAATCCCTTGAAAAGAAAGCACCGGCTGTGCCAGGGTTTCTGCCGCCAGAGACGATCCCAGCCGGGACCGTCCCCCGCTCTTCTCGACGCCCGCTCCGACACAAGCGACCGTCGGCAGTCCGAATGATTCTGCTGCTCACCTTATCAGGGGAGCGGGATTAACGCAAAGGTGGAGCCGTCGACGGGGCGTGGCGATGATGTGTCGCCTGTTCATAAGCGTACGCGAGCTTGATCAGCAACCCTTCAGACCACGCGCGGCCGAAAAACGTCATGCCGGCGGGGAGCGTGCCGCCTCGCGAAAATCCCATCGGGACGTTGATGGCCGGAAATCCGGTGGTGGGCGAATAGAACTGGCTGTTATCGCCCGCGGGCGTGTTCAAATCGCCGATCAGGCGCGGGGGATTGCTCCATGTGGGATAAACAAACGCGTCGAGCTTGAGGTTGTCCATGGTTTTGTTCACCGCATCGCGGACCTGCTCGCGATAAGCCGCGTCGGCTTTGCAGGCGGGCGAATCGGGGCCGTTCTCCGGACCCTGCTCGGCCTGTTCTAGACGGCGCTGGGCGGAGGGATGGAAGCCCCCGGACTTGATAATTTCGGCGAGAGTTTTCACGGGCGCGTTTCGCCCGGCGAGGAAATGATTGAGGTCGTACTTGAATCCCTGGCAGGGGCCCGAACCGCGCTCGCGGCGAACCTGGTCGACAGGGGCGGGATCGACAATGGTGGCTCCGGCGCGGCGCACGTCTTCTATGGCGGTCTTGAAAATACTCACGATTTCCGGATCGGCGGATTCGCGTTCATAAGCCTGGCGGAGAATCCCGATCGTCGCGCCGCGCAGGCCGCTGCGATCGAGAGACGCCGCGTAGTTCTGGGGAAGGTGGGCGGGCGCGGCGGCGGTGACGGGGTCGTCCGGATCGGCGCCGACGATCACTTGAAAAACCTTTTCGGCGTCTTCCACGGTGCGCGTGATGGGACCGGCGATATCGGCGCGAAGGCTGAGGGGAAAAACTCCGGCGCGACTGGTGAGTCCCATGGTGGAGCGGATGCCGACCAGCGCTTGATGGGACGACGGTCCGCGAATCGAGTTGCCGGTGTCACTGCCGAGCCCGACCAGACCGAGGCTGGCGGCGATGGCGGCCGCGGTGCCTCCGCTGGAGCCCGCGGTGACACGGCTCAGCGCGTACGGATTCCGGGTGTAGCCGGGAAGAATCGAGCTGACGGTTTCGTACGGACTGAAGGCCCACTCGGCCATATTGGATTTGGCGAGGACGAGCGGCGCCCGCTTCTTTGATGCGCTTGACCAAGAACGCGTCTTTGTCGGGAATATATTTCGCGAACACCAGCGCACCGTTGCTGGTTCGAAGGCCCTTCGTTTCGAAGTTATCCTTGACGATCACGGGTACGCAGTGCAGCGGACCGGTCAGGCCGGACTGCGCGAAGCGGCGGTCGAGCTCGTCGGCTTCCTTTTGGACGTCGGGATTCACCAAAACGATGGAGTTGATCGCCGGGCCGTTCTTGTCGTACGCGTCAATACGCTTCAGGTATTGATCGACCAGCGCGCGGCAGGTGAGGCGGCCGGCTTTCATCGCGTCGTGGACCTGGGCGATGGTGGCTTCCTCGACTTCGAAGGAAGTTTGCGCCACCGCCGGAATCGCGAGCAGCAGAACAGAGAAAGAGCGGATCACTGAATCAGGATACGAAATCCGTCCGAGATGTTTAGAACATCGTCTGGAAGAACAGGTACGGAGCCGTGTAGCCCAGCCCGGGCGTCGCCAGTTTCAGGAAGGTTCCGGGAAAGATGTGCGAGAGTCCAGCGCCGATGGTGGTAATCTTCGAGACCTTGATCGCGTTCACCAGATCGATTTCCTGGCCCACCCATCGTCCGGCCGTGCCGTTGGCCATTTGCGCGACCACGGAGTTGGAGGTGTTGTACAGCGCATCGTGGGCGTTGGCAAGCCAGTAATCGCTATAGCGCGACGCCAGGGACCAGCGCGAGGTGAAGTTCCATTCCGGACCCACGCGCAGGTGATGAATATTTTTCCAGCCCACCTGATCGGCAAGCCCGTACTTGTCGTGGGCGGTCGGATAGAGCTGGTCGAAGGTGTTGCGCTGACCGAGTTTGGAGCTGGCCGATCCGGTGGCGTAGTTGTATTCGGCTGCGAATCGGGGCGAGAAGGGAAGCGTGGGCGCCTTGTATCCCATCAGCCAGTGGCCGGCCCATGCGTCGATCGAGTCTTTCAGCACGCGGCCGCGCTCGAATGCGACCTCGGTGTTGTAGTCGAAATTCCGGGGTAACGTCCCGACCCATCGCAATCCTGGAACCTTCATGTCGTACGTGCCGAGGCCGCCGAGCTGCGCCTTAACGTCCGACTGGGACCGCCAGAGCAGATAAGGCTCAATGGTCGAGTTCGGAACGACGTTGTCCATCCCGCCGTACAGGCCATACAGATTGTTTCCGGGCGCGATCTCGCCCAAACCACCGTCTCTCAACACCACCACGGAGGCAGCGAAAATGTCGGCGCGCAGTTTCTTGTGATGGAGCCTCAGCCGGGCGGCATCGAAGCTTCTGGCGCCATTGGTCCAGGGCGAGCTGCCCACCAGCCGTTCATCGCCGAGGTTGATCTCCTGCCGCCCGACGCGGAGCGCGAAGAATCCTTTCTCCATGTCGCCGATTTCGGCATACGCGAGGCGCAGATCCCAGGTGTCCTGATAAGGAGCGACCGGGATCCCGCCTTTGAAGAACTCGCGCGCGTCCTGCGACTGCGCGAAAATCTTCAGCCACCATACCGGCTGAATCTTCATGTTGAGCCGCAGGCGCTGAAGCAGGTAGAAATCGGTGTTGTTCGGCTTGAAGCCGCCGTTATCGTAGCCTTCCACTCGGATCCGCTCTTCCCCCGAAAAACGCAGCCACGAAGGCAGCTCGTTATTGATTACGTCTGTCGGCCAGGAGAAGAACGACCCGGGGTCCTGCGCGCACATAGGCAGGGCGCACAGCAAAATGACCGACATTCGAAAACGCGTCATAAGAGACTCATGGGGTTGCTGCGTGAGAGCACGAACAAGTTCACTAAACGTGTTTGCGGGGCGACGAGATTTGCCGGATGACTCTACGCGAAGAATAGCACCATTCCGACAGCGAAACCCAGACGATCCAACGCGGAAGAGCGGCCCGTGAGGTCAGTTCTGGTCTTTCCAGGAAAAAACGCGGTCCGCGACCTCGACCGGTTTCCCGTCGACTTCGGCGTAGGGATAGATGAAATAGTTCAGTGGGTCCGCGGCCTGCCGCGGCGTAAGTTTCAAATCGCGCCCACGCGTGAACTCCACGCGGTTCTCATCGTGGGCGCCAAAGAAATATTCGCGACGTGTTGGATCTTTCGCCGCTTCCGACGCGTCGATGGGAATCCACCCGATGCCGTTCGCGTAAAACTCCGCCCAGCAATGGTAGCCGGCGATGGAACCTTGCCCCCGTTCTGAAGGGATCGGAAAACCGATTGAGAAACGCGCCGGGATTCCCATCGCGCGCGCGTAGCCAATGAAAATCGCGTGGAAATCGGTGCAGTTTCCGCGCCGCGCGTCGCAGGCGTAATAGATGTCGCCGCGGCCCCACCCTTTTCCCGTCTTGTCGTACTTTACCGTCGCGACCACATGATTGTAGATGGCGCGCGCCATTTCCAGATCTGTATGCGCGCCGGCGGCGTCCACCACTTCCCGGGCCCATTTGCGGATCGTGTCGTCGAGCGGCACCATTCGATCGGGCGCCAGCCAGCGCGCCCGTTCCGCGTCGCTGAGGGAAGCAGCGCCGGCCGGCGCCGGTCGCAGGTGCTCCTTCCGCACGCAGTCGAACGTTACTGCGATGGACGGAGGCGTTCCCGATTCGATGCTGACGATCCTGTTCCCGAGATCGTCGCCCGCCATCGTGTAGGCCGAGGGCGAATCAATGCGCAAATTCGTGATGCGTTGATAAGCGTCATCGTGGGGAATCGGAATCCAGAGCCGAAAATTCTGCCCCCCGGCCGTCGCCTGCACCGCAGCCCTATATTCGAAATGAAAGCAACGCTCACGCGGCTGCTGCGCGCACAGCGTCGCCGCGATTGTAAATATTGAGTAAACACGCCATTTCTGCATCGATCGATGATACGCGCGAACCGCCTCCATTGACAAGCGCCCGTTTCTGGGATACGCTCAGCGAAGCTTGAGGCGCGTTTGAGTCGTTTCAAGGCCCCAAAACCACGTGTAGTTGAAGGGAGACGACGTGAAGATTTCCAGAGCTCTTCTCATGAGTCCGGCCGTATTTTCCGCGGCTTCGTTTTTCTTTTTTTACGGATTACCCGCCCGGCCGCAGCAGCCCCCGGCCGGCACTCCCGGGCCGGGCCGCGGCCGAGGTGGCGGCGGATTCCGGCAGCCCGATCCCATCGATTTTAACGACCACGCGGGCTGGATCTCTATGTTCGACGGCTCGACTCTGAACGGCTGGGACGGCGACAAGAATTACTGGCGCATCGTCGATGGAGCCATTGAGTCCGAATCGACGTGTGAGAAACCGACCGGCACGATCTATCTGGTGTGGCAGGGCGGCGAAGCTGCGGACTTCGAGATGAAGGTCGAGATGAAAGGCGAAGGCGCGCATATCAACAGCGGCGTGCAGTATCGCGGCGCGATTCAGGAACCTCGTCCTCCACGGGCCGGCAGAGGCCCCGGAGGCGGACGCGGTCCGCAGGGCCCCTGCCCCAGCGGTCAGCCTCGGGGCACACCGCCAGATCAGGCCGGCCAGGCCAAGTGGAACATGCTGGGCGCGCAATTCGACTTCGACGGCCAGAATCGCTATAGCGGTCAGTATTATGAACAAGCCACCGGCCGAGGCATCATCGCATGGAGAGGACAGGCGGTACAGACCGCGGAGGGCAAGCCTCCGCGCCTTCTGGCCACGCTGGGCGACAAGGACGAGCTCGGCGGCTATGTGAAGGTCGACGACTGGAATCAGTTGCACATTATCGCCCGGGGCACGACGATGACGCACATCATCAACGGCCACATGATGTCGATCCTGATCGACGACGATCCGACGAAGTTTCGCAAGAGCGGGCTGATCGGGTTTGAGATCGAGGGGACGGGAAAAATCTTCATGCGGAATATCTGGCTGAAGAAGTTGTAGAATCCCCTGGCTGACGCCAGGGGTTATAACCCCGACCCGTAAGGGCGGGGATGCCAGATTGACGGCTACTCGTATCGCAACGCGACCATTGGATCTACCTTCAGTGCACGCCGCGCGGGAATTGCGCTGGCGGTGGCGGCCACAACGACGAGAAATAGCGACAATCCCAGGAACGTCGCCGGATCGTAAAAGGGGACGCCATAGAAAAAGTCGGAGGAGCCGGGAAGGGTGAGCGTCGAGTGCAGCAGCGCCGATAACGCCGCGGCGCCAGCTACTCCCAGTGCCAATCCGAAGAACACGGGCCGCAATCCGCGTACGACCACCGAGAGCAGAACGTCGCCCGCTTTTGCCCCCAGCGCCACGCGGACCCCGATTTCCTTCACGCTCCGGCTCACCAGGTACGACATGACTCCGTAAATTCCGACGCCTGCCAGCGCCAGGGCCAGAGCCGCAAGGATCGCCGCGAACAGCGCGCTGATCTGCGCAAACGACCGCAACATCTGCACCGGGCCGGCTTCCAGATTCATAGTCGACAAACCTGCTGCGAGTCTCGGATCGATGGTCCCGGCGGCGGCCCGAATCGCGGCGACCGCGCGGCGCGAGTCGCCTTGGGTTCGCACCAGCAATCCCGCGTTCCAGCTGGGTTTCGGCGCCAGATATACGCGCGTCACATCCACTCGCGAAAGGCTGGCAAACCTCACGTCCTTTGCTACGCCAATAACTTCAAAATCGACGTAATTGCCGTGATAGCTCATGTCCAGCTTGAAGACTTTGCCGATCGGGTCCTCTCCCGGCCAGAACTTGTGAGCTGTCGCTTCGCTGACCACCGCGAGATTCACGCCTTGCTCGGATTCGAGCCGTGTGAGATGCCGCCCGCGGGTGATCGGGATTCCAAACAGATCGAAATAGGTGTCCGATGCGTAGCCTGCCAGGGCCCTCTCGCGGTCTGTGCCAATCATGACATTCGCCGTCCAGGTCCCCATCAAGGGAACCCTTCCTATCGCAACACCCCGGACCTCCGGCAAGGTCTGAAAGCGGTCCATCAACCGGCGCTCTAGCGCAGCCGCCTTGACGGGATCAGGGCCGAAATCGCCGGTGACCGAGTAAACGCTCTGTGTTTCGTATCCAGGGTCTGCGACCTGGGCGCGGCTGAGTCCGCGCATCAGCAAACCGGCGCTGATCAGCAGTACCATCGATACCGTGACCTGCGTCGCTACCAGTAAACTGCGCAACCGCGACCGGCTCCATCCGCCTCCGAATCCTCCGTCGGTCTTTAATGCGATCGTCAGATCCGGCCTGCTGAATTGAAGCGCCGGTGAAAGTCCGAACAGAAGTCCGGCCGCCAGCGACAACGCCATCGCATACGTGAGCACCCGCCAATCCGGGCTTAAATCGATGCCGACGGCCAGATCGAATCCGAATCCCTTGGAAGTTTTTTGAAGGAATTGTTCGAGAGCGATCCATAACAGCTTGCTGGTCCAGATGGAAAGCAGCAATCCTCCCGCGCCGCCGATCAGGGATAGCAGGAGACTTTCGGTCAGCAACTGGCGGATGATGCGGCCGCGGCTCGCGCCCAGCGCCAGGCGAACGCTGATCTCTTTCTGACGCGCCGCTCCACGCGCCAGCAGCATGTTCGCGATATTGACGCAGCCGACGAGAAGCACCATGCCGACGATCAGCATGATGGCTAGCATCGACGCCTGAAAGCGCACATCCTCTGTATTGCCGATGAGCGATGTACGTTGCAGAGTCACGGTGGTGGTCCGTTCGGCTTCCTTAAATGTCGCTGCGAACTGCCGGATCAGCGCCGCAGTCTCCGCCTCCGCGCGGCGCGCGCTCACCGCAGGCTTGATCCGCGCCAGGATTTGAAATTGCTGGTCGCCCGGCGTGTTCAGCCAGTTCCGCCCGGGTGCGAGCTGCGCCTGCATCGAAACCGGCGCCCAAAAATCCGGGGTCTGAGGAATCACGGCGGTGCCGGAAAACTCCTTCGCCGCTACACCGATCACCGTGAAGGCGACGCCGTTGAGTTTTATGATGCGTCCGTTCACATCGCGGTCGCCGTGAAACCGTCGTTCCCACGACGCATTGCTCAGCACGATCACCGGATTTCCTCCTGGCGCACGATCCTCATCCGGCAGAAATGTCCGGCCGATCTGCGCGGGCACGCCGAGGTCGGTGAAGTAGTTCGCCGTCACCAGTTGCCCGCCGAGTTTGTCGCCTTCGTCCGTCACGACCGTGTGGGACCCGCTCGCGGCGACCATGTCGGTAAATACATCGTTGCGATCCCGGCAGTATAAATACTCGGGATAAGAAAATCCATACTGGACGTCGCCAAGGTAGCCGCTTGCGAACCATCGTTCCAGGCGAAACACCTGGCTGGGATCGGCCACCGGAAGAGGCTTTAGCGCAACCGCATTGTATGCAGTGAACACCGTCGTCACCACGCCGACACCCAGCGCCAGCGTCAGCGCCGCGATCAGCGTGAATCCCGGGTTCGCGCGCAGCGTTCGCGCGCCGTATTTAAGATCGGCGAACAGGGTTTCGATCTGCGGCAGCCCGCGCGCCTCCCTCCGGTTTTCCTTCACCCGCGTGACGTTGCCCATGCTGCGCAATGCCGCCTGGCGCGCGTCATTCGCCGTCATTCCACGGCTGATATTCTGCTCGGTCAGCAGTTCGAGATGGGCCTCCACCTCGGCGTCGAAATCCTGGTCCAGCGATCGTCCGCGGAACAGAGCCGCCAGCTTCGAAAACAGCACGCGCATGGGATTAATTCTCCGGTTCCAGGGCCAGCAGCCTGGACATCATCCCCGACGTCCGCTCCCAACTCCTCGTCTCCGCCGCCAGATTTTTTTGCCCCGCACGGGTGATGGAATAGAACTTCGCCTTCCGATTGTTTTCTGAAACGCCCCACGCCGATGAAATCCATCCCTTTTGCTGGAGCCGCAGCAGCGACGCGTAAATCGTCCCCTGGTTCAGCTCGATCAGGTTCGCGCTGATCTGTTCGATCCGCCTCGCCAGGCCGAAACCGTGCAAAGGGCCGAGCACCGCCAGCGTTTTCAGGACCATCAGGTCCAGCGTTCCCGGGAGGATTTCCGGCTTCTCCTGTGGCATATCTACAGGAAGTCTGCCACACCTTCTGTGGCCTGTCAACAGGAGAGTCGCTGGTTGACAATGAGCGTATGAACCTCCGCTCCTTTTTTCCGCTTTTCTGTTCCGTCATGCTCCTGGCCGCCGAATCCGTCGCCGGCTTGAAATGGACCGCGCCCGCCGGCTGGAAGGCCGAAAACGGCGCTCGACCAATGCGCGCGGCTACCTATATCGTGGGTGACGCCGAGTGCGTCGTCTACTTCTTCGGCCAGGGTCAGGGCGGCAGCATCCAGGCCAATATCGAGCGGTGGAAGAATCAGTTCCAGGGCGGCCCCGAGGGCAAAACCGGCAAGCGTACCATTCACGGCCTGGCGGTCACTATCCTCGATGTCTCCGGAGCATACAACGGCATGACAGGCCCCGGGTCGGGCGGCGCCGCCTCGAAACCTGGTTACCGGATGCTCGCGGCGATCGTCGAAAATCCCGGCGGCAACGTGTTTTTCAAGTTCACAGGTCCCGCGAAGACCATCGCCGCCAACCAGCAGAAATTCGATCAAATGCTGGGCTCCGTCACAAGGTAAGATCGTCTCATGAGCAAATCCATTCATATTTCAGCAACGCTGCTGGCCTGCGCCGCCCTGTCGTTCGCCGGCAACCCTCAAAGCCCAGCCGCGCAGACCTCCGTCACCATCGGCGGAAAATCCATCACGATCAAGTATTCCGCGCCCTCGCTCCGCGGCCGCAAGATGCTCGGCCCCGACGGCCGCGTCAGTAAGGATCCCACCTGGCCCGTCTGGCGCACCGGCGCGGACGAAGCGACCGCTCTGCATACGGACGCCGATCTGAGCATCAATGGCCTCAGTGTTCCCAAGGGCGATTACACCGTCTTTACGCTGGTGAACGTGCTGCCCTGGCAGCTCATCATCAGCAAGCAGACCGGACAGTGGGGCTTGTCTTACGATCCGAAAATGGACCTCGGCCGCGTCCCGATGACCATGACCAAACCGTCGGCGCCCATTGAGACGCTCAAAATTGTTCTCTCCTCCGCCGGCGGCAACAAAGGCAAACTCCAGATCGAGTGGGAGAATGTCATCGCCTCGGTTCCCTTCACGGTGAAATGATCCCGCGCCCTGCCGAATTCCTGCGCGAGGGCTTCTCCAAGTGGATAGATGACTTCAACGAGATTCGCGGCCTCTTCTCCGAAATGCTGGAGGAGGAAGGCGACGCGGATCTCGCTGCGTTTTTGCGCTCCTGTTTTGACGATAACGGCGGACAAATAAGGCTCGCCGCGCTGCCCGCCGAATATTGCCAGGCGCTGTCCATCGTGTTTCAGCTCCTCGATATCGTCGAGGAAAACACCGCCAACCAGGTCCGCCGCCGCGCCGACGATCCCCGCCGTCAGGAAGGCGAGCCGGGCCTGTGGCAATACAACCTCGGCGATCTTCGCGAGCGAGGATTTTCCGAAGCGGCGTTGAGATCCGCGATGGAGCGAATCTCCGTCGAGCCCGTCTTGACCGCGCACCCCACCGAGGCCAAGCGCGCGACAGTGCTGGAACATCATCGCGCCATTTATCTTCTGTTAGTCGAGCGCGACAACCGCCGCTTCACCGAAGTTGAAGCCGCCATTTTCCGCCGCCGTCTGAAAGCCGCGCTCGAACGCCTCTGGCGCACCGGCGAAATCCGCGCGGAACGACCTCAGGTCGACAGCGAGGTGCAAGGCGTTCTCTATTACCTGCGCTGGGTGTTCCCCGACGTTGTGGAATTGCTGGATCAAAGATTCCAGCATTCCTGGTCCGCCGCGTTTGGCACGGTGCCTCCGCATTTACCGAAGCTGGCATTCGGAAGCTGGGTGGGAGGCGACCGGGACGGTCATCCTTTAGTGACTCCCGAAGTGACGGCCCGAACCCTGGTCCTGCTGCGGCAAGGGGCACTGGCTGTTGCACGCGAGCGCCTTCGTCAGCTTGGCGCGCGCTTGAGCCTCGCCGAATCGGAAGTGCCCGTACCCGCCAACCTGCGCAACCGTATCGCCATCCTCAGCGGGATCCTCGGCCCTGACGTCGCTCGCAAGGCGATCGACCGTAACCCGCGCGAGCCCTGGCGTCAAATGGCCAACCTGATGCTCGCGCGCCTGGAGCGCGTGGACGAGGACGGCGGCTACGCTTCGTCCGCGGAGTGGATCGAAGATTTCGAAGTGTTGGAGTCATCGCTTCGCGAAGCCGGCGCGCGCAACGTTGCGGAAATGGACGTGCGCCCCGCCGTCGCCCAGGCGCGCGTATTCGGGTTTCACCTGGCCACTCTCGATATCCGCCAGAACAGCCAATATCACGATCGCGCCATGGCTGGCCTGCTGCGCGCCGCCGGTTTTGCGAAATGCGATTTTCCGAACTGGACTGAAGTGGAAAAACTGGAGTTTCTCGACGCGGAACTGAAAACTCTTCGTCCGTTCGCCGGGCCTCACATGAGTCTCGATCCCGAGGCCGCGCACGTGACAGCGCTGTTTCGCAACCTGCGGTCGCACTTGGCCGCGCACGGCCCGGAAGGACTGGGCCCGGTGATCGTCAGCATGACCCGCAGCGTCGCCGATCTACTGGTCGTCTACCTGCTGGCGCGCGAAGGCGGATTGCTGGTCGAAACAGCGAACGGCGTGGCCTGCGAACTGGCCGTGGCGCCGTTGTTTGAAACCATTCGCGATCTGGAAAACAGCGCCGGCATTCTCGACGCATTTTTGAGCCACGCTGTCACCCAGGCGCCGCCCGATGAACGAGGTCGTGGTCATGCTCGGTTATAGCGACAGCAATAAAGATGGAGGCGTCCTGGCCAGCCAGTGGAGCTTGCATCAGGCCGAACGCGAACTGACCAAGGTCGCCAAGAAACACGACACGCGCCTGACGTTTTTTCACGGCCGCGGTGGCACCGTTGGCCGCGGAGCCGGTCCCACGCACGTATTCCTCGAAGCCTTGCCGCAGGGCTCGCTGATGGGAAAGATGCGCGTCACCGAACAAGGCGAGGTCATCGCGCAAAAGTACGCCAACCGCGTCACGGCGACCTTTCAGCTCGAACGCCTGCTGGCCGGCGTCACCCGGACGACGCTCATTCATAGCGCGTCGCACCAGGGGCCGCCGGCATTTGAATCCATCTGGCCGGAAATCGCCGAGGTCAGCTTCCGGGCGTATCGAAGCCTGGTTGAGACCGAAGGCTTCATCTCATTTTTCAGGCAGGCCACGCCTATCGACGCCATTGAGCAGACCCACCTCGGCTCCCGCCCGTCGCGCCGAACCGGAGCCGGTTCGCTCGACGATCTGCGCGCCATCCCGTGGGTCTTCAGTTGGAGCCAGGCCCGATTTCATCTCCCCGGGTGGTATGGCGTCGGCACAGCGCTTGATTGGCTTCGCCGCGAACATCCCCAGGACTGGCAGCGCCTGCGCGAGCGGGCCCGCACCTGGCCGTTCATTTCTTATTTGTTGCACAACGCGGAAGCGAGCCTGATGATGGCGCATCCCGGCCTGATGCGCCTCTATGCATCGCTGGTGGAGGATGAGAAGGTTCGTGTACGCCTATTTCAAACAATTTTCGATGAATATGAATTGTCGGTATCCGTGATCGAGGAAGTGTTCGGCGATTTCGCGACGCACCGCAAGCGCCTGGCGCAAGCCGTCCAACTGCGCCGCAGCGCGCTCGACCAGCTCCATCACGAACAAGTCCGCCTGCTTCGGGTGTGGCGGAGGAAACAGAAGGAAGAAACGCTAACTGCCCTGCTGCTGACGATCAACGCCATCGGAATGGGTCAAAAAATGACCGGCTGACCAAGCGAGTTCTACTCGCTGAACACAAAATTGACATCCACTTGACAGTGACCCTGCACCGGATCTCCATTGAGCGAGACCGACTGGAAGTACTCCCCGACCGCTTTTTGAGCCGCGGCAACGAGCAGCGGATGTCCGCTGATAAGTTGAAGGTTTGCAACCGCTCCATCTGCCGCAAGGGACAATGTGAAGCGCACGGTCCCCTCACGAACACGCCGCTTGGCCAGTAGTGGCGGGTAGACGGGCAGGACCCTGACGATCGGAATCGCTCTCCGCAGTTCCCATTTCCCGCCGCCCCGCAGCAGAAACCGGAAGGGCTCCCCATCGCCCTCCGGAAGTTGCACTGACACCAGCTTCACCCATGGCCTATCGGCCGCAAAACTTCTGCGACCCCAGTTCTCGGCCGCCACGATGTCGGCCAGATGCTCTTCCTTCGAGTCGCGCAAATTGGCGCGTGCGCGGACCAGGAGACTCATATAAGCCATCGCATCGGAAAAATCCGGATCGAGAAGGAGCGCTCGATTGAGATCCCCAATGCCTCGTTCAAGCAGTGACCAGTATTTGGCCTTCAGCCTCTCCCGCACCGGAGCAGGCAAAGGTCCAGGATCTTCGGGTTTCCACTTGAGGCTCGCTTGAGTCCCCTCATAAGCTAACTCCCACTTATGCCACGCGATGACACCCATCATGTACGGAGCTTCTTTGTTCCTGGGAGAAACGGCCGCTAACCGCGTATACAAGTCCATCGCTTCATCGATCGTTCCGGTGTTATAGGCAGAACTCGCCAGCCATGCGATAGCCGTCTCGTTGATCGGATCCAACTTCAGCGCTCTCTTAAACTCCGTCTCCGCGGACCGCGCGAAAGCGTTGTTCTCCGGCGAGTTGGCTCCGGGAATCCACTGGCTCATCAGAGCGGTCCCGAGGTACAGGTGCGGATTCACGGCGTTGGGATGTAGCGTCACCGCTTGTTGAAACAGGTCAACCGCCTGCGGATAATCGCCACTCTTGAACGCCGCGACGCCGCGGTTTAACACTTCCCGGAAATCCTGCGCGCCCAGAAGGCAAGCGGAGATCAGGGCAAATGCATAAAGGCGCATATTCGTCACCTGTATGATACTTTAAGCCCATGAGATGCCTCACCGCCCTTCTGCTCTTCGCCGCCCTCATTCCCGCTCAAGACGTCCAGACTGCGACTCTGGCCAACGGGATGAAAGTCATCATTCAGGAAGATCACAACATCCCCAACGTCGCGATGTATTTCTTCTACAAAATCGGCTCCCGCAACGAACGCCCCGGCATCACCGGCATTTCGCACTTTTTCGAACACATGATGTTCAATGGCGCGAAGAAATACGGGCCGAAACAGTTCGATAACGAAATGGAAAAAGCCGGAGGCAACAACAACGCCTCCACCAGCGAGGACCTGACGACTTATACCGACTGGTTCCCGTCCGGCGCGCTGGAGCTGATGTTCGATATGGAGTCCGACCGCATTCGAAACCTGGCGCTCGATCCAAAGATGGTCGCCTCCGAGCGCGGCGTCGTCTATTCGGAGCGCCGCACGTCCGTCGACAACAACAATCGCGGCATTTTGGACGAGCAGTTGCAGGCCGCGGCGTTTATCGCGCATCCGTATCATTGGCCTGTGGTCGGTTGGCCGTCCGATATCGAAGCGTGGACTCAACAGGATTTGAAAGATTACTTCGCCATCGGATACGCACCGAACAATTGCACGATGGTCGTCGTCGGCGATGTGACCGTGGCTCGCGTGATGGAACTGGCGAAGAAATATATCGAGCCGATTCCACGCCACGATCCTCCGCCGCCGGTGCGCACCATAGAGCCTGTGCAATTGGGCGAGCGCCGGGTGATCGTGAAAAAAGCCGCGCAGTTACCTCTGCAAATGATTGCGTATCACGTGCCGGACGCGAAGAATCCGGACTCAATCGTTCTGGACCTCCTGTCAACCGTCTTGTCGACAGGACAGAGCTCGCGCCTCTATAAACGCATGGTCGACGAGGAGCCTCTGGCGCTTTCGGTAAACGGCCGGCAGGGCGACGCGCTCGATCCGACGATCATGATTTTCACCATTCAGCCGCGCAGCGGCGTCGATCCGGCGCGCACGGAAAAGGCGCTGTATGAAGAGCTGGACCGTTTGAAGACTACCGAAATTCCAGCGAGGGAACTGCAAAAAGCCAAGAATCAGATGCTGACCCAGCATTATCAGCGGCTGAAGACGATCGCCGGACGAGCGTCCATGCTGGGTCATTATGAAGTGATCTTCGGCGATTACCGCAAGACCTTCACCATCGACAAGGATTTTGAAGCAGTCACCGCGGCCGATATTCAACGCGCCGCGAAGAAGTACTTTTCGGAAAACAACCGCACCGTGGCGACTTTAATTCCCGACGGCTCGTCAGGCGGGCGGCGCGGCAGAGGGGGCAACCGATGAGAACGCTGGTTGTCCTGCTGGCCGCTGCTTCGCTCGCATTCGGGCAGGCGAAACTGCCGCAATACACGAAAGAGACGCTGCCCAACGGCGTGGGAATCGCCATGATGCCGCGCGCGGGTGTGCCACTGGTGCATTTCCGGGTGCTGATTAAGGGCGGCGTCGAATCGGATCCGCCGGACATGGCGGGCCTGGCGAACGTCACGTCCAGCCTGTTGCGGCGCGGGACAGTGAAGCGCTCCGCGGAGCAGTTTGCCGAGGAGCTGGACTTTTTAGGCGGCACCTTCGGCGCCTCCGGGCAGGGCGGACGCGGCGGGGGCGGCGGTGGAGGGCTCGATTCGGCGACCGCGATTTCGGCGGAATTCCTGAGCAAGGATTTCGACGCCGGGCTCGACCTTCTCTCGGACGCAATCCTGCATCCTGCATTCACCGAGAGCGAAGTGCGCAAGGAACTCGCTCGAAGAGTCGATAGCGCGAAGTCGATGAAGGACAACGCGCAGGCTTCGATCGGTTCCTATTTCCGGGCGGCGTTTTTCGGCCCCGCGCACCCGTATGGCCATCCGCCGGATGAGATGACCTACGCAAAAATTGCGCGTAAGGATATTGTCGGGTATCACGACAAGTTTTACATCGGGAAGAACATGCTGATCGTGGTGACGGGCGATTTTAATCCGGCCGCCGCGAAGGCGAAGCTGGCGCAAGTGTTCGGCGCAGCGCCGGCGGGCGCGGCTTATCCGTGGGGAAAGGCTCCCGCGCTGGCGCGGCGCGGGCAGATGCTGCTGATCGACAAGCCCGACGCCACGCAAACCTATTTTGAGATCGGGCAGCCAGGCATCGACATCAAGAATCCAGACCGCACGACGCTGGAGATTATCAACACGCTCTTCGGTGGGCGATTCACTTCGATGCTCAACGACGCGTTGCGCGTGAATTCGGGCTTGACCTATGGCGCCAGTTCGCAGTTGGAGCAGAACCGCCTGCCGGGGGCGATCGTGATCAGCACGTATACGAAAACGGACTCGACGACGCAGGCGATCGACATGGCGCTCGACGTATTGAAACGGCTGAATGAAAAAGGAATCACGGCCGAGCAACTGGCGTCGGCGAAAGCCTATGTGAAGGGCCTGTATCCGACCAGGCGTCTCGAAACCATGGACCAACTGGCGGCGCTGATCGGAGAGATCGAACTGTATGGACTCGGTCGCGACGAAGTGGACGGTTATTTCGCGCGCATCGACGCGATCACGCTCGATCAGGCCAACGCGACTATAAAGAAGTATTACCAGACGGGCGATCTAACGTTCGTGATTCTGGGGGCGGCGGATAAGATCCGCGAGCAAGTGAAGAAATACGATCCGCACGCGACGGAATTGTCGATCAAGGCTGCCGGATGGGGGGATCGTTGAGGAGTCTTATCCGCAAGTAAGGTGTAGGCGGGCCGCTCTTTCCGGGGTTTATGCTTGACTTACGCTTCTTTAGCCGCGTAATCTGAGGCTTCTGCGAATGTTCCGAATAGTGCTTGCTTCGATTGCGATCCTTTGGGTTTGTCTGTGCGGCTGCGCCCCGCCGCAATTCGGGGAAGGCACCGTCAAGGGAATTCTGGAGGGAGGTCCCATCACTCTCAACAATGAACAGGTGCTGCTCAGCGAACAGCAGTTGCTTTGCGGAGCGAAGGACGAATTGTGGGATCCTCCGAGCGGCAACATGGCGAGGTTGACGCAAAGGGCCAGAGACTTGAAATTCAACGACGACGTCCGGCTGAACGATCCCGACATTCATCAGCCCTACGCGCAGGTGAGTGGAACATTTGCAGTGAACGTTCACGATGTGTCGAAGGTCCGTGACGACAACGGGGGCAAACTGGCCGACGTGAAGCTGGGAGTGGTGATCGAGCACGAGTGCTTCACAACGCCTCTCCCGTTAATGGGGGTCCGGAAAGGCAAATTCACGCCGGAGGCTTCCGTGGTGTTCCGGTTCACTGGGAGCGACGGGGCGTATACTCTCGACAAGCTGATTCACTGAGAGATATCTTGCGATCGGCCGGTGGGTTGAGGGTCCCGCTGTGAAAATGTCCCGTTGTGAAAATTCCAAACGCGATTACGGCCGGATCGCCCCGCAACCCGCCAGCAACACCGGATTGCACCGAGCGACCGCGCCATTCGGAAAATTGACGGAGTAGTCAGTCCACTTCGATTTTTCGTGGAAGTAATAATCGCTGCTCAGGATCTGCGCGCCGCTCGCCATCGCCGCATCGCGCATCTTGGTGTCCCCGCTCCGGGCCTGCACCGTATCGGCATCCGTCCGCGTGCGAACCAAATAACCCTTTTTCACTAATCCGGGAATCAACGCAGGATCTTTCAACGGATCGTTGACCTCGATAAAGGCCGCATCGGCCGATCCCGGTTCCGCATTCGTAAAAATCACCCGCCCCCGCAACGACGGATGACCTTCCAGGTAATGCGGACCCTCCCGGCGCTGGTCGAGAAGAAAAATCAGCTTGCCGCGCGCCGATTCCAGCGTCGGCCAGCCGCCGGCAAGGACTACGTCTTCGAGCCTCGGCAGTTTGCCGCGAACGTCGTCGGGAATAATCATTTTGTTCGCGGGAATCACGGACCGAATTTCTTTGTCTAAATCGTCGAACAAGGCCGGCGTGAACTTCAGCGGCTCCACCTGCCAGTCGCGCGACTTTCCATCTTTCGTCTCGATCAACACAAAAATCGGCAGATGCCCCGGATGCGCCTTCGACCAGTTTAGGATCACCGCCAGACATCCGGTGAACGGCTGGCAGTTGCTTCGATAATCGATGTCCTCAGCATGCATCACTTTGAAACCGGGCTTCAGAAATAGCTCCTTGGGATCGAACGGAGGATCGGCAGGCAGTCCCGCGTCGGCGACAAACTTCAAATTCGCCGGATGCGCATAGCGTCCGCCCTCGGGGTCCGCGTAGACGTCGATTTCCAACTGCCGCACGCCGCTCGAAAGCTGGACATCGAGCGCGGGATGATGATAATCGAGCGACGCCGCGGACCTCGGGTTCAACTTTGTAAGCCACTCGGTCTCGCTGGGAGCCATCCCCAGGTGATAACTGTTATGGCTGCCGATCACCTGAATCTGGTTCAGACGAATCTGCCCCTGCGCCGCCGCGCAGAGAAACATCACCGTTAAGGGAGCCCTAAAATTCGTCCTCGGCCTCTTTCTTTTTCTTCCCTTTACGCCGGATGATGATGATCGCGACGCAGGCCACCATCAGAACTCCGGCCACGATCTGCACTACAGTTTGAGCTTCCACGTTATGCTCCCATTTTGGTTTTAAGCACGCCCACCAACTCCTCCACCGCCGCCGCGCTCTTCGCCAACATCGCCTTCTCCTCGCCCGTCAGCTGGATCTCGTAGATCTTCTCGATGCCCTTCGATCCCAGCTTCACCGGCACACCGACAAACAACCCGTGCACGCCATATTCGCCTTCGAGCAGCGCCGCGCAGGGCAGAACCTTTTTCTTATCTTTCAAAATCGACTCGACCATTTCGACAGCCGCGGCCGACGGCGCATAATACGCACTGCCCGTTTTCAGATATTTCACGATCTCCGCTCCGCCCGTGCGCGTGCGGTCGACGAGTTTGTCGATGGTCGCCTGATCCATCAACTCTGTCAACGGAATGCCGGAGACGCTCGACAGGCGGACGATCGGGACCATGGTGTCGCCGTGGCCGCCCAAAACAACCGCCGTAACATTTTCAACCGAAACGTTCAGTTCCGCCGCGATAAACGTGCGAAAACGCGCCGTATCCAAAACGCCCGCCATGCCGATGACGCGGTGTTTGGGGAATTTCGAAACCTGGTGCGCGGTCCAGCACATGGCGTCCAAAGGATTCGTCACCAGCACCAGAATCGAATTCGGCGAATGCTGCACCACTTTTTCGGTGACCCCTTTCACCACGTCGTAATTGGCGAAAAGAAGATCGTCGCGGCTCATTCCCGGTTTGCGGGCCAGGCCCGCCGTGATGACCACCACGTCCGAGTTCGCCGTCGCCTCATAATCGTTCGCGCCGGTAATGGTGACGTCATAGCCTTCAATCGGGCCCGATTGCAGCATGTCCAGTCCCTTGCCCTGCGGCACACCCTCCACCACATCGACCAGAACAACGTCGGCCAGCTCTTTAAACGCGAGGTTCATGGCGCAGCTCGCGCCCACGTTGCCCCCGCCCACTACGGTTACTTTATTGCGCATAGAAGTGCGATTATAACGTACTGCGTATGTACTACGAAGACTACACGATCGATGAAGTCCGCACCTCGCGCGGCCGCACCATTACCGAAGCCGATATCGTCAACTTCGCCGGCCTCTCCGGCGATTTTGTCGAGCTTCACATGAACGAGGAGTACGCCCGCAAGGGGCCTTTTGGAAAACGCATCGCCCACGGCGCGTTGATCTTCTCCATCTCCACCGGGTTGATGGTGCAGATGACGTCCAACCAGGAAGCCATCGTCGCCTTTCGCGGCGTCGACCAATTGCGCTTCGTCGCGCCCGTGTTTATCGGCGATACGATTCACGTCTCCAAAAAGACCATCGATAAACAGACCAAGGACGGCGTCCGCGGCCTGGTGGCGTTCGAAACCACGGTGCTGAACCAGGACGGCAAGCCCGTCCTTACTTATATAGACCGGCTCATGGTGAAATGCGGACCGCGTTAAAGGGCATTCGTGTTCTCGACCTGACGCGCCTGCTCCCCGGGGCGGTCGCCACCGAATGGCTGGCCGAGTTCGGCGCGGAAGTCGTCAAGATCGAGCAGCCTCCGGCCGGCGATTACGCGCGCGCCAGCTATACCGCGCTGTTCGAGGAAACCAATCGTGGAAAGAAGAGCGTCACGCTGGATTTGAAAACTCAGAAAGACTCGTTTTTGAAACTCGTCGCGACCGCCGACGTGGTGGTCGAAGGATTTCGCCCGGGTGTCATGGAAAGGCTCGGGCTGGGCTACGGGGTTTTGTGCGAAACGAACCCAAAATTGATCTACGTCGCGCTCACCGGTTACGGGAGCGACGGGCCTCATACACTGTTGGCCGGTCACGATGTAAACTATCTCGCGCTGTCCGGTGTGCTCGATCTGATCCGGGCTGAGGACGGGACGCCCGTGATCCCCGGCGTGCAGATCGCCGATCTGGCCGGCGGATCGATGCAGGCGGTCATCGGGATTCTGTTGGCGCTGGAGGCTCGCCACCAAAGCGGGCTCGGCCAGAGAGTGGATATTTCGATGACGGACGGTTTGAACGTGCTTCTGCCGGTGGCGCGCGCGAATGGGCCGGTGAAGCTGTTAAGCGGAAGCTATGCCTGCTATCGCGTGTACAGGGCGGCCGGGGATTCGTTCCTTGCGGTGGGGGCGCTGGAGCCGAAATTTTGGGCGAATTTGTGCAAGGAGCTTGGGTGCGAGGACTTGATCGACAAGCAGTTTGCGGCGGATCAGGCTGCTGTGATTGACGGCGTGGCGAAGATATTTGCGACGGCGACTGCGGAGGAGTGGTTTCAACGGATCGGCGAAAAGGACTGTTGCGCAACGCCTGTTCGCACCGCAGCGCATGGCGCTGCGCCACATGGACAGAGCCTTGGGCCCGCGCCGCGGCTGGGGGAACATAACGGAGAGTTTCTATGAACGTGCTGTACGCGCTTCGTCGCGCGAATCGGTTTTTCGGGTCGAATCCGGCCAGCGGTGGATACACATGGATCGAGTTTTACGACCGCGTCCATCGCCGCGCGGCGTTTCTGCGGGGCGCGGGAATCGAGAAGGGCGACCGCCTGGCCGTCTGGATGCTGAACTCGCACGACTATCTGGAACTTTACTTCGCAACCGCGATTGCGGGCATCGCTATCGTGCCGGTTAATACTCGCTGGAACGATGCCGACGTGGATTTCACGCTGTCCGATTCCGAGGCGAAGGCGCTGGCTGTGGATGAATGTTTTGCCTGTCGGGCCCCCGAGCTGAAGAACGCGCCCAGGATTCTTTCAAAGCCGGAATACAGCGATTCGCCGGTAGCCTTCGACGAGCCGGACGACGACGACCTGGTCGGCTTGTTTTACACCAGCGGCACCACCGGCGGGCCGAAGGGAGTCATGCTGACTCATAGAAACCTGTGGTCGAATGCGTTGTTTACGCTGATGGCTACAGGCATCGAGCAAGGGGTCTGGCTGCATGCGGCGCCGATGTTCCACCTGGCCGACGTCTGGTCGAATTACGTGGTGAGCGCGCTGGGCGGCGAGAACGCCTACTTGCCCAGCTTCGATCCGGAAGCCTTCCTCCGCATGGTGGAAACCCACGGGGTTACGGATACCGTGATCGTGCCGACGATGATCAACATGGTTCTGAATCATCCGAGGTTCGCAAAAACCAATCTCTCCAGCTTGCGCCGCATCCTTTATGGCGCGTCGCCGATGCCGGGGCCTCTTATCGATCTCGCCATGCGCAAGCTTCCCCACGTCCAATTCTTTCAGGCCTACGGGATGACGGAAACCAGTCCCATGATTACCATCCTGCATCACGACGATCACCGTGGAGCAACGCTCGCCGCAGCGGGCAAGCCGGTAATGGGGGTCGAGGCCCGCGTAGTGGATTTCAACGACCGCGAAGTTCCGGTGGGCGAGTGCGGCGAAGTGGTTGCGCGCGGCGCGAACGTGATGAAGGGCTACTGGAAGAGGCCGGAGATCACCAAAGACGCTCTGCGCGGCGGTTGGATGCATACCGGCGACCTCGGGCGGTTCGATGAAGACGGGTTCCTTTACATCCTCGACCGCAAGAAGGACATGATCAAGCCGGGCGGCGAGAACGTCTATTCGCCGGAGGTCGAGTCGATGATTCTGGGGCATCCCGCGGTGCTGGAAGCGTCAGTGATCGGCGTGCATCATGAAAAATGGGGCGAGACGATTCGCGCGGTGGTGGTGTGCCGGCCGGAACACGCGATCGACGAGATGGAGTTGATCGCCTGGTGCCGGGAACGGATGACGCACTTCAAATGTCCGACGTCGGTTGTGGTGGTCGACGCGCTGCCCAAGGGAGGCACCGGCAAAATCCAAAAGAACGTCCTCCGCGAACGTTATGGTGCCTAAGCTCACCGAGGCCTTGGCGGCGCGGTTTGCACGCCTGGCTCTGGACTGCGTGACGCGCGAGTATCCGAACAAAATCGCCCACACCATGCAGTCCGACGCCGACGCTCTCCCGCCGCGCATCTTGACGCCTGCGTTTTACGGCTGCTACGATGCATTCAGCCGTCCACGGCCACTGGCTATTGGCGCGGTTGTCGCGCATGTTTCCCGATGCCGATTTCGCAGCGGAGGCGCGCGCGGCTCTAGTGCGGAATATCACCGAAGAAAACATCGCAGCCGAAGTGCGGTACCTCAACGACGAAGGCCGCGCGGCGTTCGAACGTCCGTATGGGTTAGCGTGGCTGCTGACGCTCGCGTCCGAGTTGCAGAGCGAAATCCTGCGCCCTCTGGAAAAAGCCGTGCTGGACCGGTTTTCATCGTGGCTCGAAAAGCTGCCGTACCCGGTGCGGTCGGGCGAGCACAGCAACACGGCGTTCGCGCTCGGGTTGGTACTGGATTCGCACCGGTGCGAGTTGTTCGAACGCCGCGCTCGTGATTTTTATTTGAATGATCGCAATGCGCCGGTGGGGTATGAGCCCTCGGGCGAGGATTTTCTTTCGCCGTCGCTGGCCGAAGCAGATGCGATGCGCAGGGTGCTTCCGCCGCCGGAGTTCGCGGATTGGCTTGCTCGCTTCCTGCCGGACGTGTCGGCTCTGCGCCCAGTCGTTTCGCCCGATCCAAGCGATCCTAAGTTTTCTCATCTGGACGGGTTGAATTTGAGCCGTGCCTGGATGCTGCGGGGGATCGGCGGACATGAAGGGCTGGCGGAATTGCATGCTCAGGCAGGATTGGCCGCGGTGACGGGCGCGCATTACTAGGGTGCTCACTGGCTGGCGACGTTTGCGGTGTATTTGCTGACGACCTAAAGTGAAGTCAGGTGATCTGTGGTCCAGCGTTCCCTCCATGAAATCCGTGAGAGCGATCTTCAGGCGCTCATCGACAACGGCGTTCCCGAAAAGAAGACGATCGAGTACAAGTCGGCCCTACCGGGTCGGACCGATCAGGACAAGAAGGAGTTTCTTGCGGATGTCTCCTCATTCGCCAATACCTCGGGCGGCGACCTGATTTTCGGCATGGAGGAGGATGCCGGTAGGCCGACGAAGGTCGCCGGGATCGTGGCGGCCGATCTTGGGATCGAGAAGGAGCGCCTTGAAAATCTGATCCGCGCGGGACTGGACCCTCGCATCCGCTACGATCTTGCGGAGGTGAGTTGCGCCACTGGCTGCGTCTTAGTGATTCGGATCGAGCAAAGTTGGGTACGTCCTCATCGCGTAATCCTTAGCGGGCACGACAAGTTCTATGGGCGCAACTCAACGGGCAAGTATCCACTGGATGTTGGGGAGTTGCGCGCCACGTTCATGGCATCTGAGTCGATCTATGAGCGAATTCGCGCATTCCGGGTTGATCGAATCATTGCGGTCTCGAACGACGACACGCCGGTGCCATTCTCACCGGGCGCGAAGATCGTTCTCCACTGTGTGCCGTTGCAGTCGTTTAGCAATAGAGCGATGGTTGATCTCCAGTGGCTCTTGAGTCACGAAGCCACTTTTCGGTCCGTGATAGGAACCTACAAGCGCAGCCGCATGAATTTAGACGGCGCGCTCGTCTATGGCGCAAATCCAACGTCTACCACGGTTTATCTCCAGGCCTTCCGCGATGGAACGATCGAATTTGTTGACGGAGCAATTCTAGGCGGCGACAAAGACATTCCGGGCGGGCGATATGAGAAGGTTATCATCGCGCACTTGGCCGACAGCCTCGGGGTACTTCAGAAATTCAATTTAGGGGCTCCCGTTGCCCTTATGCTTTCCTTGACGAACGTGCGTGGTAAAAAGATGCTGGCTCGCAGTCGGGCTTGGGATGACGATCCGGGCTTTCCAATTGCCGCTGAGACGATCATGCTCCCAGAGGCGATTGTTGAAGATCTTAGCATCCCGCCCGCAAAAATGCTGAAGCCTCTCTTTGCGGACACTCAGGATCGCCAAACTTCGACGCAGATGGCAATTGGACCGGCGGACAGTACTTCGGTTGAGCCGACGCCCAAGGCTGAAGCCCGCGCCGCCACGCTTTATTCTGGCTGCTGGCTCCCGGCTCCTGGCTCCTGTTTTCCGGCTTCCTTCCGCGACTGCTCAAACAGGAAAGCGAGCGTTTTTTCCGTCCTGATATGACCAGCGATCCGGGCGATGGCGCCTTCTTTTTGTAACTTCGCGCGCACCAGCGCCACTGCTTCCCGCTGCTGGCGTGCGATTTTTTGTACCTCGCGGTCCACCTCGTCCTGCGTCGCTCCGATCGCTTCCCGTTCGGCGATTTTGTCGAGCAGCAGGGACGCCTTCACGTCGCGCCTGGCTTTGTCTTTTTGCGATTCGCGTACCTTCTGCCAGTCGAGCTTGATGCCGCGCGGGTCGACGCCCTGGGCTGCCAGCGAGCGCAACTGATTCTCGACGTTAATCTCGACTTGCCGGTCGATGTAGACCTCGGGTACGGCGAAATCGTGAGCGTCGACCAGTTTGTCGAGCAACTGATGCTTGGCATCGTCCTGAGCTTTGTGCTCGCGGTCATGTTTCAAGGATTTGCGGACAGCTTCTCTCAATTCAAAAACCGTCTGATAATCGCCTAAGTCCTTGGCGAACTCGTCATTGACTTCCGGCAGTTCCTTGCGGCGCACCGCTTTAAGCGTCGCCTTGAAGCGGACCGTGCGGCCGGCGAGCTGTTTGCGATCGTAGTCTTCCGGATATGTGACGTCGAACTCTCGGGATTCCTCCGGAGACGCGCCGCGCAGGTTCTCGCTGAATTCCTTCATCGTCGCGTCGTCGCCGATTTTCAGCATCAGCTCGTCCTGCGACACTTTTTCGGCCACGCCCGAAAGGCTTTCGAGCGAAACGACCGCGTAATCGCCGTCGGCAACGGGTCGAGGATCCTCGTTGACGTACTCTGCTTTCTGCTCGCGGATTTCCTCGATGCGGGCGTCGACCTCCACGTCGGTCACTTCGGGTTCGTTATAGGTGACGGTGATGCCGCGATACTCGCCCAGTTCGAATTTCGGCGCGATTTCAAATTCGGCTTTAAAGGTGATGGGCTCGCCCGAATGAAAATGCACGTCGCTGACGTTCGGTTGGCCGACCACTTCCAGATGATCCTTGTCGGCGGCGGCGCGGAAGAAGCGCGGGACCAGCTTTTCGAGGACGTCCTGACGGATATCACCCGCGAAGCGTTGCTTCACCAGGCCCACGGGCGCTTTGCCGGGCCGGAATCCAGGCAGCTTCACTTTCTTCTGAATTTCGAGGACGGCGCGCTCGGTTTCCTTTTCCACCTCGGCAACGGGGACGGTGACTTCGAGCGAGTGCTTGCAACCTTCGACTAATGCCATGATTTTTTGGGCTTTCCCGCCTGTCCGCTCCCTGACGGTCGCGGTTCAGCGTCCACATCGGAGCCGCGATGCGTGAGCATGCGGACAGGCGCGATACGCCACTAAGTTCCTTCGGACCAGCCGGCCAGGTATTCTTCCTGCTCCGGCGTCAGCTTATCGATATTGAAGCCCATCGATTCGAGCTTCATCTTGGCGACCTGCTTATCGAGCTCTTCGGGCACCGAGTAAACCTTGTTCTCCATCTTGCCGTGATTCTTGGCCATGTACTCGGCCGAGAGAGCCTGGTTGGCGAAGCTCATATCCATCACCGAAGCCGGGTGGCCTTCGGCGGCGGCGAGGTTGATGAGGCGGCCTTCGCCCAGCACGTACAGTTTGCGGCCGTCCTTCATTGAAAATTCCTCGACAAAGGGCCGCGCTTCCTTGCGGCTGGTAGCGATCGATGCCAGCGCGTCGAGGTCTATTTCGACGTTAAAATGTCCGGAGTTGGCCAGGATCGCGCCGGACTTGAGTTTGTCGAAATGGTCGCGGGCGATGACGTTCTTGTTGCCGGTGACGGTGACGAAGATGTCCCCGATGGAGCAGGCTTCCGACATGGTCATGACGCGGAACCCGTCCATGACGGCTTCAATCGCCTTGGTCGGATCGATTTCGGTGACGATCACGTTGGCGCCCATGCCCTTGGCTCGCATAGCGACGCCGCGCCCGCACCAGCCGTAGCCGGCGACGACCACGTTGAGGCCGGCGAGCAGGACGTTCGTCGCGCGGATGATGCCGTCGAGCGTGCTCTGGCCGGTGCCGTAGCGATTGTCGAACAGGTGCTTGGTCAGCGCGTCGTTGACGGCGATGATCGGATAAGCGAGCACCTTATCCTTGGCCATAGCGCGCAGGCGGATGACGCCGGTGGTGGTTTCCTCGGTGCCGCCGATCACGTTGGCCAGCAGCGCCTTGCGCTTGCTGTGCAGCAGACCGACCACGTCCGCGCCATCGTCCATGGTGAACTGCGGAGCGGAATCGAGCGCGGCGTTGAGGTGCGAATAATAAGACTCGTTCGATTCGCCCTTGATGGCGAAGGTCGGAATCGAGTAATCGCGCACCAGCGATGCGGCCACTTCATCCTGCGTCGACAAAGGATTCGACGCACACAGCGTGATGTTGGCGCCGCCGTCGCGAAGGGCGATCATCAGGTTTGCGGTTTCGGTGGTCACGTGCAGGCAGGCGGCGACGCGAATTCCCGCCAGCGGCTGGGTCTTGATGAACTGTTTGCGAATCGCGGCCAGAACCGGCATCGATTGCCCCGCCCATTCGATGCGGCGTTTGCCGGCTTCGGCGAGCGAAAGATCTTTTACGTCGCAAGGGACGGTGGATGTTGCGGTGCTCATATTTTGATTTCTCCGAAAGTTATTTAGCGGCGGCGGTCGCCATGCCGGCTTCCTTCAGCGCGGCGGCTTTGTCCGTTTTTTCCCAGGTGAAGGTGTCTTCGGTGCGGCCGAAGTGTCCGAAGGCTGCCGTTTTGCGGTAGATCGGACGGCGCAGCTTCAACGATTCGATCATGCCCTTCGGCGTCAGCGAGAAGTTCGCGCGGATCAGTTCGATCAGCCGCTCGGCTTCGACCTTGCCGGTGCCGAACGTATCGACCATCACCGAAACCGGCTCCGCCACGCCGATGGCGTACGCGAGCTGCACTTCGCAGCGGTCCGCCAAACCGGACGCGACGATGTTTTTCGCCACGTAACGGGCCATATAGCAGCCCGAACGGTCCACCTTCGTCGGATCCTTGCCCGAGAACGCGCCGCCGCCGTGACGGCCCATTCCGCCATAAGTATCGACGATGATTTTGCGGCCAGTGAGGCCCGTGTCGCCGTGGGGTCCGCCGATGACGAAGCGTCCGGTCGGATTGATGTGGAACTTGGTGTTCGCATCGATCATGTTCTTGGGCAGAATCGGATCGATGATGTGCTTCCTGACTTCGGCGCGCAGCGTTTCCGTCGAAACGTCGTCGTCGTGCTGGGTGGAAACGACGACCGCGTCGATCCGGGCTGGCTTGCCGTCGATATATTCGACGCTAACCTGGCTCTTGCCATCGGGGCGGAGGAATTTCAATTTGCCCGCTCGGCGCACCTCGCTCAACTGGCGGACCAGTTTATGGGCAAGCATCACGGGCAGAGGCATCAGCTCCGGCGTTTCATTGCAGGCGAAGCCGAACATCAGGCCCTGGTCGCCCGCGCCGCCTGTGTCGACGCCCATCGCGATATCGGGCGACTGGCTCTGAATGGTGTTCAACACGCCGCAGGTTTTCGAATCGAAGCCCATCTCGGCATCGGTGTAGCCGATGTCGGCGATCACTTCGCGCGCCAGTCTAGGCACGTCGACGTAAGTTTTCGTGGTGATCTCGCCGGAGACCACGCAAATGCCCGTGGTGACGAGAACTTCGCAGGCCACGCGGCCCGCCGGATCCTCAGCCAGCACGGCGTCGAGGACGGCGTCCGAGATCTGGTCCGCCATCTTGTCCGGGTGACCCTCGGTCACCGATTCGGACGTAAAAATATGCCTCATCTTTTCTGCCACTCTTTGAAAGCCTCCAGGGATTTGCTTCGGTTTACCGGGGGAAACCAAAAACTCAAGTGTAACACGGTATACTTTGGTCATGGAGTACGTAGAGCAGCGAAACGGCGGATATTACGTGGCGGGAACGCGGGTGTCGCTGGATTCGGTGGTGTACGCGTTTCTGGAGGGGGATTCTCCGGAGGGCATCGCGTATTCGTATCAGGCGCTGACGCTGGAGCAGATCTTCGGAGCGCTGGCGTACTATCTTGCGAATCGCGCGACGATAGACGAGTATCTGCGGCAGGGCGAGATTGAGTTTGATAGGCTGGCGGCAGAGTCGCGAGCGAAACATCCGGCGTTTTACGCAAAGCTGGACGCGGCCAAGCGGGAAATGTCGACTCGCTGATCGCTCACAGCGGAATAAAGATCGCTGCGTTGTGCCATTCGTCAGCCTCCGACGCCGCCCAGATCAGTATGAGCGACTCGATAGCGGCCCGACGACTGGCTTTTTGACGAACCGTAATGAGTCCGGGGCTGTGGTGGAGATGGCAGAACTCATCGAAATGCCGCAGCATGGTCTTCCTGTCATGCGAAACGAGGATTCGACCTGTTGCCGCAGCAAGAGCGAGAACCTCAGGGTCGGATAACCCACGCGTGCCGCCGTCTGACGCGTTCAGAAAATCAACCAAAGGTTCGCGCCGGAGCACTGCGGCGACGATTTTCTCGCTGAGATCCGCGTCGGCGATGAATTTTGGTCTTGCCATGGTAATTGATTGTCCGCATTTACCGCTGCTGCAAATCGGCAAACCTCACTAAGTCTTTTCCTCAGAAGGAAGTCTCGGTGATAACGGGACAGTGCCAGCCAGCCTAGCCCGTTTTTGTTTCACTACGTTGTCTCGCCCGCGTTCGCCCATCCACTGGTAAAGGTTTTTCCCCTTACTGATATGAACCTTGACGACTCCCCTCTCGACGAGCCTAGAAAGCACCTGGTGGATGGTCGCCATCGAGTTCTTCTGGGTCAACCTAACCCCATGCTCCAGGAGTTCCCTGCGAATTTCAACGGGGCTAAAGAGCCTACTCGGATTGCTGCTGACAACCTTTCGTATCGACTCGGTAATTCCAGCGTCTGGCCCGATCCAGGCAGCCTTGGCCAATGGCTGAAAGCCCTCAATTCCACGTTCCAGCGCGGCGATCTCGTTGGAAATGGCATCGCGTTGGTCGTAGAGAAGGGCAAGCCTGTCTTTTGCTTGCTTGATCCAGATGTCGTAGTCGAAATTCATGACTAATAAAATTCTATCACATATATTATCACACTTAGGCTAGGCGCGAAGGCCGATCCTGATGGTCTTTTGTCATGGCCGATCAGGGCCGCACCTCTTTAAGTCGTGGCGGAAACATTCGGGGAACAGTTCCTCTTGTCCTTCGTCTTACTGTTAACCGAGGTTCCTATGCACGACCTTCGCTACGCCTTCCGCCTGATCCGCCAGAACTGGGCCTTCTCCCTCACCGTGATCGCCATCCTCGCCCTCTGCATCGGAGCAAACGCGGCTGTCCTGGCCGTCGTCAACGGCGCGATGCTGCGGCCGCTTCCTTATCCTCAGCCCGACCGGTTGACGCAAATCGTCGCGAAATTCCGGTTTGAGGGGAAGGAGGGCACCGCGGATAACTTCGACGGGACCACCTGGGAGGCGATTCACGACCATGCATCGTCGCTCGACTCCGCCGTTTACTCTCACGGGGCGAGCGGCATCAACCTTGGCGTAAACGGCAGCGGCGTATACGTGAGGCAGCAGCGGGTGTGCGCGGGATTTTTCGGCGCGCTCGGCGTCCGGCCGCTCATCGGACGCGAGTTTACAGCCGACGAGGATCGCCCGAAAGGCGCACCTGTCGTGATTCTGAGCCACGCTCTGTGGCAAAAATATTTCCACGGCGATCGAAGCGTGATCGGCCGCGGCATCCTGCTGCGCGGCGAGCCGTACACGGTGGTCGGTATCATGCCCGCCGGGTTCACGTCCGGGGCGAACGCCGATATCTGGACGCCCATCCGCCCTTCACGCACGGGCGAAGGCAGCGGGTCGAATTATCACATCCTGGCCAGGCTAAGGCCGGGCGCGAGCTGGCAGGAAGCTTCGGCGCAGCTTGCCGTAATCACCGAGGACATGAAACGGGAGGGCGTATTTCATAAGGATAAGAGCGCGACGCTCGATATTGTTCCGCTGCTCGAAGGGCGCACCTCCGATCTGCGACAGCCTCTAATGCTGCTGTGGGCCGCCGTAGGATTCGTGTTCATTCTGGGTTGCGTGAACATCGGTGGCATGCTGCTGGCGCGAGCCTCCGGCCGCGTGGGGGAAATCGCGACGCGGCTTGCCCTGGGCGCGCCCTTTTCTCGCATCGTTCGCCAGTTGCTGATCGAGAGCACTCTCCTCGGGCTGCTCGGTGGCGTAGCGGGCGCGATTGCCGGATGGGGAGCGCTCGCCGGATTAAGGGAGTTCGGCGCGCTGACATTTCCGTTTCTTGAAACGATCTCGCTGGACGGCCGCGTCCTCGCCGCGACGCTTATGTTAACGCTCATTGCGGGCATCGCGTTCGGGCTTGCTCCGGCGTGGCAGGCGACGCGCGTCGATCTGCGGTCGGCGCAATCGGGAAGCCGCGGAGTCGCCGGCCGCAAGCGATTCATCTCCCTCGGCGCGCTGGTCGGTGGACAGGTTGCGCTGACCGTGCCGCTGTTGTTCGGCGCGGGTTTGTTCGTCCACACGTTCCTCCATTTGTGGAATCTGAATCCCGGCTTCGATCCGGATCATGTCCTGACCGCCAAGTTTTCGATGCTCGACGCGCGCTACCAGACCGCGGCGCAGATGACGCAGTTCTATGACAAGGTGTTCGTGCGGCTGCATGAAACTCCCGGCGTAGAATCGGCCGCGGTGGCAATCTCGCTTCCTTATGAGCGCGCCCTGAACGACGGTGTGAAAGTCCCCGGCTTCGACCGCGACGTCATCACCAACCTGACGTACGTGACGCCCGAGTATTTCACCGTATTCCGCATCCCCCTGCTGCGCGGCCGCGCGTTCACGCCCGCCGACTCGGTTGATTCCGCGAAGGTCTGTATCGTCAACCAGGCTTTCGTGCGGCGCTATTTCAAGAACGGCGGCGCGCTGGGACAGCCGTTGAGCGACGGCGTGATCGTCGGCATTGCGGGGGATGTGCTTGAAGCCCGCGCCGGATGGGGCGATGCGGGCCCCATAGCCGCCATGCCGGAAGTCTACATTCCGGCAACGCAGGTGGGCGGCGAACTAAGCATGCTGCATACGTGGTTTGCGCCAAGCTGGATCGTGCGCAGCTCGCTTGACAGCCCTCAGGTCGCCAAAGCGATTGAGGACGCGACGCGTTCGGTCGACCCGATGCTGCCCATGGTGGCGTTCCGTTCGGTGCGCGACGTGAAGGCGGCATCGCTGACGTTCGAGCGGTTTCTGGCGGCGATCGCGGGCACGATCGGCGCGCTGGCGATGGTGCTGTCGGCGATGGGAATTTACGGGCTCATTTCGAACCTGGTCACGGAGCGGACCAAAGAGCTCGGGATCAGGATGGCTTTGGGATCGGGGGTGGGCAGGGCAATCGGGGTCGCGCTGCGGCCGGGATTGATTTGGGTGTTGTGTGGAGTATCGGCGGGCGCGGCCGCGGCACTGGGCTTTGAGAGATTCCTGAAAAGTTTCCTGTGGGGAGTGCAGCCGGGGGATCCGGTCACGCTCGTGGGAGTGGGATTAGGATTGCTGGCGGCCACAGCGTTGGCGAGTTTGATCCCAGCGTCGAGGATCGCGCGCTTGAATCCGGCGGATACGTTGCGGAGTGAGTAAAGGGTCTTATCGGCGTTCATCGGCGTTCATCGGCGGCCATTAATTCTTGAGAACCGTCGGGCGCGCGAAGCACAATATTTTGGCCGCCGATGAACGCAGATGAACGCCGATGCCCGGATTCGCTTACTGAAAACGTCATCGGCGCCATGCTTGAGGTCTCGAACACGCTTGGTGGTGGATTCCTGGAGAAGGTTTACGAACGCGCGCTGCTCAGAGAACTCTCGCTCCGCGGCGTTCGCGCAAAGCAACAGGTTTCGTTTCCCGTGTTGTACAAGGGGCACTGCGTTGGCGAATATTTTGCTGACATTCTCGTTGAGGACGTGCTGATCGTCGAGCTGAAATGCGTGGACCACTTCGCTAACGAGCACACCGCGCAGTGCCTCAACTATCTGCGCGCATCGGGACGGAGCGTGTGTCTGCTGGTGAACTTTCAAAAATCGAAAGTCGAGTTGCGACGGATCGTCAACGGGTTTCAGAGTTCCTAGAGGGTTCGAGCCAAAGCCGACAGAAGGAGATAAGGAGCAGACCATAGCGGACACGATAGGAACTAGTCGAAGGAGGGTGCCGACCCGTATCAGACACCCGAGATTCGAGGTCGCCCACGCCAAGGCTTCCATCTTCGCCAAGCGTCGCCGGCTTGAGGGGAAATCGGAAACGGCGGGTGCTCTTTATACTTGCCCTGCCTGTACAGTGCGGCGCCAGCAGCGACTATCTCAAATTTCACCATATGATTCGGCTGAATCCGAGAAGTTCGCTCCTGAGAAATGAGCGGACTGATGTGCTGCCACGCAATAATAATCGGACGAGAGTAGAAGTCAAAGAGAAACTCCGTCGGTATCACTCGGTGCTTGACAAGGAGGCCAATTTTGTCGTAGACGCGCGCCAGCTGATCGAGCTTTTTTTGGAGTTCCAAAGACACCTTCAAGATATCAAAAGGTCGGTTGTTATCCTTGGCAAGTTTAAGTTGCCCCTCGAGCAAGTGCCTCAAGTTTCTCAACTCATCGTCCTTGCCTTCGAGCAGCGCAACGGTGTCGAAGTAAATCTTCGAGCGGAGGCTCCGCCAGACGGCTAAGAGATTTGGAACGACAGCCGCCAGCGCGATCAAGGTCGCAACCACAGTCGCGACGTTGCGGGCGTCATCAAGCGTCAGGGTCATTTCTTGCGCACCAGAGAGAACAGCCATTTTATCACCTGATGTAAATTTACGTCTAATACGCTCCGACAAACGCTCCGACCCCCTGATCTGCCGCTGTTGGCATGCAGTATCATACGAAATTGGCATCTGGCGCCAGGGCTGGGATCTGTGAGTCGGGTATCCAATCGATAATGAGCAATGGCGGAAAACAAAATTGAGAGCCGCGCGGCTCGGACGATTCGGGAGGTCTTTGCCTCCGGACGGCCTTTGACTTACGTGCGGTCGGCGGAGGAGCAGCGCGTCGCGCGCGTGCTACGCGAGGTGGGCGAGAAAATCGGTGCGCCGGTTTGGACGTGGAGCCAGACGGAGGGGATGAAAGGCTCGGAAAGCCCCCGCGCGGCGCTCGACTACATCATTGCGCAGACGGGCGGCGGGATTTTTCATCTTAAAGACTTTCATGAGGCGCTGCGCGAATCGGCGGAGATCCGCCGGCGGCTGCGCGATGTCTATGAACACGCGCTCGACCGCGGGAAGTTCGTCGTCATCAGTTCGCCGGTGAGGTTCATTCCGGACGAGCTGGAACGTAGCATGATGTTTCTCGAACTGCGTCCGCCGGATCTGATCGAGCTGGTGGAGTTCTTGAGAGAGGAGAACACGGGCGCGGACGAGGAGACCTTGTACGCCGTCGCCCGGACGCTGCAAGGGCTGACGCTCGATGAGGCGAAGTATGCGCTGCGGCGCGCGCTGGCGGTGAATCCACGGCTGGGGCCGGAAGTGTTGCCGGCGCTGCTCGAAGAGAAAAAGCTGCTCATCAATCGCAGCGGCGTGATTGAATTTATTTCGACCGCAACGGAGCTGGGCGAAGTGGGCGGGCTCGACGGGCTGAAGACGTGGCTGTTGGAGCGGCGCAAACTTTTTGAGATGCGCGACAGCCTGAGCGAGGAGATCGTGCCTAAAGGGATCCTTATCATGGGGATTCCCGGCTGCGGAAAAAGTCTGACCGTGAAGGCGACGGCGTCGTATTTTAACTTGCCCCTATACCGTGTGGATATGATCGAGATTTTTTCGGGACGGCATGGCAAGCCCGAGGGCGCGTTTGTGGAGGCGTGCCGCATGATGGAGGACATGTCGCCCGCCGTCCTGTGGTTCGACGAAATCGAGATGGGCATCACGTCGACCGAATCGGGCGGCGAGCAGGGCCGCATCTTCGCGTTCTTCCTGACCTGGATGCAGGAGAAGGCTCGCGGGCTCTTCGTGGCGGCCACGGCGAATCGCATCGACCTGCTGCCGGCCGAGATGATCCGCAAAGGACGCTTCGACGAGGTGTTTTTCGTCGACATTCCTTTGGAAGACGAGCAGATCGAAATTTTCAAAATCCATCTGCAAAGGCGCGGCGTGGAAATGACCGGGTTCGACCTGGCGCAACTCACGAAGTTCACGGTTGGATGGACAGGCGCGGAGATCGAGCAGTGCGTCATTTCGGCGGTGACCAAGGCGCGCCTGGCCGAGCGCGCGGTGACGAACGAGGATCTGATCCTGATCGCGGCGAAGATGGTTCCGCTATCGCGGACGATGAAGGAGCAGATCAATCACATCCGGGGATGGGCTTTCGAAAGAGCGGTGCGGGCGTCGCCGCAGACCGTAAGGCGATAGGGACCCCTACCGGACGAACTGGTTGCCGTCGATGTGTAAAGTAAGCCACATGCGGTTCCCAGCTGTGCCCCTCTTGTCCCTTGCGTCCGCCGTATCGGCCGCGCCGGGTGTGTTCACGGTGGACGATCCGTTGCATGTGGCCAATGCGACGATCGCCGATGTCTCGGCCGACGGGCACTGGCGGCGCTGACGGTTTCGAGCCTCGAAGACCGGATCGGCATCGACGATCATCGCTTTGGCGACCCGGCGTACATCGCTTCGCACAAAATGGACGTGCTGGTGGTGGATACGCAGACGTGCGCAGCGAGTCGTTCGCGCTGCGGATCTGGGACCAGGCCACGGGGAATTTCGTCACAGTGACGGCGCCGAACGGGAAGGCCATCGACGATTCCGGCGACATGCAGTGGACGCGCGACGGCGCGAAGCTGATTCTGCCTCTGCGGGCGGCGGATTGGAAGGAGCGCGCCCGCGAACGCTTTCTGGCGGAGACGATTGGGCCGGTGATCTTCCACTCCAGCACGGAACCGTTTCTCGCGTGGATCGCTCTGCGGCGGATGTCGCTGGAGGAATCAGTTGGCGCGTATGACCTCGCCGCTGCGAAGGTGACGGAAATCGCGCCGACGTCGCTGATCTCCGGCGTTCATGCGGCCGAGGACGGGTCCTACCTGATTCTGAATCAGGACATCGCGAAGAAGACCGATTAGTCCGCGGCTGGGCGTGCGCAACATCCATGCGCCGGAGCATAGCCAGGATCGATTGGGCGCGACCCTGTGGCAGCAGCCGCAGAAGTATCTGCAACACTCGGCGATTATGTTCGCGGACCGGATCAAGACGCCCTTGCTGCTGTCCACAGGTGAAGCCGATCCGAATGTCCCACCCAGGCAGGCGATGGAAATGTACTACGCGATGCGGTACGAAGATCATTTAAAGAAGGACGCGAAGAAGACGGAAACCGACGGGGATTCGGAGGCGCGGTAAGCTACTCAGGGTGCGGCGATCGATCCCCACTGTCCTCCTGAGGACAGGAGTTATTTCATAGTCGCGCCGGTCACCGGGATTGTGCATCCTGACTGCCGCTCGTGTTAATATTCAGTTCGAACGGGACGATACGACGATTAACCGTATGCACGACTCCCTACCTGACAGCGACGCAGTCTTGGCGCAGTTTAACCGCCTTATTCAGGAACTGCTTCGCGGTAATATGCATCGCAACACGTTCCGGCCCTGGGAAGTGGAATTGCTCCTGGATATTGAGAGTTGCAACCTGCGCGAGTCGTCGAAACGCGAGACCCTGCGCCGGTACCAGAAGGCTGTACAGCGCCAAATGGAGAAGGGGGCCCGGCTGCCTTTGAAATTGTCGGAATATATGGACGCGGTGAAAGCCAAGCGCGCGGCGCAGGCGCCGGCGTCGGCTGCGTCTTAACGAACTGCTATCTTAAACATTATGGGCTGCGGCAGCGGTGCGATGAATCCTCGCGGGCAGGAAGAGCAGAACCGGACGGGGCATCGGGTGTTCTGCGTCAAGTTTCAGCGCGACATGCCTGGACTGGACGAAGTTCCGTTCGATAATCCAGTGGGGCAGCGGATTTACGACAACGTGTCGCTGGCCGCCTGGAAGCTGTGGCTGGAGCAGATGAAGATGATCATGAACGAGTACCGTCTCAACCTGGGCACGACAGAGGCGCAAGAGTTCGTGCTCAAGCAGATGGAAGATTATTTCTTCGGCGAAGGCGCGGCGTTTCCGCCGGGTTACCAGCCTCCACAGGCGAAAAACTAATACGGGAATAACCCCGCCCCGTTAGGGCAGGGATTCGCTTTCCAGCAAACGGTTCCCTAGCCGCGCACGTCTGGTGTACATGTCGACTCTCGTGACCGATTTGCGCTTTGCCTTCCGGATGCTGGCAAAGCGTCCCGGGTTTACCAGCGTGGCGGTGCTGGCGCTGGCGCTCGGGATCGGGGCCAATACGGCGGTCTTCAGCGTGATCCGAGGCGTTGTGCTGCGGCCGCTTCGTTATCAAGATCCCGATCGTCTGGTCGCCGTCTGGGAATCGAACGCCAAATCCTCTGTCCTTCGCGAGCCATCGTCGCCTCCGAATTTGAAGGATTGGAGCGAGCAGAACCGGTGCTTCACCGCGATGGCTGGGTACACGCTGGGCTCCTCTCCCTTTACCGATTCGGGCGAGGCGGAGATGCTCGACACGGGCTACGTGACCGCGAACTATTTTGAGTTACTCGCCGTTAAACCGGCTCTGGGCCGTGCGATCGCATCGAGTGACGCGGAGAAGGAAGTGGTCCTGCTGAGCGCGGAGCTCTGGGACCGCCGGTTTGGCCGCGACCCTCAAATCCTCGGCCGCCAGCTTCGTCTGGGAGGCGTTCTGCGAACGGTCATCGGCGTGATGCCCGCGGGCTTTCACGACGCCGACTTTATTTTTCGCTCCGCTGCCGAACTGTGGATGCCGCTGCACACCACCGATTTCGGTCCGGGCAGGCGCTCCGATTTTCTCCGCGTAATCGCTCGTATGAAGCCGGGCGTGACCATCGGGCAGGCGCAGGCCGAGATGACGCGCGTTGCCGCTCAATTGAAGGAAGAGTACCAGGCGGACAATTCCACCTGGACCATCGAGATCCACCCTCTGGCGGCAGCCATCTCCGGGGATGCGAGCCGGCCGTTGTGGCTGCTGCTGGCGTCGGCGGCGGTGCTGCTGCTGATTGCCTGCGCGAATGTCGCGAATCTGAGCCTCGCGCGGTCCGCCGAACGCCGAAGGGAGTTCGCCATTCGCGCGGCACTAGGCGGAGGGGCGGCGCGATTATTCCGGCAATTGATCACGGAGAGTCTCGTGCTTGGATTGCTCGGAGGCGCGGCCGGTTTTCTGTTGGGGAATTGGGCGCAGCGGGCGATAGTCGCGCTAGGCGGCGCTTATATCCCGCGCGCCGGTGAAGTGCGGCTGGACTTATGGGTGATGTTGTTCGCGTTGGCGGCGTCGTGCGTCACTGCGGTGCTGTTTGGAGTGCTGCCCGCGCGGCAGGCGTCGCGTACCGATCTCAACGACGCCCTTAAGTCCGCATCGCGCGGAGCGACTTCGGGGCGCAAACACGCAAGGGCTGTGCTGGTTGTGGTCGAGGTTGCGTTATCGCTCGTGCTGGTGGTCGCGGCGGGACTGCTGCTTCGCAGCTTCTGGCGGATTCAGAGTGTCGATCTTGGATTCGAGCCGTCGCGGCTGCTTACGGCCGGCGTGCAATTGCCAAACGACCGGGCTCGTGCGGTGACTTTCCTCAACGAGTTGTTGCAGCGCATTGAACGTCTGCCTGGCGTGACCTCCGCCGCAGCTTGCGCGGGCGCTCCCATGACAGCCGCCGGTCATAACGCGTTCGAGATCGAGGGCCGTCCGAGAGCTTCCGCCGGCATCGCGCAGGATGCGATTCTCGACCCTGTGACTCCCGGGTATTTCCGCACGATGGGGATCGCCCTGCGGGACGGCCGCTATCTGACCGCGAGTGATTCCGCTCAATCTCCGAACGTCGTCATCAGCGAGGGGCTGGCTCGCCGTCATTTCCCGAATGAAGATCCGGTTAGCCGCCGCGTCAGCTTTGACGCGGGCAAAACATTTTGGACCATCGCCGGAGTCGTCGCCGATGTGCATCAGCAGGGTGTGAGCGCCGAACCAAAGAACCAGGTCTACGTTTCGCACGCGCAGTTTCGGAATACGCGAGTTGTTCTGGAGGTTCGTGCTTCGCTCGATCCTCGGTCGCTCGTTTCCGCAGTGCGCGCCGAAATTCGAGCCATGGATCCCAGCCGTCCTCTGTATGACGTTCGAACCGAAGAAGAACTGATTGCGGCCAACATCGCTCCGCGACGCTTTGCGCTAACTCTGGTCGGACTCTTTGCAGGGCTCGCACTGCTGATCGCCACCATCGGGATTTACGGAGTCATTTCGTACACGGTTACGGAATCGACGAAAGAGCTCGGCATTCGGATGGCGCTGGGCGCCCTGAAATCCGATGTTTTGAGGATGGTTCTGGCGCGTGGCGTGAAGCTCGTGCTGGTGGGAATCGCCGTCGGGGCGCTTACCTCGCTGGCCGCGACGCGGGTGATGGCAAGCTTTTTGTTCAACGTTTCGGCAACTGATCCCGTCACTTTTGTAGCGGTGGCCGGTATCTTCGTTATTGTCGCGCTGGCGGCATGCCTCACTCCGGCTCGCCGTGCGACGAACGTCGATCCAATGGTGGCTTTGCATTATGAATAATTTTCGCTATGCGGTTCGCCTGCTTTTGAAATCTCCCGGATTCGCGCTCGTGGCGATCCTGACGCTGGCGCTGGGGATCGGTGTCAACAGCGCGATTTTCAGCATTGTCGATGCGGTGATGCTGCAACCGCTCCCCTATCCGGAACCGGAGCGGCTGGTGTCCATCTGGGAGCAGAAGATCGGCGAGGGCCCGAACAGCGCGAACACCAGCGGACAGAATCTGGGAAGCGTCGGCTGGCCGGGCCGCTGGACGGTCGCGGCGGCGAATCTGATGGATTACCAGAAGCAGAAGAATTCCTTCGTCTCTCTGGCCGGATTCGCCGTTACGGGCATGAATATTACCGAGAGCGGACCGCCCGACCGCCTGTCCGGAGAGCAGGTGACGGCGAATTATTTCTCGACTCTCGGCGTGTACCCCGCGCAGGGGCGGGCATTTTTGCCGGATGAAGACCGTCCGGGCGCACAGAAAGTGGTCATCGCCAGCGACGAGCTGTGGCATTCGCGCTTCGGGGGCGATCCGAATTTCCTGGGAAAATCCATCACGCTCGATAACGAAAAGTACACCGTGGTTGGGATCATGCCGCCCGGCTTTCGAAGTCCGAGCCAGTTCAACATGACGATCCCGCTGCTGTATTACGTCCCCGCGGCATATCCGGCCGATCTGCTGGCGCATCACGGCGACCATGGAATCAATGTGCTCGGGCGGCTGAAGCCAGGCGTTTCGCTCGCCGCGGCGCGGGCCGAACTCGACGGCATTTCGCTAAGCCTCGCGCAACGATATCCGGGCGTTTGCAAGAACCTCAAAACGGGCAGCGATCTGCTGGCGAACGATATTTCCGGCGGCGTGCGCACGTCGCTGTTCGTTCTGCTGGGCGCCGTGGGGCTGATTCTGCTGATCGCGTGCGCGAACCTGGCGAATCTGCTGCTGGTGAGGGCGATCGGACGACAGAGGGAGATCGCGATTCGATTCGCGATGGGCGCGAGCCGCCAGCGCGTGATCGGCGAACTGCTGGCGCAGAGCACGGTGCTCGCCGCACTCGGCTGCGCCAGCGGATTGGTTCTCGGGTACTGGACAGAGAAATTGCTCACGGGGTTCGCTCCACACATCCCCCGCCTTGACAGTGCGAGCCTGAACGGGCGGGTGCTGCTGTTCACGCTCGCGCTCTCGGCGGTCACCGGAGTGGTCTGCGGGATTTTCCCGGCATGGCAGGCGTCGAAATCTAAACCCGTCGAAGCCATGCGCGCCAGCGAAAGACATTTGGCGGGAAGCTCAGTGATGCGCTGGCGCAGCGTGTTCATGATCGCCGAAGTGGCCATTTCCATGGTGCTGCTGGTGGGCGCGGGGCTGTTGCTGAAAAGCTTCATGACGCTGAACCACGTGGAGCTGGGAATCGCGACCGAGCACGTCGTCAACATGAACATCACCTTGCCGGAGCTGAGTTATCCCACGCCCGAACGCCGGTTCGCGTTTTTTGACGATCTGGCAGAGCGAGCCAGCCATTTACCCGGCATGCAATCCGTGGCGTTCGCAAATAATTTTCCGCTCCGCGGCGGCTGGTCCAGCAATTTTCTACCTGAGAACACGACCAGCAATGAGGACGCTGACTACCAGGCGGTGAGCCCGGGTTATTTCCCAACGCTGGGCATCGCTCTCCAAAGGGGCCGCTTGCTGACGCCTGCCGACCGTCCGGGAGCGGAGATGGTCGCGGTGGTGAACAGCGCCTTGGTGCGGCATTTCTATCCCAACGAAGATCCGATCGGGCGCCGTTTCCGGCGGAATGGGCAAACGCCGTGGGTGACCATCGTCGGCGTGGTGAGCGATGTGCGGCGAGGCGGGAAAGCGGGGAGAATCAATCCGCAGGTGTATTTTCCCGCGGCTCAGACCGCTCTTTATCCGGTGCGTCTGGCCGAGTTCACCTTCCGCTCCGCGGGCGATCCGAAGCAACTGGTGGCCGCGGTGCAGCAGCAGGTTTGGGCCATCGACAAGGATCTGCCCGTGACGCACATTCGCACCTACGACGAGCTTGTTTCGCAATCGGTTTCCGAACGCCGGTTCCAGACGATGCTGCTGGGCTTGTTCGCGTCGCTCGCGCTGATTCTGGCGATGGTGGGGATTTACGGGGTGATTTCTTACTCGGTTTCTCAGCGGACTCCGGAGATCGGGATTCGCATGGCCCTGGGCGCGACGCGTTCCGGGATTTTAAGGATGGTTGTAGGCCGCGCGATGCTCCTGATCGCCGCCGGAATCGCGGTGGGCGGCGCGGGAGCTTTCGCGCTGTCGAGATATTTGAAGAGCCTTCTGTTCGAGGTGAAGCCCGGAGATCCGTGGACCTACGCGGGCATCGCTATTTTGCTGGCGACCATCGCGCTGGCAGCGTCGATGGTTCCAGCGCGAAGAGCGACGCGGGTCGATCCAATGATCGCCCTGAGGTATGAGTAGTCTGCCCGCTTGCTCACACATGGCGGCTCGGTTGTGCCGTTGAGCCGCGACCGTCAGGGAGCGGATAGGCGACTGGCTACTGGGGCTTATACGCTACACAGTCGATTTCGATGCGCATTACGGGATTCGCGAATTGCGCTTCCACCGTGGTTCTCGCCGGTTTGTGGTCCCCGAAAAACTCGGCGTAGACTTCATTCATCTGCGCAAACTCCCGGCCGTCTTTTAGAAACACGGAGCACTTGACGACGTCGGCCACGGACGCGCCGCAGCTTTCGAGAATGCCTTTGATATTGGCCAGCACCAGGCGCGTTTCATGCTGGATGTCGCCTGGCGAGAGCTGATCGGTCGCCGGGTCCACCGGGCCCTGGCCGCTGACGAAAATAAAATCGCCGGCCCACACCGCGGGGGAATAAGGTCCCCGCGGCGTAGGCACGGATGCCGGAAAAATTCGTTCGATCGACATGATTAAGAATTTCCGTCGGTCTTCTTGCGAGGCCGCGGACTGCGGCGAGGCCCAGCGCCTGCGCCCGCGTGCTTGGCGGGTGCGCGCTTCCGGGCCGGCGCGCGCTTCGGCTTGGCGGGCGGCGGATTGGGCTCGAAAATCGTGGGCTGGCCTTCCACGTAGGGCTGGGGCTCGTCTTCCTCTTCGATTTCCGGCGCCGCGACAGGTTCGGGCTTGGGCGGCTCGGCGGGCGGATAAAATTCCGCGCCCAGAGACACGCACATCCCTTGATCCTCGTGCGGTTCCAGGCGCACCACCGTCTTATCCTGGGCGTAATTCAGGAATTCGACGAAGGACTGAAATCCGTAACTGCTGACGTCGAAGTGCGGCTGCTCGGCTTTGAACCAGCCGGCCAGATCCTCCACCGGGCAGTTGTTTTCCAGCTCCAGGCGGTGATTTTCGAGCACGTCGCGCAGGGGCGGCAGCAGATCCTCGGGCTTGAGGTTCGCGCGTTCCGGGGCGGATGAAGTTTTGCGCTCGATGACGTAGCGTCCGCCGGTGCCCGAAACGTTTACCAGTTCGGCGCGCTTCAGTTTTTCCACGAAATCGGAGAAGCTGGACGCTCCATAGGCTCGCTCGTTGAAAGCGGGGTCGAGTTGCAGCATCGTCGATTTCAGCAAGCCGAGCTGCGGCTGCACGGCGCGGCGTTCCAGGACCTGCAACGCGCGTTCCACCAGGGGAATCGCCTGCTGCAAATCGAGCGGCGCGGGGCGCTGTCCTCTTGGCTGTCCGCGGTCCGGACGAGGTCCTCTATCGGGACGATCGCCTTGACGGTCCGGCGGACGATCACCTTGACGGTCACCTGTACGCACTTCCATGCGCGGCGCGCGCACCTCGCCCGGCAGCGTGACCGGCATGGGCTGATCCTGCATCAGCGATTCGAAGCTGATGAATTCGTGGCAATTCTGCTGGAGAATCGTCGAGGTGAACGCTTTTCCGCCCACCACGAAGACGGTCTTGCCGTATTCCTTCAGCTTGTTCACCAGCGGAATAAAGTCGCTGTCGCCGCTGACGATGGCGAACGCGTTCACATGCGTGTGCGTGAAGGCCATCTCCAGCGCGTCCAGCGCGAGGTTGATGTCGGCTCCGTTCTTATCGCCGCGCGGCGAGGGAATCCGCTGCACCATCTGCACGGCGTTTTCCGCCATCTGCCGCGTGGCGCCGTCCTGGCGGCCCCAGTTGGCGTAAGCGAACTTGGCCACGATGTCGCCGCGTTCTTTCAGCGCGTCCAGCGCCAGGGACACGTCGAACTCGCGGCGGAGCGTCGACTTCAGTCCGATCTCGATGTTGTCGTAATCGACGAACACCGCAATATTGAGTTTGTCTTGCATTCTATCTTTCTTAAATCTTTTCAAATGCGGCGAAGTGAGGGCCATTCATCAGGCCGTCTGCTTCACCGAGCTGCGGATGAAATTCACTATTGAATCGAGCGACGCGCCCGGTTGATAAACCTGCGCCACGCCGATCCGTTTCAGTTGGGCCGCATCTTCATCCGGAACAATGCCGCCCACAATGACGAGCACGTCGCTCATCTGTTTTTCCTTCAACAACTCCATCACCCGGGGTACGATCGCGTTGTGCGCTCCAGATAAGATAGACAGGCCGATCACCTGCACATCCTCCTGCAACGCGGCATTCACGATCATCTCCGGCGTCTGCCGGAGCCCGGTATACACCACTTCCATGCCGGCATCACGCAACGCGCGCGCGATCACTTTCGCGCCGCGGTCATGTCCGTCGAGCCCTGGTTTTGCCACCAGTACCCGGATCCTGTGATCCATCATCGAGTGGAGACTCATTCCGCCGTCTTCGTAAGGAAGCAGGTGGAATACCTCGTACTCAGTATAGAACTAATATTGACTGAATAACCGGCCGATCCTACACTTAGCCATGCCGGACTCCGAACCGCTCCCCTCGGTCGACGCTTTGCAATTCCGTCGCGCCCAGCCGATTCATAACGCGGACGCGCAAGGGCCGAAGAGCTGCGCGGCCTGTAAACAGTTGATCGAAGGGCCATATTTTCAAGTGCAGCAGCATGTGATCTGCCCTTCGTGCGCGGCGAAAATCGAGGCCGGCAAGCAGGCGAAGAAGTCTGTTCCTTGGTTTCGTTTCGTAATTTATGGGGCCGGAGCGGCGCTGGCCGGAAGCATTTTATACGCGATTCCCCTGGCCATGGGCTTTCAAATCGGCATTGTCGCGCTGGCCGTGGGATGGATGGTGGGCCGGGCCGTTCGCATCGGCGCGTATGGCGTCGGCGGCCGGCCGCAGCAGGTCGTCGCGGTAGCGCTGACCTATTTCGCGATCAGCCTGAGCTTTTTCCCGGCCGGAATTTTCATCGGGGTGAAACACGCGGTGGCGGCGAAGAAATCTCTCGGACCGCCGAAGGTGCAACTCGCGAGGCCGGCCATCTCGCCCGGGAAGGCCGTCGCCGGAGTGCTGGTGATGGCGGCCATCTCGCCTTTTCTCGAACTCGGAAGCTCGCCCGCGGGCGGCCTGATTTCGCTTTTCATCCTGTTTATCGGCTTGCAGCGCGCCTGGGCTCTGACGGCCGGACACGAAATACTGGTAACAGGACCTTATTCGTGATTTATTTCAGTCGGAAACAGCGCGCCTTGTCGTCCCAATAAATCCGACTCTTGTTGGCATCCCAGAATTTCAGCCACGCCGCCTGGATGGTCGCGAGGCTGTGGGTTTGCCGAAACTTGCTCCAACATGTGGCGCTATCGTCATGGCATGGTGGCTCGGCGGGAAATAAGGGCGGCTTCGTGCTCTTCGTCCAGGTATCGTCTAAGAACAGATCTCCGAGGATAAAGCTTGCGAGTTCTCCGGCCCGGATGCAAGGCCAATAATCGTAGACCGGCTCTTCGATCCAGCGTGAGTCCGTAATCTGCGAGATCAGCACGGGGATGGAGGCCTTCCCGTCGGCCACGATCCGGTCTATAACCTCAGAACGGCAGTATTCCCGATCCTGCATCCGCCCTTTCGCCCGACACCCCATGTTCTTCCAAGTCTGTAAAGGATATGGCTTCGGGTTCGTCGTTTGCGCCCAAGCAGTTGACGCCGATGCAACAAGCAGCGCAATGATGGCTTCCCTGCCAGACACGAGATAATCGTATCAGGATATATACGTGACGACCGTCGCCTGCCCTGACTGTGGAATCGCCCTCGACCCATCCGCGTTGAGTTGCCCATCGTGCCACGCGCTGGTTCATGCGGCGGAATTGGAATCGCTGGCGGCGCAGGCGCAGCAGGCGATGGTCCGCGGAGACCTGGCCGCCGCGCGCGCGTTGTGGGAAAAGTCGTTGGCCCTGCTGCCGCCGGATAGCGTGCAGTATCGCTCGATTCGCGCGCACATCGAAAATCTCAAAACGGCTCCGCAAACGGGCAGCGCGTGGAAAAAGGGCGCGGCGGGAATCGGACCGGCGCTCCTTTTGCTGTTCACCAAAGGTAAGCTGCTGCTGCTCGGACTGACCAAGTTGAGCACGCTGCTTTCGATGCTCGCGTTCGCCGGGGTTTACTGGGCTCTTTACGGATGGACGTTCGCCATCGGCATGGTGTTTTCGATTTACATCCATGAGATGGGACACGTGCTGACGCTCCGCGAATACGGCATCCCGGCGAGCGCCCCAATGTTTATCCCCGGGTTCGGCGCGTTCATCCGGTTAAAACAGCTGCGCATTACGCCGATTCAGGATTCGCGCGTCGGCCTCGCCGGGCCGATCTATGGACTGGGTGCGGCGGCATTCGCGCTGGCGGCCGGATACGTGACCGGCGCGAAGGCCTGGGACGCGATCGCGCATTTCGGGGCGGTGATCAATATTTTCAATCTGACTCCGGTGTGGCAACTGGACGGCTCGCGAGGCTACGCGTCTCAGACGCAGCAGCAGCGACTGACGATTCTCGCGGCGGCCGGCATCGCCTGGTGGCTGACCGGCGAAGTAATGCTGGGTCTGGTCACGCTCGGTGCAATCTACCGGCTGTTCACGAAGGACGCGGCGAGGGAGCCAGATAATGTCGGCATGGCGCAGTTCTTGGGATTAATCGCGGCGTTGTCGGCCGTGGCGATGCTGGCGGAGCGGCACGCGCGATAGGCTCACCCGCGATCAAGCGTCGGGGACTGACACCTTTTTCGCCCCTCAAAGTGCGGACAACAAGATCGCCTTCGCGGCGAAAAAGGCTGTCTGTCCCCTGGCGACCACCGATTGAGGTCGCAGCGCTCATCCAAAGTATTTTCATTCCTGCCAGACGTCGAAGGGCCAAACGGAATTACGGCGCGAAACTGGATCGGCCTTGTACGCCCCAATGGCCGTGGTCGAGCGTGACGATGTAGAACGACGGGAAACGGCCGATTTCCTTGCCTGCGGCATCGTAGCGAATGAATTCGACGGCGAAGTGGACTTTATCAGGTCCGCTCTGAATCACCTTCATCGATTCCCAGCGGCTATGGTGCCAGGGCGCGAGGCGCTCCGCGTAGTTTGCGTTCTTGCGCTCGAAATCCTCCTGATTGTTGTAGACCGCGACCGCATTACTCGCGAAGCGGACATGCGGATAGTTAAGTGTTGCGGCCCAGGCGTTGACATCGCGCGAGTTGAAGGCGGTCATGAATTCGTCCATCGCCTTGCGGGCGGCGTTTTCGGCGGCAGGATCGGCGGCGCGGGCCAACGCTGCCAACGCCAATGCGAGCATCAGGCAGCGAGACATGCTAGAGCACGCTGGTTTCTGTGTAAGTCCCAAAAACCTCGCCCAACGACGCGGCGATCTCGCCGACGGTCGCATAAGCGCGGACAGCGTCGAGAATGAAGGGCATGGTGTTGTCCGTTCCCTCCGCGGCTTTCTTCAATTTCACCAGCGCCTTCTCGACGTCGCTGGCGCTCCGTCTCCTCTTTACTTCGCGGAGCTTTTCCACTTGCCGGCGTTCGGCGGTCTCGTCGATCTGCAACAGCTCGATGGGCTTTTCGTCCCGCTCCGTGAATTTGTTCACGCCGACGATGATGCTCTCGCCCATCTCCACCGAATGCTGGTATTCGTAGCTCGCGTTGGCGATTTCGGTTTGCGGAAAACCTCGTTCGATCGCCGGAATCATGCCGCCCATTTCATCGATTTGCCGAATGTAAGCATTGGCGGCGTCTTCCACATCGAGCGTCAGTTTTTCCAGGAAATAGCTGCCGCCCAGGGGATCGGGCTCAGCGGTCACGCCGGTTTCATAGGCGATCACCTGCTGCGTGCGCAGCGCGATGGTGACCGCATGTTCGCTGGGCAGCGCGTACGCTTCGTCGAGCGAATTCGTGTGCAGCGATTGGCATCCGCCCAGCACCGCGGCCATCGCCTGCACCGCCGTCCGCACGATATTGTTCTGCGGCTGCTGCCAGGTGAGGGAGCATCCGGCGGTCTGCGCATGAAACCGGAGCTTCCGGCTTCTTTCGTCCTTCGCGCCGTAGCGATCGCGCATGACGTACGCCCAAATCTTGCGCGCCGCCCGATACTTGGCGATCTCCTCGAAGAAATCGTTATGCGCGTTGAAGAAAAAACTCAGGCGGGGCGCGAAGGAATCGACCGGGAGGCCTCGTTCGAGCGCCCAATCGACGTACTCGATGCCGTCGCGCAGAGTGAACGCCAGTTCCTGCACCGCGGTCGATCCAGCTTCGCGGATATGATAGCCGCTGATCGAAATCGGATTAAACCGCGGCGTGTGTCTGGCCGCGAATTCGATGGAATCGGTCACCAGGCGCATCGACGGGCGCGGCGGATAAATGTACTCCTTCTGCGCGATGTATTCCTTCAAAATATCGTTTTGCAGAGTGCCGGAGACGCGATCCCAACTCACGCCCTGCTGCTCGGCGACCGCGAGGTACATGGCCCAAAGAATGGACGCCGGCGAATTGATGGTCATCGAAACCGTCACGTCGCCCAGAGGGATGCCGCGGAACAGCGTTTCCATATCGGCCAGCGAGGAGATGGCGACGCCGCATTTTCCCACCTCGCCCCTGGATGCCGCGTGGTCGGAATCGTAGCCCATCAGCGTCGGCAGGTCGAAGGCGACCGACAACCCGGCTTGCCCTTGCGAGAGCAAGTAATGATAGCGGGCGTTGGTGTCCTCAGCCGTGGCGAAGCCGGCGAACTGGCGCATGGTCCACAGTTTTTCGCGGTACATGGTTTTGTGGATGCCGCGCGTGTAGGGGAACTCGCCCGGTTTTCCGGCGTCGATGGGTGTGGAATAAACCGGGTCGAGCGGCAGCCCGCTGAGGGTCCGGTAGGTTTTGGTCGCGGTGCGCGCCATGGCAACTTTATTCTACGTCGCCACTCTGTCCGCGGAGCTGCGATCGCCAGGGATGCGGATCTTGAACGGAGAAGTGCGCGAACATAATAATGTGCCTGAACAACCGTTTGAAGATCCGCGCCTCGCCCTCAACCGGATCTACACCAAACGCGGCGACAAAGGACAAACCAGTCTCGCCGGCGGCCAGCGGGTCCAGAAAGATTCGGCGCGCATTGAAGCCTACGGCACCGTCGACGAGCTGAACGCGTTCGTCGGCCTGGCTGTCGTTTCGTGCGAGGAATTAATCGACCGCGACCCGCGCATCGGCCTGCTGCTGGTGATCCTGCGGCGCGTGCAGCATGAGTTGTTCAACCTGGGCTCGATTCTGGCCACGCTGCCGGAGGACGTGCATCCCAGGCAGGCACGGATCACGCCGGCGGAAGTCGCGCAATTGGAACGCGAGATCGACGCGATGAACGAGTCCCTTCCGGCACTGCGCAGTTTCGTGCTTCCGGGCGGCACTCGCGTCAACGCGGAGCTGCATGTGACGCGCACCGTCTGCCGGCGCGCCGAGCGTCTGCTGATCGCGCTTTCGCGCACGGAACCCGTGCCGCCGGAGGCGACTCAGTATTTGAACCGGTTGAGCGATGCGATGTTTGTCTGGAGCCGCTGGGTGAATCACGCACTGGGCGCGCGGGAGATTCTGTGGGAGCCGAACCAGGCGGCGTCAGCGCAGAATATCAAGTAGAGCGTCCTTGAGGTTGGGGAACCGGAATTCGTATCCCGCCCGCAGAGCCGCTTCCGGAATCACGCGCTGGCTGGCGTAAACGATCTGCGCCATGTCGCCGTACAGCAGGTGGAGCGCGAATTTCGGCACCGGAAAAATCGCCGGGCGATGGAGCGCGGCAGCCAGCTCTCGCGTGAATTCGACGTTGGTTACTGGATTCGGAGCCGTTGCATTCACCGGGCCTTTAAGCGAAGACGACAGCGCGAATTCGATCAAGCCGACGACGTCTTCCAGATGAATCCAGGCCATCCACTGGCGGCCGTCGCCGATTTTTCCGCCGATGCCGAGCTTGAAGGGCAGCAGCATTTTTTCGAGGCCGCCGCCGTGGCCCAGCACCAGGCCGTTGCGGAGGCAGACAACGCGCACTCCGAACTCCTCTGCCTTATGAGCTTCGCGCTCCCATTCCACGCAGACGTCGCCGAGAAAGCCTTCGGCCGGCGCCGAAGATTCGGTTAGCAGTTCATCGCCGCGCGAACCGTAATAGCCGACGGCCGATGCGCTCACCAGCACTTTTGGAGGATGTTCGCGCATCGCGTCGACCAGCCGGCGCGTTCCTTCCACGCGGCTGGAACGGATTTTTTCGCGGACGTCTTTGGCCCAGCGTTGCGCGACGGGTTCGCCGGCCAGATGAACCACTGCATCGGCGTCGGCGATCGTGTCCAGATTGCCGCGGAGAGAAACGGCGCGTGCGTCAGGCCCAAGTTTTTGCATCAGCCGGCGGCCGATGAAGCCGGAGGCTCCTGTCACGGCGACGTTCATACGTTGAAACACCAGCGGACGCATTCCCTGCCCTTAATGAGATGATAAAGAAGCGCATGCGGCTTATCAATCGCGCAAAACTTCTGTGGTCCTACCTTCTCAAGCGCGAGCGCGTGCCCGCACTGCCGGTGGAGTATATCGTCGAAACAACGGCGAAGTGCAACCTTTATTGCCCGATGTGCCCGCGCGAGACGCATCCACAGCCTAAAGAGGACATGAACGACGCGGTGTTCGACGCGCTGGTCCAGGGCGCGGCGCGCACCGGCGAGCACATGATGCTGATCGGCCTGGGCGAACCTCTGCTCGACCCCAAGATTTTCGACCGTATCGAGTATTGTGAGCGCCACGGAATCTCGACTCTTCTGTCCACAAACGGCGTGCTGCTGGACGAAGGGGCCGCGGAAAAGCTTCTCGCCTCGCCGCTGGCGCACATCACTCTCAGCTTCGACGGCGCGACGAAGGAATCCTTCGAGATGTATCGAAAAGGCGCAAAGTTCGAGCGGGTTCGCGACAATTTTGTACGTTTTGCGACCCTAAAACACCAGAAAAAAACCACCATTCAGATCGTCGTGCAAATGGTGCGGATGCAGAACAACGCCCATGAAGTAGACGAGTTCAAACGCTTCTGGAGCGCGGTTCCGGGCGTCGACCAGGTGCGCATCAAAGAGGACGAGACCAACGTTCTGCAACCGGAAGCAGCGCGAATCGGCGCCGGATCGCGAGTTTGCCATTATCTGTGGCGCGGTCCGGTTTATGTGAAGCACGACGGCCGCGTGTTTCCCTGCTGCCAGAGCTACATGCTGGATGGCGAGGCAATCGGACGATTGCCCGAACAGACTCTGGACGAGATCAACAATTCCGAGGAGATGCGGCGGCTCCGCCGCCTTCATGCGCAAGGGAAAGCCGGGGAGATCGACATGTGCGCGCGATGCTGCGTGGCGATTCCGCATCCACTGCTGGTGGCGGGAAGCCTGGCGCTGCACGGAAAATGGGTGCGGCGAGCCGTGCCCGTCATCGAACGAATGGTTTACGGCGCGAAGCTGCCGAAGAAACTGCTGGCGCAGCAGAGGGAGACGCTGGTCCAGATCGACCGTGAATAAACCGTGACAACGCGCTAGAATGGAACAACGGCTGATCCATTCCCTATATGAAAGAAGCTCCCATGGAGAAGCAGGCCCAAAACATACAAGAGGCATTTCTCAATAATGCCCGCAAAGACAAGACGTTCCTGACCATCTATTTAATGAGCGGGGTGAAGCTTTCGGGGCGCATCAAGAGTTTCGATAAGTACTCAGTGATTCTCGAGACGAATAACCAGGAGCAACTGATTTTCAAGCACGCCATTTCGACGGTCGTGGTGTCGAAACCGTTCCATTCTCCTGCGCAATCCAACTCGGCATCGATGGGCGCTCACGCGGCTCCTGGCATTCCCGTTACAGATTCGGAATAGTGCCTACCGGCGAAGAAATCGCAATCCTGGTTGGCTTGCATCTGACCGGCCGGGCGGCGGAGCTGATTAGCGCCGAAGATTCGCTGGAAGAACTCGCTGCGCTGGCGATGTCGGCCGGCGCGAGCGTCGCGGAGCGGCAGATTCAATTCCGCGCGAAGGTCGATGCCGCGACGTTCGTCGGCTCCGGCAAAGTGGAGGAACTGAAGGCGCAGGTCCAGTTCCACGAGGCGACCACGGTCATTTTCGACCGCGAGTTGTCGCCCACGCAGCAGCGTAATCTCGAAAAAGCGCTGGACGTCAAGGTCCTGGACCGTACCCAGTTGATCCTGGATATTTTCGCGCGCCGCGCCCGGACCCGCGAAGGCAAGCTGCAAGTGGAGCTCGCGCAATTGAACTACCTGCTGCCGAGGTTGACTGGCCACGGCGCGGCGATGTCCCGGCTCGGCGGCGGTATCGGGACGCGAGGCCCGGGGGAAACGAAGCTTGAAACCGACCGGCGCCGGATTCATCAACGCATCGCGGCGATTCATCGGTCGCTCGACCGGGTGCGCGGCGCGCGGACTACGCAGAGGCGGCAGCGGCAGGCGGTTCCGCTGGCGACCATCGCCCTGGTGGGCTACACCAACGCCGGGAAGTCGACGCTGTTTAACCGGCTGACCGGCGCGGAGGTGCTGGCCGACGCGAAAATGTTCGCCACGCTGGACCCGACTGTACGGCACGTCACGCTGCCGTCCCATCGCAAGGCGCTGATGAGCGATACGGTCGGCTTCATCCGCAATCTGCCGACCACGCTGGTGAAGGCATTTCGCGCGACGCTTGAAGAGGTTGTCGAGGCCGAGCTGCTGCTGCACGTCGTCGACGCGAGTTCGCCCGAAGCGGCGCATCAAACGGCCCACGTTCTCGCAACGTTGAACGAAATCGGCGCGGCGGCGACGCCCCAGATTTTAGTGCTGAACAAGATCGACAAAATTCCAGGCGAGCCGGATACGGCTTCCATCGCGCGGCGGATTTTGAGCGATCCCGACCATCAACCGGCGGGCGCGGTCGCGATTTCGGCGTTCACGGGGGAAGGATTCGACGCGCTGCTCAAGAAGATCGATGAGACACTGGCGCTCGATCCGGTTTCTCCCTGCGTGTTTCATTTCCCGGTCGCCGAGGGCGCTCCGCTGCACCTGCTGCATGAGCACGGGCGCGTGACGGCGACGCGCTACACGGGCGATTCGTGCGAAGTGGAGGCGATGACGCCGCAGTCGATCCGGCGGAGGCTGGAGAAGTATCTGGTGGAGCAAAACACCCGGTAGAGAGATCAAGGCGGAAGCCAGGTTCCTGCCGTGCTTAGTCATCCTCATCTTCGGCTTCGAGGGCTTCTTCGAAGAGGCGTATGCGGTTGCGGGCCTGTTGTGCCTGGTTGATCTGGGCTTTCGTAAAAACGAAGCCATCTTCGGAGGGGTCGTAGGTCTCTCCTCTGTTTTCATACATTTCCGTGATGTATAGTAGCGCGTCCATGTCGTTGGATTCCTTCCACAGGCGGGTTCCCTGGATGTCGCGGAGCTGGGCAGTGGTCTTTTCGATCTGGCGCGAGAGGCGCTGGCTGTGGGTGCTGAAAACGGCGAGGGCTTTGGCTTGTCGTTCTAAAAAGGCCAGGAGGGCGATGCCGGTTAAATCGTCGTCGGGGGCTACGGATAGGAGACTCGCTTCGAGGGAGGGGATGCGGTTTAGGCGCCAGGTGGCGTCGGCGATGGCTTGGACGAGACTGGATTCGGTGGCGCCCTTGGGGTGGTATTCGGAGTTGAACGATTTTAGGTGGGACTGATAGGATTCGGGGGCCTCGGTGGGGAGGACTACGGTTTGTGCGGTGAGTCCGTGGCGGAGGGCGTTCAGCGAAGATCGCTGTTTGCCGGCTTCGGTTTTGGGGCCGGTGGAGTGTTCTGAGTTGGCTCGGTTGGTTTCGGCGCTTGACGACATTTCGTTTCCTTCTTTCGTTACCGAGATACCACTTGGCGGCGTGGGGATTGGGTGGGTGGAAGTGGGAGGTGGTTGAAAAGGCGGGAGTTGGAAGACGGAATTTATGGCCGCCGATGAACGCGGATGAACGCCGATTCGAAGAATCAGGCTGCAGTTTCCGATTTGAACTCGTTGAAAGCCCCTTGGCCGATCCGGGCTGTTCTGCAATGAGCCGAGGTGCTGGACGCTCTCGTCCGTCCCGGCTTCCCCATCAGACACTACGCCAGCAGCCGTTACCCGCTGGTCCAGGTGCTGGGTCCGAATCCGGACATAACGCTGCCGGTCGCCGGCGGAAAACAAACACGTCCTGACGGTTGTTTCCCGTTGCGTGATGTGGTGCGCAAGTCCAAGTTCCACAAAATCGGACTCGGCGAGGCATAAAGGGAGGGTTGCGGGAACGTAGCGAAATCCGGCTCATCGAATTCAAAAAATGGCTTGCGAAAAACGGTGGCGCGCCGAAGGACATAACGCACCGGGAGAAGGTGAGGGCGATTCTAGGAAGGACTTGACAGGTGTATCCCCAAAATCGCTATGATAGGTTCAGTCCCCCGAGATGAGCGCGCCAGCGCTTAGAAGGAATTGCGGTGTATGCAACCCTGCCACCTCCGAGGGACTTGGTCGTTTCAAAAACTTAACATACGCAACAATTCCTCTCTTGACTGTTCATTTGGGGCTTAGTATACCCCTCTTCGAACTTTTTTTGAGGTGAAGAAGTGCAGATACCATCAATCCCCGAACTTGAAGTAACAGCCGTCCAGATTGCAGTTTTAATCCTCCTCTTAATCGCACTCGCTGGATTGATTGTGGAGGCGTGGTATTGGCTCAAACGGAAGTGGATTCAAGAGCGGCGAAACATACAGACACTTCAGGCTACTTCTTCGCAGCCTTCAGAGCCGCCCAGCGCCTCTTTTGTCCCAGCGCCATCTTCCGCCGCGCCGCCGCACTGATGAGACGCTTTTTCGGCGCTTCGACTTTCCCCGATGCGTTTCCTCCACTCTCCATTCCTACACCTTGTAGGGCGGCGATGGCTCTATTGATCTAGTCGCGTTCTTCGACCAGAAGTTCGAGGATTGATTCCATCATGAAGCGCATCGTAGCATCAGCCGTAGCGAGATGGCTGATTTGGGCGTTAACTTCGGACTCAAATGGCTGGACTTGTTATACAACTAAAGACACTATCGAAACGAATTGGGGCCTCAGGGGGGCCTCAGGGGGGCCTCAGGGGGGCCTCAGGGGGGCCTCAGCGGGCCTCAGTGGGCCTCAGTGGGGCCTCAGTGGACAGCCTGAAGTGACTCCCTGCGAAACTTTGCGAAAGTGGCACTCCACTCTGTCACCTTCCCTCAATCCTACGCTGAGGCGGCTGGTTTTTCAAAGCCCCAGCGCCGCCAGGACCTGTGAAAATACTGCTCCAGTTGGTTCACAAACTCCTCGCCGCCGAATGGCCGGCCCGCGTATGTGCATCTCCGCAACAGCAGAAGCTGCTCCGAGCCGGCCTCGGCGCCGTGCATTTCGCGCCACGTCGCGGCTCCTCCGGCCCTCTCCCAAAACGCCATGTCCAGGAGACCGGAGCGATCCTTCCCCTGCCCCAAGTGCGCCGTAGCGCTCGACCAGCGATACTCCGCCGGAGCCTTCACCATGAAGGCCCGGCACGGGTTCTGCTCCACGTAGCGCAGTGCTGCCCCACAATGGGTCTCCGCCAGAGGGCATGAATAATACCGCTGCTGCCACAAGTGACCGCTGCGATGCCGCCGGGTATTCAGGTACTGCGAGTAGCGCCCGTGAGCCCTCCGGAACAGCACCGCGAGCGAATCGGCCCGCTCCGGTACCACCACCAGGTGGACGTGATTGGTCATCAGACAGTACGCCAACACCCGGCACTCCGCGTCGGCCAGTTGTTCGCGGACCAACGACAGATACATCTTGTAGTCGGTCGGAGAATAGAAAACCCGCTGGCGATTACTCCCTCGCTGGGTAACGTGATAAGGCAGTCCGGGCAGAACACAACGGGCGTTGCGAGGCATGTTGACAAAACAGTGCATCGAGGAAGCAAATCCTCTCAAGGCGACACTCCAGAGTGGCTCTTTCCTCCAGCCGTAGAAGGAGTCACTTCAGGCCGTCCCTTTCGACTCTGAAAAACACTTGCATACTACAGCGTGTTGTAGTAGTTTTAGCTTACGATGCCGACGCCAAAACTGTCCAGGTTGGAACTCCGGATCATGGAGACCCTCTGGACGAAAGGCCCATCCTCCATTCGTGAGATGCAGGAAGCGTTTCCTGAAGAGGAAAGACCCGCCTATACCACGGTGCAGACCGTGGTCTATCGCCTCGAATTCAAAAAGGCAGTGCGCCGCACCGAGAAAATCAGCAACGCGCATGTGTTCGAGGCCTTGGTCTCCCGCAGTTCCGCACAGCATCGGATGATCGACGAGTTGGTCGCGCTGTTCGGCGGCAAATCCCTGCCCATCGTCGCGCACCTGATCGATTCGGGGAAGCTCACTGCCGAGGAGGTGCGCGAAGCCCGCAAGGCACTTCGGAACGTCACCAGAAAGGACAAGAGCCAATGATCCCTAGCCAGTTCATCCCCACCGCGAATCACCTTTGGCAATCCACGTTGTTTGCCGGTGTTGCCAGTCTGCTGATGTTGTTTCTGAGAAAGAATCGGGCGCACGTGCGGTACTGGCTCTGGCTCACCGCATCGGTAAAGTTCCTTCTTCCGTTTTCCGTCCTCGTGGCGGTCGGAGGTCTGTTAGGACGGCATACCACTGCGGCGGTACCGCCATCGCGACTAGTGTCGGCAACTGACTTTTCGTCTTTCGTTGAGCAGGTCGGCGAGCCGTTCACCGCAACGGTTCCGCAGTTTGCGATGCCAGCGGTTCCGCGCTCTTACACGAGTGGGATTGTCGCTATTCTCATCTTCGTTTGGGCGACTGGATTCGTGACCCTGGTTTGGCGCTGGACTCTGCGCTGGCGGCGAATGCGCGCGGCAGTGCGTAAAGCATCTCCACTTGATCTGCCGATCGGTCTGCCAGTGAAGACTTCGCCGGCATTCGGAGAACCGGGCGTGTTCGGCATTTTCCGGCCGGTTCTGCTGCTGCCTGACAGGATTTCGGATTGCCTCACAGCACGGGAGATGGAATCCATCGTGGCGCACGAGCTCTGCCATGTCCGGCGCCGTGATAATCTCGCCACCGCGATCCACATGGCAGTCGAGGTGGTGTTATGTGTTCCATCCGTTGGTGCTGGTGGTTAGGAGCGCGCCTGATGGAAGAGCGGGAACGAGCCTGCGATGAAGAGGTGCTGCGAACCGGCGGCGAGCCGCGTGTATACGCTGAAGGCATCCTCAAGATCTGCGAGTTGTATCTAGCTTCGCCGCTCGCTTGCATTGCGGGAGTGACGGGCGGTGATCTTAAGAGACGAATCGAAGCGATTATGAGCAATCGCGTGGGGCGCAGACTGAATTACGCTAAGAAGGCGGCCCTGGCAGTTGCCGCGACAGCGGCCATTGTGACGCCTCTCGTAGTTGGCATCACGAGTATGCCTGCAATCCGGGCTCAATCCTCATCTTCTGCTCCATCCGCGCCCACGCCGAAATTCGAGGTCGCATCCATTAAACAGAGTGCATCCCCGGTTCGCGGAAATGCCAAAATAATCCGTGTCGAACCGGGCATGCTCACTATCAAAGGCATGTCGCTAAAGGATCTCATACAACGGGCCTATGGTCGGGGACATTCGCTGCAACTTTCACGGTCTGATCTTGTTTCCGGTGGTCCGAAATGGTGCGATGCCGACTTATACGACATCGACGCGAAGCCAGGCGGAAATCCCAACGGTTCCGGGGAGGATATCAGTGAGATGCTGAAGGCCCTTCTGGCCGACAGATTCAAGCTCTTGTTGCACCACGAGTCAAAGGAGACCCCGGGATATATCCTGGTTGTGGAAACAGGCGGCCCCAAACTGAAATCGCGCAGTCCCGGTGACGGAGGCGAGCCCCGAATCCGGGGGCGGTCCAAACGCGAGCTCCAAGGCGGAATCCGTTTAGCATGGCGGGATGTGTCGATGACCACCCTGTCCGATGATCTGGGGTTTAACGTACTGGATCGTCCGGTTATCAATAGGACCGGCCTGACTGGAACGTAACAAGGCATCTGGATCTGAGTCTGGACGCCAGACGAGACTAATTCGGCGGACGATACGCAGGAGCGTAGGAAAACGCTGATCTGCCTGACCTGTTCACCGGTCTCTCCCCAGAACAAATCGGGCTGAGGTTGCAGACCGGAAAGGTCCCAATCGACGTGATCGTCATTGACCACGCGGAAAAGCCAACGGCAAACTAGTGCGCCCGCGGATCAGCCTGATGACCTCCCACGCGACTTCGCTACCGGTGCCTCACAGCCCCAGTGGGTCACTTTAGGCGAGCACTCGCGGGTCATTCCTCGCGAGCGCCGAAGATCGTCTGATAGACGATTAACTTCCGAGTAGCCGACAACCCGACCGGAACTCGCAAATCTCAACTGCGTCTAGCCAGAATGAGTAACTCGGGTCTTAGCAACAGGCGTGTGCGAAGCTTCAAGAATGCTTTCCACCCCCACCCTTAGCTGGGGTCTCCGGAATTGACCTGCGTTTGCTTTATGTTCAGTATCTCGCGCACGACGATCATCAAAACTTAAACTTCTTACTTCGCCTGCGCGAGCCCGGCAACAACTGCGTCAACTTTATCGAGTATCTGGTTCCAGCCCTCTAGCTGACCGCTATTTTTGGCGTGCTCCATGGTTTCGTTGCCGATGAAGGTGAGTTTCGTCTGGCCGTTTCCAAGATCCTCAAAGGTAATTACGTCGTGCGCATCGGCTATGGCCTCATGTTCTATTCCATAGTGTGCAGCGTCGACCTTGTTTCCATCCGGGTCGGAAAAGTACATGGAAGAGACGATCTTCTCATGCAAAACAATCTCGTGGTATTCACCACCATTCCAGAACTCCTGCCCATCTGGCCCTCTCATGCAGCAGAGAAATTTTCCTCCGACCCGAAAATCTATCTTGCAGAAAGGCGCAGTAAAACCCTTCGGCCCCCACCACTGCATCACGTATTTCGGGTCTGTCCACGCCTTCCAAACCAATTCGCGTGGAGCATCGAAAACTCTTGTGACAACCATCCGCTCTGTCTCGTTAACCGTGTTTTTTGTCATCTCTGATCTCCGCTTTTTTCATTTGATTCACAACTGCATCCAGCTTGTCGAAACTTTCTTCCCAGAAGCGGCGATAGTTAAACGCCCAATCGCTGACTGCTTTTATCGCATCTGGCCTAAGCGTGCACACACTCTCTCGTCCACGCTTCGTCTTGATCACAATCCGCGCCCGCACCAGGTTGGCAATATGTTTTGAAATCATCTGCTGCGAGAGTGCAAACGGTTCCGTCAATCCATGCACAGAGGCAGGACCATGTGAGAGTCGTTCGATCATCCCCCGCCGGGTTGGATCAGACAAAGCAGCAAATGTTGTACCCAATTGATCCACAACCATATGGTAGTGGATTTGACTGTCAACGTCAAGTGTGAATTTTGCGATTCCTGATTTCTGTTCCCTGATCTCTGAACCCTGGACCCTGGCACCAGCGCTAATTTGTACCTTTTCCGTGCACTACTCCAACATCTACGCCCGCCCATTTCCGGGGGAAGGGGTGGGCGGCTGGCAGGGCGATATACATGCAGCAGGAGGAATTCCGCCGGCGGTCATGGAGTCGCGGATGCCGGGCCCATCCCGGGATGAGGCGGCCGGGATCAACCTGTTCGATACAATCAAGCAGACCGTGCTGCGCATGAAGGGAAAGATCTTCGTTATTCAAACGCCCGCGGAGTTTTCCAAGGCTATCGAGGAGATCGACCGCCGCGGGAAATGAGCTTGCGGAGCGGGATCGTCCAGTGGGTTGACACCTCGTCGAGGCTGATGCTGCGGAAAAACTTGTGTGGATCGCTCCCTATGGTCGCGGCTCGGAATCGGCCTGAAAAACCGCGAGCGTTGCGGGCGTTTCTCCCGCCAACTACCGCCTCCGATCCATCTCCTGAGGTTGGAGGTTGTGTGAAAAAGCCGGCGTTGACCGCTCCCGGTGGTCGCGGTTCATAAGAGATGATGCTTCGCCAGAAAATCGCGCGTCGCTTTGTGAATCCTGACACGCTCCTCCGGCGTGAAATTCCCGTGCTTGCCGTTGGGGATCGTCACCAGTTCATTCGGCACACCGGCGGCATCGAGCGCGGCTTTAAGGCGCGTCGAATGCGAGTAGGGGACCGTCGGGTCCGCGTCGCCCTGGATCATCATGATGGGAGGCAGGTCTGCGCGCACATATTCGAGAGGCGAGACGCGCTTGGCGATTTCCTCCTTGTTCGGCAAGCTACCGAGCCACTGCACGGCGTAGGTCTTGCGATTGGGCCCGTCGAGAAGATCGTTGACGTCGGTGATGCCGTACCAGTCGAGAATCGCGGCGACTTTCGGCAGAGGGGCGCCGGGACACTGACGGTCCAGGCCCGCCGATTCCGGGATCATCCCCGTGGTCAGCGCCAGATGCCCTCCGGCAGATTCGCCGGTGACGACCAGTTTCGTGGGGTCGATGTTATAGTCCTTGGCATGCTGGCCGATCCAGCGCAGGGCGCACAGACAATCCTCGACGGCGGCCGGAGCGGGCGAGACTTTTTCCAGGCGATACTCGACGTTCACGACGTTCCAGCCCATCTCGAAGTAGGGGAACAGAGCCATGACCGACGTTTCCTTCGATCCTCCGGTCCACCCTCCGCCGTGGATATAAATGATGGTCGGCTGCGGGCCTGTGGTGTCGCGGCGCTGGTAGACGTCGAGTTTGGTCTCGTAATTATTCTGGATGCCGTAGACGATGTTCGGCTTGATGAGGTAATGGTTCTGCGCCTCGACGGCCCAGGTGGCTTTTTCGGAGAGCTGCGCGTACGCGGCGGCGCAAAAGAGGAGAAGCAGCGTTGCTTTCATTATTAGACAATAGGACTCGATGAAAGCCCTAGTCAAGAGTAAACGCGAGCCGGGGTTGTGGCTCGAAGACATCGAGGCCCCCAAGCCCGGGATGAACGATGTGTTGATCCGCGTGCGCCGCGCGGGGATCTGCGGGACGGACGTCCATATTTATAAATGGGACGACTGGGCGCAGCGCACCATCCCCGTGCCCATGGCGATCGGTCACGAGTTCGTAGGCGAGGTGGTCGAAACCGGATCGAACGTCGCCGATTTTCACCCCGGCGATATCGTCAGCGGCGAAGGTCACGTAGTGTGCGGACGGTGCCGCAACTGTCTGGCGGGGCGCCGTCATTTATGCGCGCATACGATGGGCGTGGGCGTGAATCGTCCGGGGGCGTTCGCGGAGTACATCGTGCTGCCGATGACCAATATCTGGCGGCACGCGCCGACGGTGGATCTGGACATTGCCGCGATTTTCGATCCGTTCGGGAACGCGGTGCATACAGCGTTGTCGTTTCCGGTTTTGGGGGAGGACGTTCTTGTCACCGGCTGCGGGCCGATCGGGCTGATGGCGGTGGCCGTCGCGAAGCACGCGGGGGCGCGGTTTGTCGTCGCGACCGATATGAATCCGTTCCGGCTGGAGTTGGCGAAGAAGCTGGGGGCGACGGTGGCGCTCGATGTGTCGAAGGGGACGCTGGCCGAGGTACAGAGGCAGCTGGGAATGAAAGAGGGTTTTGATGTGGGGCTCGAAATGTCGGGCAACGGGCAGGCGTTTCGGGACATGCTGGCGAACATGAGCCACGGGGCGAAGATCGCGATGCTGGGGATTCCGGATAAGGACATGTCCATCGATTGGCGGACGGTGGTGTTCAATATGCTCACGATTAAGGGCATTTATGGGCGGGAGATGTACGAGACCTGGTACAAGATGACGGTGATGCTGGAATCGGGGCTGGATATTACGCCGGTGATCACGCATCGGTTTCATTACACGGAGTTCGAAAAAGGATTCCAGGCGATGATCGGTGGGAATGCGGCGAAGGTGGTGCTGAGCTTTGAGAAGAAGCCAGGAGCCGGGAGCCAGGAGCCAGAATAGATCACTTGATACAAAAGAGCGTATTCTGACCCCGTAGGTAGATTTCGCCATCGGCGACCGCGGGGGTGCCGATGAACATCTGGCCGTCCAGCGTGTTGGTGGCGAGCACTTCATACGTTTCGCCCATTTTGACGATCACCACGTCGCCCTCTTCAGTGGCCAGATAGAGTTTGCCGTTCACGCCGACGGGCGACGCCTTGAAGTTGTAGGGCTTGGGAAGACGCTGCTGCTGATAGAACGCCTTGCCGGTTTTGGCGTCGAAGCAGGACAGCATGCCGCTGTCGGTGACGACGTAAAGCTTGCCGTCGTGCAGGACGGGCGACGGGGTGTAGGAATTGCCGCGCTGGTTCTGCCAGACGATGGCGTCGGTCCCGGTGAGGTCGCCCTCGCGGCCGAGCTTCACGGCCATCAGGTTCGGGTTGCGATAGCCGCTCATGACGAACACCATGCCGTCTGCGGCCACCGGAGCGGGAATCGTGTTCTGGCCCAGTCCGGCGACCTCCCAGATCGGCTTACCGGTTTCGAGATCATAAGCGTGGACCTTTCTGGTTGCCGAGACGATCACCTGCTTCTTGCCTTCGTAGCGGATGACCACCGGGCCGCTCCAGTTGGTGTTGCTGTCGGTGCGAGGCGTGCGCCACAACTCCTTGCCGGTGGCGACGTCGAGCGCAACGAGAAACGAATCGCCCTCGTTATCGAACAGCAGCAATAGTTTCGAGCCTTCGAGGAACGGCCAGGCGCCTTCGCCGAAGGTATTGAACATTCTCAGCTTAATGCCAAAGTCTTTTTCCCAGATTTTGTTGCCGTCCAGGTCGTAGCAATAGACGCCGCGGGAGCCGAAAAACGCGACCACATGCTTGCCGTCGGTGACAGGGGAATTGGAGGCAAAACTGCCGTACATCGGGTGGTAGCCTTCGTGCGGCGTGGCGATTTTCGACACCTGCTGCCACAGCAATTTGCCGGTTTTGCGGTCGAAGCACATCAGCATCAGCTTCTGCTCGGGCTGAGGGCCGCGATTGCCGAATCCCCGTCCGCCGCGGCCCGGGGAAGGCGGGGCGGAATCGGCTGTACCCACGACGCCCGTGGGAACCGCCGTGGTCACGAAAATTTTGTCGCCCCAGATGACGGGGGAGGAATGGCCGCGTCCGGGAATTTCCGCCTTCCACTGGATGTGCTCGGTGTCGCTCCAATGCAAGGGGGCGTCGCCGCGAGCCATTCCGTCGTTATCCGGGCCGCGCCAGCTTGGCCAATCGCCATCCCCGGCAAACGCCGGCATGAGCAAGGGGAGCGAGAGAAGGAGGGCGGGAATACGCATGGGGTTTTTGAAATGATACATGATCGACGGCTTTTTCCATAGTACCTGTCGAGTACCAGAACTACATAACCCCTCAGTACCTTGTCGCCTGACGGCCCACGCCGCAAACTCATGGCAAGGAAAATTCTCCCTTCATGGAGCGCACAGATTTAGAGCAGTGGAAAGCAAAAGAGGTGGCGCGGCTGCTCGCTTTGGTGGAGACCGAGCGGCGTTACTACCAGGAAATGGTGGCGATGCTGCCGGTGGCTCTGGTGGTGCTTTCGGCGGATCGACAGATATCGTCGGCCAACCGCGCGTTTCGCCAGACGATGGGGCTGCGGTCCAGCGACCTGCGCGGAAAAACGATCGAGCAGATCCTGCCTTCCGAGAGATTGATTGAGAAGATTCGAGACGTTCACACAACGGGTGTTTCGCAAAGCGCGTTTTCCCTGGAGCACGACGGGCGGCAGTTCAGTGTGGCCATCGTGCCCATCCGCAACTGGGACGACGAGAGCGAAATCGAGACGATGCTGGTGTTGCAGCAAGGCGGTGCGATCGGGATTTCTGAGCCCGCGCCGCGGCCGGTCGTCGAGCCTTTGGGCGAGATCCCGGCGATCGTCTGGGAAGCGGACGGGGTGACGCTCGCATTCCGCTCCGTGCGTGGAGATGCCGAGCCTCTGCTCGGCTTTCCGGCGGCGCACTGGACGGACACGGCAAAGTTTTTCGAGGACCGGATTCATCCGCAGGACCGGGCGGCGGTGCTGGAGCTTTATCACGCGGCCATCGAGGGATCGGGCGACGTTAGCGCGGAGTATCGCGCCGTGACGGCGGGCGGCGGAACCATCTGGGTGCGCGAAAGCATTCGGGTGAAGGGCGGAGCCATGACCGGTGTCCTGACGTCGATGGAGCGGCGCAAGCAACTGGAGGATCAACTGCTGCGTTCCGGCCGCACTGAGGCGCTGCACGGCATCGCGAGCAGGCTGGCGCACGACCTGAATAATCCGCTGATGATCGTCACCGGTTACACCGAGGAGATGAAGAACACTCTGCCGGAGGACGATCCGATGCGAGGCGATGTCGATCAGATCCTGACGGCGACGGGCCGTATCTCCGGAATTACGGCGCAGCTACTGAATTACACGCGCCGCCAGGCGCATCCCACGTCGCCGGTCGATGTGTCTCAATTACTGGCGCGGATGGAAGAGAAGATCGCGCAGGCGGCCGGCGAGGGTTGCCTGGCGCATGTGACGGCGGGCGAAGGTGTGTGGGCGATGGCGGACGAAGGGCAGCTTGAAGAAATCATCCTGGCGCTGATCTCGCACGATCGGGAGGACGCGCGGGAACGGTCCCACATCGCGATCGGCTGCGAAGTCGACACGATCGCCGAGCATCTTCCCGGCTCGACGCTGACGCCGGGCTCCTACGCCCGCCTGACGATTCACGATGACGGCCGCGGCCTGGACAGCGCGAATCGCGACGCCGTGTTCGAAGGATTTCTGTCGAAGCCGGAGGAAAAAACGGCCGGTCCGTCGCTGGCGCGCGCGTATGCGATGGTGCGCGAGTGGGGCGGCGACATCTCGTTCTTCAGCGAGCCGTTCCGCGGATCGACGTTTCTGGTTTACCTGCCGCATGCCGAGGCGCCGTGCGCGCCGGCGGCGGAACCCGTGGTGGAGACTGCCGTCCCCGAGCCTGCCGTGGAGATCGTCCGCGAGACGATTCTGCTGGTGGAAGACGAAGCGGGCATCCGGGCGCTGGTTCGTAAGATCCTGCGCCGCGAGCACTACAGCGTTCTGGAAGCGGGCAGCGCGGAAGAAGCGCTCGCGATGGCCGCGGCGGCGCCGGGCAGGATCGACCTTCTGGTTACCGACGTCAGGCTGCCTGCGGCGTCCGGCCGCGAGCTGGCGGAGAAGCTTCGCGAGAGCAGGCCGGAGCTGAAGGTGCTTTACATATCCGGTTACACGGACGATGACGCGGCGCGGACTGGTGCGATTCCTCCGGGCTCGAAGTTTTTGCAAAAACCGTTCACGCTGGGGGCGCTGGTGGGTAAAGTGAAAGAGTCGCTGGAGGGGTAGCGCGCCCGTCTGATCGCTCTGGCTTCCACGCACAGGCCGACGAGGGCGTCGGCCGCAGGCCAGGGGGCCTGCCCTACAAGACAATCCGATTTTCAAGTGCTATTTTTCCGGTAGCGCGAAGCGATAGCCGACCCAGGGCTCCGTCAGCAGATATTTCGGCTCGGCGGGATTCGGTTCGATTTTCTTGCGCAGTTGATTCATGAATACGCGGAGATACTCCACCTGATCGCCGTAATCGGGGCCCCACACCGCTTGCAACAGGCGCCCATGAGGGATGGGCACGTTGGGATTGGCCAGCAGGTACTGGAGCAGCCCGAATTCCTTCGGCGTCAGACGAGTCTCCCGTCCTTTGGCAATCACGCGCCTGGTGGCAAGGTTGATTTCGATATCGCCCAAGTTCACCGACTGCGGGCCGCCTTCGGGCGACGAAGGCATGCGGCGCAGGGCGGCGCGGATGCGCGCCAGCAGTTCCGGCGTGCTGAAGGGCTTGGTGATGTAATCGTCGGCCCCCGCGTCGAGCGCCGCCACTTTATCCTGTTCCGAATCGCGGACGGTGAGCATGATGATGGCGACCTCGGAGCCGCTGCGCAGCGCCCGGCATGTTTCGATGCCGCCCATGCCCGGCATGTTCATGTCCAGCAGCACCAGGTCGAAGCGGTTCGCGCGAATGGCTTCGAGCGCCTCGTCTCCGGTGCGCGCTTCATGGAATTCGTAGCCGTGGCCGGTCAGGGTCGCGCGCAGCACCCGGCGGATCTGCGGCTCGTCGTCGACCACCAGAATGCGGCCTGAACTCATTTCGTTCGAACCTCTTTTTGCACGGGCAGGGCCGCGCAGAACCGGGATCCTTCGCCGGGTTCGCCCTCGATCCACAGATCGCCGCCGTGGGTGCGGATAATCTCGCGCGCGATGTACAGGCCGAGTCCGGTGCCGGGCACGCGATCCCTGGACCCGCCGCGGCGGTAAAACTTGTCGAAAATACGTTCGCGCTCGCGCAACGGAATGCCCGGGCCGCGATCCTCGACGCGGATGACGACACGGTCGCCTTCAAGGCCGGCCGCTATGCGCACGGGCGAGGCGGGAGGCGAATATTTGAGCGCATTGTCGATCAACTGGCGGAGCGCGAGCGAAAGCAGCTCGGGGTCGGCCCAGATGCGCGGCAGATTCGGGCTTGGATCGACGCGAAGAGGCCGTCCGGCGGCTTGCGATTCGAACTGTTCGGCAACCCTCGCCAGCAGTTGGGCGACGTCCAGGGATTCGCGCTCCAGGCGGATCTTGCCTGCGTCGATCTGGGACATCCGCACGGCTTCGGTGACCAGCCGGTTCATGCGGTCCGTCTCCTCATCGATGATCTCGGCCAGTTCGCGGGACTGCGGGGAAAGCGCGGGAGAATCGGAGAGGAGGGAGGTGGAGGCGGCTTTGATCGACGTCAGCGGGGTCTTAAATTCATGCGCGATCGCGTCTAATAATGTGGACTTGAACTCTTCGCTCTGGCGAGCCGCGTCGGCCCGATTCGACGCCTCTTCCGAGCGCACTCGTTCGAGTGCGATCGCGACCAGGTTCAGCAGCGCCTGGAGCGCGCCGTCGGACAGCGACGACCCTTTGAGCGCCAGGCTCCCGATGGGCTGCCCGCCCAGCAGAATCGCGGCCACGAACACCGGGGGTTCGACAAGGTTGTTTCCCTGCACGGCTACCTGCTTGAGCTTGGCCTCGATATCGAGCATGTCGTCGGCGCCGCCCCGAAAAACCTCTCCGGTTTTCGCATCGTAGAGGGCGACGCCCGGACACTCGAAGACTTCCGAGATGTGGCGCGCCGCCTGCGATCCCACGGCTTGCGAAGGGTCGGTGAGCAGGATGGCCCGGCTCAGCGCGTAGAGCTGCTCGGTTTCGCGCTGCTTGCCCTTGGCGTCCTCGGCTTGCTTTTTTTCCCGGTCGGAAAGATGGCTGGCCACCAGCGCGGTGGCGAGGAACGCGAATAGCGCCACCCAGTTCTGCGGATCGGCGATGGTGAACATTCCTACGGGCGGAAGGAAATAAAAGTTGAAGCACAGCATCGCGGCGACCGAGGCGACGCTCGATTCGATCAGCCCCCAACTGGCGGCAATGGCCAAAATGCCCAGCAAATACGCGAATCCGGCGGTGGTGGCATTGACGGGAATCACGCGTGAGCAGATGAAGGTGAGGGCCGCGACGACCACCAGGCTCGCGAGCAGGCGCAGGGCAAACACTGTCGGACGGACGCGCATTCCACTCAAGATAGTAGCCCAATGTCCATAAGGAAGAAGTAAATCTCTTGCCGCTCTAAGAAAGCCGCCCGGGAGGGCGGCTGCCGGCTGATAGCCCGCCCCACATCTGGCGATTAAGAAACTGCGTCAGGACGGCCATGAGACGATCTGCTCCCGCAGGGTATTTAAGCTGTTCGTGATGCGATCCGTCTCGATGTTTACGAGCGCGTACCGCTCCGCGCGCGAATCGCCGGACCTGAGCAGCGCGCGGTGATCCTCGCGCAGATCCGGCAGGTCGCCTGGATGAAGGGGCGATCCGCGCAGCGACGCCGCCAGGAAGTATAGTGTCTTTTCCACATCATTGCTGAACGTGCGGAACGCATCGCGCGGGGGCATGAACTGGCTCTGATACAGGCCTGCTTCGAGAGCCATCAGGGCGTGCACGAGGCGATGCGAACTGGCCAGCATGTCGTTCAAGGCGGCTAATTGCGACGGGTAGGGCTCGGCGCTCAGGCGGCCGACGGACGCCTCCAGGTTCGACCGCGCCAGGCGCCCCGCCTGACGGGACGCGTCCAGTTCCGGCGGCGGCGCTTCCGGCTTCAGATAAGCGGTACAGATGGTCCGGAAATAATCGCGATACGCGTCGAGCAGCCGGGCGACGTTTTCATTGATCCGGTAGCGCTCCCAGGTCGGCCAGAGCCAATATGCTGCGAGCGCGAGCGCTCCGCCCGCCACGGAGTTGATGGCGCGCGCCGCGATCACGTCCTTGGCGGAGACTCCGGTCAGCCCGATGAGCAGCACCACCAGAGCGCTTACCGCCGCTGTCAGGATTCCGTAGTTCGCCGCGCCGAACGAGCGAAGCACGAACGTCAACAGCGCGATCAGCACGATCTGGGTCATGACCGTCGCGGAGAAAATGTGGAAGAGCACTGTGGCGAACGCCAGTCCGGTAAGCGTTCCGGCCACGCGGAGCGCGCCGCGGCTGAACGTCGCGGAGAAATCCGGCTTCAGCACGATGGCCACGGTCATCGGCAGCCAGTAGGTCCGGCGCCAGCTTACCGCGCGCCCGATGGAGTCGGCGAGGGTGACGCACGCCGCCAGGCGGACCGCGTGCCGGAAGGCCGCAGATTCGAACGTTAAATTCGCGCGCAGCGTGGCCAGAGTGCCGCGCAGCCGCAGCGTCCAGGGGGCCCTCGATTGCGTCCGCTCAAACTCGGCCAGCCCTTCGGGCGTCGAATGCGCCGCCAGTTCCACGCTGGACCGCAGCTGCCCTGCCAGCGCATCCACCTGGTGCAGCGCGTCGCCCACCAGGGCGGACAAAACATCGGTTTCCGCGCGCGCCTGGCTCAAGTGCAGCACTTCCGCCAGCGCGTCGATCCGATCCAGCGCGTCCGGATGCGCGTCGATGGACGTGTTGGTGCGGAGCGAGGCGCCGATGGTGGAGAGAATGCTCGCGCAGAGCTCGAAAAAACGGTCGAGCGCCGCGATCTCCTCGCCTTGTTCTTTTTCTCTTCCGATGCGGACCCGCAGCCGCGCCAGCGCGAGCAGGCTGAGGCGCATCCGCTCGGCCTGATTCAGCAGGGAGCGATAGCGGTCGGTTTCCACGGTATGGACTGGCCCCAGCGCGGCCAGCGTATTATGAGCCTCGGTGGCTTGTGCGCTGGCCGAGGGAGCTTCCGACGCGGCCGCGGGCGACTCGGCTGCCTGCGCCAGCGCTTCGTAAAGAGCCGCCAGAGCTCTGCGCTCCGGCTCGAACCCCTCGACCGGCCACAGCGCGAGCGCGAGCATCGTTTGCAGCAACCCGCCCGCGATCGCCAGCAAGCCGGCGGTCACGGCGCGATGCGGGTCCAGAGGCTGCGCGGAAAAAACCACCAGCGTGACCAGCGTCACGATGCCCATATCGGTCGCGGGCTGGTTGACGGCCACCATCATCCCGGCGGCGAAGGCCCAGACGCCCGCGATGGCGATGTTGATCAGGGCGTTGTGCCCGGTAAGCGTGCCGGTCAGGACCGCGAGGCCCACCAGCAGGGTTCCCAGCAGCATTCGCTTCGCCCTCTGGCGATAAGGGTCGTCGCCGTCGGTGAAGCAGACGTTCAGCGCCCCGGAGCTGACGATCAGTCCGGCCGGGAGCGACCCCAGCAGGTATCCGGCCGCCAGCGGCAGCGCGACGCCCAGGGCATTGCGCGCGGCCCTGCCCGGGACGATCTTTTCGCGCTCCACGCGGGTGACGGTCTGCCAGAAGGAAACCCACGCAAGTCGTTCATTTGACGGTGTCTGTCCCTGTGTTGCCGGAACGCCCGGCGCGGAAGCCATATCTTGATAGTATGCGAATTGAGTGAAAAATAGCCGAAATTTCGCCCACCTGCTATGATATAGGTGAGATGCAAAAACATCACGCGGCTCTCTCTTCGTATCATTTTCAGAGGACAAAAACTCAGGGCATCATTCGAGTGCTCAATGAGGGGTCCTACGTCATGGCTGAGTACAGTGAACGCACTGGCACCGTCAAATGGCAGCGCGTGGTTCTGGCCACGCAAAAGGAAATGATCGAAAAGTGGTTGGGACAGCACTATCCGGTGCAGCCTGCCGCGCCCGAGCCGAAGCCGGTTGAGGTGGTCCGCAGGGCGAAGACTCGCGCCGCTTCGAAGTAGGCGGTTTTGAGATCGCTCCCTGCGGTCGCGGCTCAGATTGTTTACTCTGCTCGCAGAGCCGTGGCCGGATCCACGCGCACGGCTCGGATTGCGGGAACGAGACTTCCGGCGATCGTCATTATCAACGATAGAAGAATGCCTGCCGAGAATGCGTCCAGGTCCTTTGGACTGAGTCCGGCCAGCAGCGACTGAAGCTCCAGTCCGGCGCCATAGGCCACCGCGGCGCCGGCCAGAATCCCGAAGATCGCCAGCAGGAACGCATCGCCGACGATCAATTGCAAAATGTTCGCGCGCGTCGCGCCGAGTGCCATCCGGACGCCGATTTCCTGGGTCCGCTGCGATACCGCGTAGGACAGCAAACCGTGAATCCCGATCGCCGCCAGCAGAAACGCGATCCCCGCGAATCCCCCCAGCACGACGAGCTGAGCCCGGCGCGACGCCGTTTCACCCGCGACAATTTCCGTCAGCGGGCGCACGTTGGTCACCGGCAGCTGCGGCTCCGCGCTGGCGACGATTCTTCGAACGGCGGGCGCGATCTGCAAGGGATCGCTTCGCAATGTCCGGATCGCCAGGTCCAGGGGAATATAACCCGCAAACCAGCCATCCTGCACCTGTCGGTAAGGCAGATACACCTGCGGTTCGCTCGACTGTTCCAGGCCGCGCACCCGCACATTGCCCACGACGCCGATCACCATCCGGTCCGCCATTGCGCAGTTGAACCGTTTTCCCAGCGGATTTTCGTCCGGCCAATACTGTTTTGCAAACGATTGGCTCACGACCGCAACCAAGGGCGAGGTGAGCACGTCGGACTCGGCGACGTCCCGGCCCAGGCGCAGGGGAATCGAGAGAGTCTTAAAAAAATCGGGCGACACGAATCGCATGCTGGCGCGCTGCGAGCTGGGGTCGACCGGCTGCTGGCCGTTGATGGTGATGGTCCAGATGCCGCCGCGCCATACCATTGGCAGGGTGCTGATGTAGGCCGCGCTCTCGACGCCGGGCAGAGCGCGGACGTCATCCAACACTCGTTTATAAAAAGCGACGCGCGTCACGGTCTTCTCATATCTCGATCCGGTCACCGGAGTGGTGAGCGTCAAGACATGATCGGCGCGAAATCCAGGATCGGTGTCCTGAATCCGCATCATGGCGCGGATCAACAGGCCGGAGGTGACCAGCAGCACCATCGACGCGGCGATCTCCGCGACAACCAGCGCCCCTCGCAGCCGTTCTTTGTTGCCGCCCACGCCGGACCGCGATCCCTCGCGCAGATCCGCGCTGCCGGTTGCCCTCAGCGCGGGGAAAACGCCGAATGCGAGCCCAGTCAAAATCGTCGCCACCGCGCCGAACGACAATACCTGCCAATCCGCCGACGGCAGCGCGACGACCGGTAGATTAGTCGGCACGAGCTTGGCGAATAAAGGAGTCGCCGTGACGGCGATCAGCATCCCCAGCGCTCCTCCGGCCGTCGCCAGTAGCAGGCTCTCGGTCAACAACTGGCGCACCAGCCTTTCGCGCCCCGCGCCCATGGCCGAACGCACGGCGAGCTCCTTGCGGCGCGCCAGCGCCCTTGCCAGCAGCAGATTGGCCAGGTTGGTACATGCGATGAGCAGCACGCACAACGACGCGCCGGCCAGCGCCATCAACAGGGCCTTGGATTGGGGAGAAATCGAGTCGTGTAAATCGTAGACGGCCGCGCTGATGTTTTTCAGTTCCTTCGGATACTGCCGCTCGATCTGGGCCGCGATCAGCCGCAACTCGGAGTTTGCCTGCTCCAGAGTTACGCCGGCCCGCAGCTTCCCGGCGCCGATCAGGAATGTGTTGGTTCGATCCTGATCCAGGAACCAATCGTCGTGGAAGCGAATGGCGACCCAGATCTGGTTTTCCCGCCTGGGAAACGCAAAATCCGCGGGCATCACGCCGATCACGATACACGGCTCGCCGTCCAGCAGGATTTTCTTCCCTAGTACGGAGGCGCTCCCGCCGAACCGCGCCTGCCACAGCGGGTAACTCAGGATCACGGTGCCTGGCGCGCCTTGCTCATCGTCCTGAACCGTGAACCAACGCCCGATGACCGGTCTTACCCCGATCAGCGGCAGCACGTCCGGCGTCACTACGGAGCCCGTCAGGCGCTCCGGCTCGCCTTCCCCGGCCAGATTCACGGAGAGCGACGCGTAGGCGCCGAACGCCTCAAACGATTTGCTCTGCGCCTTCCAGTCGCGATAATTCGCAGGCGATAATTCTCCGCGCGAATAGTGCGGCTCTTTTTCCCACACCGTCACCAGACGGCCGGCGTCGGGAAAAGGGAGAGGGCGCAGCAACACGTGATTGGTAATCGAATACGCCGCCGTGGTCGCGCCGATCCCCAGACCGGCAATTCCCACCACGGTCAGGGCATACCCGGGAGATTGTCTCAACGTGCGCCCGCAGTAGCGCAAGTCCTGCGCCAGAATATCGAGATGCACCCGAGCGGCGTTGAACACAACATCGAATAGCGTTTCGATCCACAGTGCGACGAGCTCGAATCCCGACGCGTCACGGAGACGCTGCGAAAAGACAGCGCACATTTCGCCTTCGTACTCGCCGCGGAACGATTTCGGATAGAGGCGTAACAGGGCCCGATACATCAGGCCCTCCCAGGGGCGAATCCGCTCCTGCGCGCCAGCCGCACCAGTTGCTGGAGCCTCTGCGCCTCGGCCTTGGCGACCTCCCTGCCTGACGGGGTGATGCGGTAATAGCGCCGGCGCTCGTCGTCGTCCTCCGGACGGTCGCGTGTTTCCACGAGAAGACCCTGTTCGAGCATTCGTTGAATCGACCGGTACAATGTTCCCGCGCTCAGTTTCAGTTTGCCATCGGTGCTCGCGAGGACGTCCTGGATGATGCCGTATCCGTGGCGATCCTCGCCGGCCAGGGCCATGAGGATGTGAAAGGTTGCCTCGGGAAGGGGCTGCATGTCCCGATTATACCCACAGTGGATATATTGTCAATGGCTATACTTCTCCGCCAGCCGTACGACCGTGTTCATGTTGCGCCACGTTACCTCGCCGCCGATTGTTTTTTCGAATTTTTTCGCGGGAAATTTTGAATCGCTCTGGCGGATCTGGCATAGCCAGTACACCTCGCGCCCATGCACATGAAAATCATCGACGTCGGTCTTGTACGCCATCACCTGTTCCACGATTTTCGGGCCCAATGCGTCGCGCATGAAACCGACGTTCAGCACGAGCCCCTCGCGCGAAAAAGGCCGATGCTCGCTGATCGCGCGAATCTCCTCCATTGACCGGACGAAGGTCCCCACCCCGTATCCCAGCGCCGACTCCAGATGTTTTTCGATTTTCTGCTCCAGCTTCTGGTCCGGCACCGTCTTCGTCTCGAAGATCACGTTTCCGCTGGCGATAAAGGTCTCGACGTTGGAAAATTTCAGGCCCGAGAACAGCTCCCGCAACTCGTCCATCTTCACTACGTGTCCGCCGACGTTGATGGCCTTCAGAAACGCGACGTATCTCGCCATCTACAACACGCCCCGCTTCCGGTAACTGTCGACGCCCGCCTGCGTCAGCGTCTTCAACTCCGCGAACAGTTCCTTATCGACGCCCTTGAAGTTGAAGCACGTTTTCCCCTGCATCCGTTTCTTGAGCGCCGGCGAAACCAGAGCGTTCATCGCCGGATTGAAATACAAAGGCATCAGGTGATAGCTGACATAAGCCTTGCCCGCACGCACCGATCCGAACCACATTTTCATGCCGCGGTTGCTGTTCGATTGCGTCGCGAGTGTGTACTCCTGCGGCTCGTCCTTCAGCACGAACAAAGTCCGCTCGTGCTTCTTCATGATGGCTTTCAAGGCGGCGAATGCTTCCTCGAATTCAGGCGTCATGCTTCCTCCGAAATTCCGTGGGACTCGCTCCATATCTGCGCCGGAACAATGCCGAGAAGCTTCCGACGCTTTCAAAGCCCGTGTCGAGGCACACTTCAGTCACCGGAACGTCCGTCTCCTTCAGCAGCCGCGACGCTCTTTCGAGCCTTCTCCGCGTCCGGTACGCATGAGGCGTCTCGCCGAATATCGCGCAAAACGACCGGTGGAAATGGAAGGGCGAAAGATGCGCCAGGCGCGCGATGTTCCTTAACGGCAGATTCTCAGTGAGCATCTCATCCATGGCCTGCCTGCCGCGCTGAACGCGCGCGTGCAACTCCTGTCTGGTGGAGACGCGCGCGGCCGGCACACGGGCGATTTCGCGGTCCAAATCTGTCCTCAACTCGACCAGACCCAAGGCCAGATCGTAAAACCCGGAGTCCGCATCGCCACCGGTCTGGGCGATCTCACGCATCCGCCGCAACGTGCGGCCGATTCGTCCCCCGCGCGGCCGCAGCCGTTCTGCAAACCCCAACGTCGCGTTGAAACGGTCCGGATCGTCCAACAGCCGCGCATCGTCCGACGCGGCGGAGCGCCACGCGTCCTCCACGAA
>CAVVNE010000026.1:0-41889 GCA_963749245.1 Bryobacterales bacterium
CGCACCGTTTAGGAAGTAGGGGGATTTATATCCCGCACGAAACTGTTTTCTGGTCCCCTAATAGGGTTCTCTTATCCGGCTTCTAATAATAAGCCATGAGCACTGTTTGGAGCTAGCCGGAGTTGATACCTGTCCATACGTTAGTGTGTAAGCATGCTCTATTCAGTCACATGTTTGATGTGTCTGAATCATATGTTAGATACTATCTGCAAAGCGGGGTGCATATTCTTTATATAGTTATTAATAATGGTCCTTAGAGACAAAAAATAAAAATATAGTCTCTTGCGCTCTTAGACGCCCTATAGCTCTTATAAGTTAGTCCACCCACCACGTTGACCATGACTAAGCTGCTATAGCCAATACTAAGTTTATCCGTTTATAATTAATCTTCTTTTCCGCCGTCCTTCTTCCTCACTTTCCGCCAAGTCCACACGAGACCGCTCTATAGACGTAATTAACTAACGAGTGATATCCACTTCATTAATAGGCATGATAATAATTATTCGTGTTCTATCATTTATAATAGCGTTAAAGTAATTTTCAGCGGTTAGACTACGTCCTTAGGAATTAAAGAGGACCATATCCTTACGTAATTGCTTTTTTACGAATCGCTCTACCTCAGATTAATCTATAGGGAGCGACGTCCGCTGATCCTCAAGCCCTCCGTTCCGCAAAATCTGAATGAATATACAACGGGGTAGTAATTTGATAGGTTCATAATATTCCTATTATAGATTAGTACTGGCTAAAAAATGAAGATGAATGATAACTAACTTCTATAGTGTCATCTTCCTAAAGGATAAGCGCAGTGGACGAGTCTATAGTGGCCTGGTTATTGTCGGTAACTATAATAGCGTTTGAGGTATTCCTAGGGCTGTTGGGTCCGGCGGGAGCGCGTGTCTGCTCCTTAGCTAAAGGCGTGATTGTCCCTACGGGCGCAGGTGTCTGTGATACAGATTCGCCATTCTATGGTTGTGGCGTTATGCCTAAAGGGCTTAATAACGGGACTTAGTTTGCGGTGCGACTGTTCCAGTCTAATGGCTGTGTAGCGGATGTTATCATGCTATTTCTAGGTCTTCTGAAAAAGGTGAAAAAAACTAATGCTCGGACTAGGAATAACGAGATACCTTTCCCTCTCTACTAATCCAGGTTATATAAAGCGTCTAAAAAGAGGCATTCTCTGTTATTTATATACGCTTTATTAAAAGTGCGCCCACATCTTCGTTTAAGCGCCTCTCCAGGGCCATCGACCACGAGCGGGGGTTTTTTATAGGTTGGAGCTTTCAATTTGGCTGATTTAAAGAAGTCAGCTATTTGACGTTAAAAGCTTTTAAAGTCAGTTTGCTCGTACTTGAAATATCGAGGATCTCGAGCCTTAAGTAAAGTATTACGGGCAAGCTCCCGGTTAGGGTCTAGCTCTATTAATTGATCAATCTGTTTAGATTCGAAACTAAACCGGTTTACTAAGTTTACTAGCCCTGCCCATTTTATCGGCTCTGGCTCTTTAGGAACTGGTGTAGGCTCGCTATCTTCCTTCCTCAGGCAGTCCGGGATGAGTTCGAATACCTGGCGCCATAAGTATAGCCACGTTTGTCTGTAACCGAACTCGAATTGGTCGACTAAAGCGCCCACGTTAGGTCTAAAAGAATATTCTGATTCCTGTATTAGGAGTTCGCCATCTTTCTGGTTGCGGCCGGAGAAGATACTGTACATTCCTTCGCGTACTAGTATGGTCTGATTCTGCGAAAAGTTGCCTTATAATCTTCACCAGCCCTTTAAGGTATTTAACATCTTTAAAAAAGGTGTATAGGGACGGTATTAGCCCCTTAACGTTTTATAAGTTGGTCCAGATATTCTAGCGAATTTATTCATCCTGTATTACGGAGAAGAGCGTTTTATTGTTGAAAGCGGTCTCTAATATAGCAAGATCCTCTTGAGAATATCCTGGTGCTCGTAGTTGTAGTGCTTCTACTGTCGCTTGATCCGTGTTTCGCATTAGGCCCTAGCTTCCACTAAGAATTTCGGACTAGACTCGTAGGATGCACCCGAGATAATACAAGACCTCCTCATCACATTTTATTGCGATAACTTTGTGCTTGATCCGGAACCCACCCTAGAGACCGGGAATTATAAGTAATCTACCTAACGATGCGGTAAGCAGTTCGTGCTTAAAGATTTATTTAAGGTCTTTCCGCTTGGCCCTAGTAAGACGTGCCCAGATACACTTCTCTGTAAATATTATTTCTGGAAGGCGATTGGCTTCGGATCGGTACTAGTAAATCTTCTAGAATATCACTCCGTTAGAGAAATTCACGGAGTTTGAATACTCTTTAGAAAGGTCCTTTAGTAACTCTGGACTTGCATCTAATAGATAGTTAGAGACTAAAATAATTAGGGAAATGAGTGCTCTACCTTTTAGGTATAGATCTACCGCCCACCAGTGGTCCTTCTGTGGCAAGAATTCTGTTACAGCCGCGACGCGATGGAGACCTTGGAGGCATTAAAGACTATAATTTGGAGGAAGTATGAGTTCCGGAGGTTCTTCCTTAGGATTATTGAGAAGGGTGTCTATTGAGGTTTCTGGAGATGATTTTATAGCGCTGTCGAGTGTTTCTTGGTCGATTATAGCAGGAATGCGATGCATTGGCTTTAGTCAAAGACATCCTTAAGTCTTGAACCTACTTTTTAAGCATTCTTTAATCCTGTTATCAAGTTCACGGGGGTATAAGGCTCTAAATTCTAAATGTTCAAACCTAACACTAGCTGTGCCCCTGAAGTATTTACGTCTATCCACCTTAAGCTTCCTCTTAATTATCTCCACTTGTTCTTACTGTATTCTATTACGAGTTCGTAATTATTTTGAGGAGTAAGTATCACATTCCTCCTCCTGAGGGGAAGTGGCTTGGTCTTTTCACTTTATATAATATAGAGGGTCTGGTTTTCCGGCATCTATTGCTATATATAGTTCAGACCACGGGTTGCCGTATTGGAGTTTGCACGGCTAAGCCGCTATAGGTAGACCTCGGTAGTGGATAAACATGCGGTTAAGGAGTGCAAGAGAATGCATTATTAACTGTTCCTCTCGCTTGCTTATCTAGCGTGAAGAACCCCTATTTATTCCCCGCTTTTTAATTAGTGACTATCACGTGACATCTGGACACTTTCTGACCCTTTCTAGCACTTTCGTACACTTTCGTACACTTTCGTACATGAATTGCACGCCAACAAAATTAGATGACAAAACCAGAACGTGCTCTGGCATGTGGCGCCTAGTGCATTAGTGTTGCCAATTTTGGGCAGTGTCTAGTTTTCAGTGCTAGGGCCCGAAATTATGGTGCATTATTAACCTATTTAAAGGTTGTCGCTCCTACTACCCCAGACCGGTAGCCCCTTTTTCATTTTTAATGGCGTTTGAGGAAAGCAAACGTGAGGAAAATAATCGCCAGACAGTCTTCCCTAGCAGCGATCTATAGACGGGCGATTTTGGTAAGGAACCAACGCCCAGACGCCACGCTGACAGCCCAGCAGAGCGTATCACTCCAGAACCACAGAATCGAATCTATTCCAGCGGTAATAGAATAAAATGGCCTCCGATAAACATTCGAGCTAACCCATCAACATCGCATAATAAGGTGCTGCCTATATTTAACGGGTCACCATGGAATCATTACAAGCGCATTTGTGGCCTCGAGCTTGGTGCTAGACAGTGCAACACATTCTCCCGGAATATAGGAACTAGAGCGAGGAGCAGGAAAGGATGTGGGCAGGCAAAACTCCATGCACAGATATTAAGTAAATACTCTGCGATCCATCAATGGCAGTAACAGGCAGCCAAGATAATGATAAGGACGGGGCTCCTGGAGCAGTTTAGGGTAGTCCTATCTATAGTACTCAAATCTCGTAGACGAGTGTTTTCTGTTATATAGAAGGTAAGGAGGGCCAGGAAAGGCCTGACGAGTACAAGGATAGGGAACAGTCATGAGGACTACCTGCTTGTGAATGAGCAAATCCTTGTTTGTTGTAGAATGAGGAAGCAACTTAGAACAGGAGCGGCTTATCCTCAGAAGCAGTAGACGGGGGACACCTATATTTATAGTAGTAGTCGTATGCTGTATAGCTGCCGCAAGGGCGGCTAGGATAGTCTATAAATGAATAATAATAATAATAATAAGAAGAGGTGGACTAGCCCAGCGGATGGACTAGTGCAGAGGTGGACAAGCACCGCACATAGACCAGCCCAGATCCGAGGCTAGCCCCGAGGTAGACTAGCCCAGCACATGGACCAGCCTGGACCCGGGGCTAGCCCCAAGGTGGACTAGCCCAGCAGATGGACTAGCCCAGAGATGGACTAGCCCAGCACATGGACCAGCCCGGACCCGGGGCTAGCCCCGAGGTGGACTAGCCCAGCAAATGGACTAGCCCAGAGATGGACTAGCCCAGCAAATGGACTAGCCCAGAGATGGACTAGCCCTGCACATGGACCAGCCCAGACCCGGGGCTAGCCCAGAGGTGGACTAGCCCAGCAAATGGACTAGCCCAGAGATGGACTAGCCCTGCACATGGACCAGCCCGGACCCGGGGCTAGCCCCGAGGTGGACTAGCCCAGCAGATGGACTAGCCCAGAGATGGACTAGCCCAGCACATGGACTAGCCCTGCACATGGACCAGCCCGGACCTGGGGCTAGCCTAGAGGTGGACTAGCCCGGTAGCTGCAGACTAGCCCAGAAGTGGACTAGCCAGCTAGACTAGCCCTATAGCTGGGACTAGCCCAGAGCCGGACTAGCCCAGAGGTGGACTAGACTAGGGCCTGCAGCTAGCCCAGAAAGTTGGCTAGTCCAGGGGCCCATGGCTAGCCTAAAAAGGACATAATTGTGTAGCTACGGCTAGCCCAAAGAGGTGACGTGCTGGAAAAGTGGCGAAACTGTGTGTACTGTTCTTCGTGCGTGCGGCCGGCAACATCGTCGCCGCTCATCAGGATGATTTGCGGGATTTCCAGCTTCTGCGCGAAAACGATCGCCTGGCGGACGTCGGCCAGGAATCCTTCGCGGTCCTCGGGCTTGACCATCGATACGGGACGATGCTTCCAGTCCGATTGCGCCAGCAGCGTGTCCATCCGGAGATGGAGAGACGCCGCGAGTTTCTTCATATCGCGGATCTGGACGTCGGTCCAGTTAATGTGCTCGGAGACAAGTTCGACCGACTGGACGCCGGCTTGGGAGGCGACTTCGAGGCGCTGTTCGAAGGGACCTTTCAGGGTCCAGATCATGACGGAACTGGTGATGGTCGGCGTTTGTGCTGGCATGGCTTGTGTGAGGGCGGCCGCAGCGGTCGATTTTAAAAATGCGCGTCGCTTCATTGAACCAGTCTACTTCGGAATTTCCATAATGTAGCTGGTCAGGCGGTCCAGGTCATGCGAGCTGAGTTTGTAAGCCGGCATGGTTGAGCCGGGCGAAAATTTCTGAGGATCGGCGAAATGTCCTTCCAGCCACTCGCGGTTGCGATGGTCGGCGACGCCGTTGAGCGGCGGACCGGTCTGCATGCCGACGCCGTTCAGCTTGTGGCAGGCGGAGCACTGATTCGCCTGATAGACCATGGCGCCTTCGACGGCGGCCTGCGGCGCGCTGGACCAGGCCTTGAGAGCGGCGTCGCTGCGCTTGGTGACGAACGCGGCGAGATTGCGCAGTTCCGGGTTTTTTAATTGCGTGGCGATGCCCGGCGCGGGCTGCTTGAAGTGCTGCATCAGCCAATCGACCGGGCGTTGCGAAACGGCGCGGGTCAGGTCCGGACCGGGGCCCGATTTCCCGATGACGTGGCAGTTTCCGCAATTGTCTTTGCGAAACGCTCCGATGGCGGCGAGCTGATCGGCGGGAAGCTCCTGCCACGCCTCGACCACAGCGAGGCCGGCGTCGGGATCTTCGGTCGACGGAGGGGTTGTTGCGACGGCGCGCGCGGTGAGGGCGGTCCATCCAAGAACGGCGAAGACAACCAGCGCGATGGCGCCAGTGCGCTCCCGGACGCGCAGCGCTTTTCCACGATCGATGAAGGGAGCGAGAAAGAGGGCGAGGATGGCGAGCGTCGGCAGGATGACCGCGCCCACGATTTCAAGAGGCCCCTGGAACGCTTTCAGCAACTGAAACAGGAACAGAAAATACCATTCGGGACGGGGGATGTAGCTGGTGTCGGTGGGGTCGGCCACGTGACCCAAGGGAACGCGGACGGCGATGGCCATGGTCACCAGAACGGCGAACCAGATGAAGGTCGCGACGGTGTCCTTGAAAACCTGCTCGGGATAAAATTTCTTCTTCGGCAGATCCACGTCCCGGGGAATCGGCGTGACGCCGTGGCGGCGGACCAGATACACGTGAATCACGATCAGGAGCATGGTCAGCGGCGGCAAAAGCAGCACATGAGCCGAGTAGAAACGCGCGAAGGTGACGGCGCCGATGGATCCTCCATCGCTGCCGAGGAGGCGCAGAACGTACGGGCCCGCACCGGGCGGGAGCGCGGCGATTTGCGTGGTGACCACGGTGCCCCAATACGCGCGATTATCCCAAGGCAGCAGATATCCGGTGAGGCCGAAGGCCAGCGTGATCAGCAGCAGGAATCCGCCCACCATCCAGGTGGCTTCGCGCGGCTTTTTATACGCGCCCCAGATGAACACCTGCATCAGGTGGAGACCGACGACGATGATCATGAGGCTTGCGCCCCAATGGTGGAGGCCGCGGATGAGCTGGCCGGCGGTCAACTCCGTGACGATATAGCGGAGGCTGTTGTAGGCCTCGCCGGGCGTGGGCGCGTAGTTTCCAGCCAGCAGCATTCCGGTAAATACCTGGGTAAGGAATGCGAACAGAGCCACGCTGCCGAGCACCTGATGCCATCCGGCCGAGGCAGGCACATCCTCGTATAAGAAATGCTTGATGCCGGACTCGATGCCGGTGCGCTCTTCGAGCCAATTGATGACGCCGCGCAGCATCTTCATCCTTTCTGAATCTCAGTGCCGATCAGAAGCTTTCCCTGATCGATTTTCGTGACGTAACGGTCGAGTGGCCGCGGCGCGGGACCGCTGAGCACCTTGCCGTCGATGGAAAAGGTCGATGTGTGGCAGGGGCAGAGGAAATTGTGTTCTTTTTCGTCCCAGTGATAAGCGCAGCCGAGATGCGTGCACTGCGGTGTGAACGCGACCACGTGCTGATCGTCCTCGCGGACGACCCAGGCGGTCGATTTTTCGTTCAGCACGCGCCATCCATCGACGCGGGTTCTGCGGAAGACCACCTCCTCGGGCTTGCCGACGCCCAACTGGGCGAGGTCGGTGGCGGGGACAAAATCGGATTGTTTCTGCGATTTCGGCCGGATCAACAGGTATGCGGCTGCGGGCACCGCGAGTGCGGCAGTGATCAAACCGCCGAGCCCGGCGATCGCGGCCGAGTAAAAGGATCTACGTGTGGCGCTTTCCATTCGACTTTCCAGTATAGGCGCAGATTGCTCCGCCGTGCGCGCCGTTGCCCGACGTTTTTACAGACTGTTTACTCGGTACCGGGCGGCCGCTTGCGGTGCCAGTCGGTGTGGCTCTGAAAAGCCTTGCCTACGGCGATCATCTGGTTTTCGTAGAAGGGGCGGCCGACCAGGGAAATCGCAATGGGGAGGCCGGAGGCGAATCCACAGGGGAGGGAAATGGCGGGAAGACCCGCCAGATTTCCGGCCGGGATCAATCCGCTGAGGCCTCGCGATTTGGCGGGCCGCGCCGGCGGGGTAGCGTCGTCCAGACGGTCGGTAAGCTTCCATGCGATGTTGGGCTTCGTTGGAGTCAGCAGGAAATCAACATCCAGGAACAAATCGCGAAACGCCTGTTGCACGAGTGAGCGGACGCGCATCGCACGCAGATAGTCCACGGCGGGAATATCGAGATTCGCCTTCAAACCTTCCGCCTGCCGGTGGTCGGTGAGCTCGTCTACTTTGCCGCTACGGATGAAATCCTCGAAAACCGATGCACCCTCGGTTGCAATAATCATGCTCACCAGCGCATTGTAGGGAAAGTCTGGAATCTCGACTTCCTTCATATTCATGCCGAGCGATTTCACCAGTTTCAGCGCTTCCAGGAGACCTGCGCGCATTTCGGGGGCAGCCGACTCGTCGAAATCGATGGGCGCGTAACCGATGGTGATCTCGTCCGGCTTACGCGCGTACTGCGGGGCGTAGCGGAACGATTTTCCGGCCGAGCCGGGGTCTTCGTAATCGCTGCCGGCGATCACGCTCAACACCAGCGCGCAATCTTCGGCGGAGCGGCACATGGGACCGATTTTATCGAGCGTCCAGGCAAGAGCCATCGCACCGCGGCGGCTGACGAGTCCGTAAGTTGGACGCAATCCGGTGATGCCGCAGTACGCGCTCGGTCCAAGGATCGATCCCGATGTTTCCGATCCGATGGAGAACGTGACCATTCCGGCCGCCGTAGCGGTCCCAGGTCCACTCGACGATCCACCGCTCCAATATGTGCGATCCCACGGATTCAGGCACGCGCCGGTGGCCGACGCCGACGTGTACCGGTTTCCTCCGCCGCCGGCCAGTGCCACCATCGACAGTTTGGCGATCAGGATTGCGCCCGCTTTGTCGAGCAATTCGATCACGTGCGCGTCTTCGCCGAACACCTGGCCGGCAAACGGTTTTGCGCCCCACGCGGTCGGCTTGTCCTTCACCGCGAGCAGATCCTTCGCGCCGTAGGGGATGCCTTGCAAAGGGCTGCGAATACGGTCGATCTTGAAATCGCGATCCACATCCTTGGCTTTGCGCAAAGCTGTTTCGCGGAGGGAGAGGGCCAGCGCGTTGTAGCGCGGTCCGAGTTTTTCCAGACGATCGCAGAAGGCGCGCGTCAGCTCGACCGTCGAGAATTCTTTTTTCGCCAGGGCGGCGGAGATTTCGGAGATGCTGCCAAAAAAAATGTCGTCCGTGAAAGAGAACTTCGCCATTGGGTCAGGCCTTGAAATGGCAGGCGGGCTCGGTGGCCATGCTTAATTTCACCTTGGCGATTTGCTGGGCGCTGTTTTTCAGTTGTTCGCGCGCGGAGTCGAGGTCGGCGTCGGGCGAAGGCGATTGAGAAGTTGCGGCTTGAGGAACGGCGGCCGCAGCGGCGAGCATGCGGGCGAGGGATCGACGGGTTACCTTCCTGCTACTCACAGCCATGACAGTATTATCAAACACCTGCCGCACAGTGCGCTTCGAGCGCTTCCATGGCGGCTTTCTCCATCACCGCGCGCGGGGCGGTTTCGCCGGTCCAGATCTCGAACTGCCGGGACGCCTGTTCGAGAAACATTTCCAGGCCGCGGATCGGCGTCGCGCCCTGATCCGCGGCCATCCGCACCAGCAGCGTATCGAGAGGGTTGTAGACCATATCGAACACCAGTTTGGCGGGAATTTTGCCGTCAAAAAAACTTTGCTCGACCTTCGGGTACATCCCGAGCGGCGTGGAATGGACCAGGACATCGAACATGCGGGCGCTCGACTGATCGCGCGTCAAGGGTTCCGCGTCGCAGGCCTTGGCAAGGGCGCGGACGCGGTCGATATTGCGGCCGGTGATGGCGAGTTTCGCGCCCGCGGCCTTCAGCGCGAAGGCGGCGCCACGGCCCGCTCCGCCGTTGCCTACCAGCAGCACCGACGATTTATTCAACCGGAGGTGTCGCTCCAGCGGGCGGATGACGCCGTCGGCATCGGTGTTGGCGCCGCGCCATTTTCCCGCCTTGCGCCAGACCGTGTTCACCGCACCGATGCGGCGCGCCAGAGGGTCCACCAGATCGAGGTAGCGCAGGACTTTCTGCTTATGAGGAATGGTCACGCTGAATCCGGCCAACGGCAGCTTTTCGGCGAGCGTGAAAAAATCCTTGAGCTGGGCCGGCTTTACGAGAAATGGAAGATAGACCGCGTCCGTCCGGCGGGCCTGAAAGGCCCGATTGTGGACGGCGGGCGAGATCGAATGGCGGACCGGATCGGCCACGACGCCATAAATCCGGGCGTCCTTGGTGAATTTCTCCACTCGATACAGGTGCCGGAGCTGATGGGCGCTTACCTGGCCGGATGCGGTGCCTTCCGCCGAATTCGGGGCGGCGTAGGTGAACAGGCCTCCGGCCGCGGTCGAAAGAACGCGGGTGGGGAAGCCGGCCTCGCCCATCGCCAGCAGGATGGTGGGCGTCTTCGAGTACGTTTTCGCCAGCGCCAGTACGCGGGCGTTGTCAGAGGGCTTCTTGGCGGTGGTGACGATTTTGTATCCGTCGGCCGCAACGCGCAGCATGCGGCGCATGACCGTATCGAGAGGAGGCGTTCCGCCGTAGTTGTGATAGGAAATTACCAGGCGAGCCCGGGAGCGAAGTGATTCCAACGCGTCGGCGCAGTTTTCGGCGCTCTCAATTTCGATGTCGACAGCCTGCGCGCCGGCCTCGATCGAGGCGTCGAGAATTTTTAACTGCTGTTCGATGCTTCCGTTGAAGCGGCCCTGATTCTGATGGCGCCGGCACGTGGCGAGCACGGTGCAATCGCTGTTGCGCAACAGGAATTTGCGCATGGCGGCGATCCCTTGCTCCGGCGCCGGCAGATAATCCAGCCGGAATTCAAAAAAACGTTCGCCGGCATTATATTCCTCGCGCGCGTGGGCCAATAGCGATTCAATCTCGGGGAATCCGAGAGCGATGCAGATGCGAGGAAGTGCGGCCCTCCGTGTCATGAAGCCTGATCAGGATAGCACGATGCGAATTGGTTAGACATCGATTTCGTAAGCGTGTTTCAACCATTTTCCGACTTCCTTGTCGATGTCCTCCATCGACGCAACCGGAATGCGATGGGTAATGCGATCGCCTTTCTCAAAGCCGCCGGTGGAAATCAGTTTTCCCGAAGGTTTCATGTCCTTGAAGGCGAATCCGATGTCGACGCGGGTGGCCGTGGTGGGCTTCACTTGCGCGAAGACGTGCTTGCGGTAGAACGGAACGATGGTCTTGCAGGGAGACACCCGCACATCTTTACCGAGATCGAAGGCCATCGCCAGCACGCGATTGAAGATCGGGCGTAGTGCGGCTTTTTTGCCGGCGAACATTTCCTCCACCATCGCGTCCGGATCGTAATCGTCCGCGGCGCCGGCGCCATCGGCGCGCTTGGCGATCCAGAGCGCGTAGTTGGTGGTGATTCCATGCGCCTGCTTGAGCCAGAGGATGCGCTCCTTCTCGGTCGCGGGACCGGTTTTCTTGACGACGCGAATCCATTCCTCGAGCGGACGGCCCGTGCGGTCCTTCAACCGAGCCAGGTTGGCTTCCTCCATAGCGAAGCCGGGATGAAGAGAGTACACCGAATTCTTTCGCATGGAGACATGATAGATCGAGTTGCTAGAATCCTTGTGGGAGCCAATTTTGCCCGGTGGCAGGCGCGGTCTTCAAAACCGTTGAACGGCCCTTTGGGTCGTTGGTCGATTCGACTTCGACTGGTTCCCGCCAGGTTTTTAAAAAACGGAATCCCCTGGCTCACGCCAGGGGTTATCACCCCACCCCGTGAAGGCGGGGATTCGCCTGCAATCGCTCCCGGGCGGCGTTGAATTCGCAGCCGATCAGCGTGATCACCGACCAGACGTACATCCAGACCAGGAGCGCGAGACCCGCGCCGACGCTGCCGTAGAGCACGTTGTAGTTCGAGATGTGACGCACGTACCAACTGAAACCCAGCGTGGCGGCGACCCACAAGACCGTCGCCAGAACGGCGCCCGGAAACACATTCGCGAACGTTTGTTTCCGGTTGGGCCCGAGGTAATACAGTAGAGCCGTCACCAGCACGAACGACGCGAAGGCCAGACCCAGGCGGAGGGTTGCACTGAGAAACGCGAGCCATCCTTGAATCTCGGCATCCTGCGCGGCGAGGCCCAAATGCTGCATCAGGAAAATTTCAGCCCTGGTTCCGAACACAATCAGCGCCGAGGCGCCCACGATCGGCACGGTGGAAACGAGGACGAGAAAAATCGCCATGGCGCGCTCCTGAAGGAACGGCCGGCCAGCGGGGATCCGATAGATGGAGCGGAAGCCTTCCAGCATGCTCATAATTGCGCCGGAGGCAGCCCATAGCGCCAGGATGACGGCGCCGACAAGGAGGTATTTCGGCCGCTCGCCATGAACGACGAACAGCGTCAGCACGACGTCCTCCGTGCCCGGCGGGACTACTTCGTACAAGAACGATGCGATGGTGCGCGCGACGTCTGTGGCGTTGGCCTGGACGAGTATTGCTGTCAAGGTAGTCAGCACGGGGAAAAACGACAGCAGCGACGAATAGGCCGCGCCTTTGGCGATGCTGAGGGAATCGTCCTGGACCGTCGAAACCAGCGCGGCCCGCAGCACGCCCAGGAAGCGCACGATCCAGCCGGCTTCGACGAGATAGATCCTGGGCGCCTTGAGGGTCACTCACCTTGAGTATGATGGAATCGTGGCGTCGTGGCGGAATTGCATCGCGTTGTTGTGCCTGGCAGCGTTGTGCCTGGCCGCGCTGACGCCGGCGGCGGCGCTGCTGCTTTGGGCGATCGTCCTTCCCTTCTGCTTCGCGTTTTCACTGGCCGTTACCGTTGGCGGCCTCGTCGAACGCGAGCACGGAGCTTGCCTACCTGGTTCTTGCTCCCTGTTGCCCGTACGTGCTCCGCCCGTGCTTCTGTAGTTCCCCCCTTTTCCAATTTATTTTCTTGAAGGAGAGAGCTATGGGTTCGGGATCACGGCTGCGCACAGGGATGTTGTATTTTGCGTTGATTTTTGGGGCAATCGCGGGTGTTGCGATGACACCGGAGGAGATCGAGGAGGCGATGAGCCTTGAGAATCGGCCCAAGATTGCGTATGTGTTGGAGGAAGAGGAGGACGGGGACGCCGGCTGAAGCCGACGCTGCAAGCTGAAAGCTCGCGCCACCCGCCGCGCCCTCTATGCGCGGTTGATGGCGTAGCGCACCAGCTTGATTCCCTCGCTTTCGAACTCCGCGTCGAATTTAAGACCGAGCTTCTTCATGACTCCGATGGACGCCACGTTCTCCGGCATGGCAATGGAGATGATTCTGTTCAAGCCGACGCGCTCGAAGGCGTCCTCCAATGCGGCTCGGGCGGCTTCGGTTGCCAAGCCGCGGCCCCAATGGTCGCGGGCGAGCCACCAGCCGAGTTCCGGGTCCGGCGCGTCGCGCCACATGCCTGGACCGCAGAAACCAATCAGATCGCCGGTCGACGCTTGCACGATTTTCCAGCGGCAGAACCCCCGAGCGGAGTAGAGATTTACCTGGCGGCCGACGAACTCCTGAATCTGTTCGTCCGTCCAGGGAATGCCGCCGTTGATGTAGCGCATCACCTCGGGGTCGGTGGCGATGGGCCGGAACGCCGTCCAATCGGAAGTCTCCCAAGGGCTGAGGATGAGCCGCTCAGTTCGCAGCATGCTTCCGGGCGCGGATGGTCACGGCCAGTTCGTCGTTGCGGATGTTAGTGAAGCGCAGCATGACGCGGCCTTCGCCGTCGAGGGAAATCACGGCGGGGGTGTTCACGCTGGAAAGCATCCAGCCGGCGGGCAGCGTGACGAAATTCAGCGGCCGGCCGAGGGTGCGGGTCCAGACCAGTTCGTTACCTTTCATCGCGTAGCCGACCGGGTCGGTGTAGGTTTCCTCCACACGGATGCGGACGGACTGGCCCTCTTCCACCGCGTGCGGAAGGTCGCCCTGCACGACGATCGATTCCGGGTCGGTAGGCGTGGGATAGTAATTCAGCGCATTGACTTCCTTCCCTTTCACGATGTGGGTGAAGAGAGGCTCGCCGGTATCGAGGTTGAACATTTTGGAATCAGGCGCGACGTTGCTGCCTTTTCTAACGAAGCTGTGGACGGATTTCTGGCCCACCTTGGTGACAGTGAAATCGTGCGAGATGCGAAACTGATGCGAATCCGGGGCCAGCAGCCAGTAGCGGATTTCGCGATCCTGCTCGGCGCGGTGGAATTGAAAGGCCAGCGTCAAAAGAAGGAGAAGTTTCATTGAATCCTCCGCGCGGTGATTTTCACCGGCAACTGGTCGTCGCGGTCGTTCAGGAAACTGAGGCGAATGCGGCCATCGGAGTCGGTGGAGACGATGGCGGGCGAGGCGGAGCCGGTCAGTTCGTAGCCGCGAGGGAGGATCACGACGTTGCGCTTGATGCCCAAAGGGCGCGCCCAAACAAGCGTTCCGTCTTTTTCGAAATACGAAGCGGCGTCGGTGTAGGTTTTGTAGATGCGGATGCGCGTCTCCGAGCCCTTGGCGACGGGTTTGAGGAGATGAACGCGCAGAAATTCGTCGTCATCCGCGGCGTTGCGTCCACCGATTCCTTCGGCTTTGGCGGTTTTGCCGGTAATGACGTCGAACTTCAGTTCCTGGCCGGTGGCCCGATCGACGACGCGTTCCTTCTCGGCGACCGAACCGTGGCGGATGGGATTGAGATAATAGGGCGCGCCTTCGCGCGTGGCGGAGACGTCGTAAACAATTGCGAATTTATGGGTTTCCGGGGCGAGAAGATCGTAGACGGTCAACTCGTCGGCCGCGAACACGGGAACAGTCACAAGCCAGAAAGCAAGCAATCTCATGGGTTTCTGTCCGTTTCCTATCATACGGCTGTTATTCTAGGGGTATGAGATTTTCTTTCCTTCTGCTCTCGGCAGCGTTTGCATGGGGGCAGCAACCGCCCATAACACCGGTGCCGCCGCCTTCGCTGATGCCCAAGCTGCCGCCTCCCATGCCGGTGCCATCGATGGTCGCGCCGGAGGCTGTGGTTCTCACTGTCGGCGAAGACAAGATCACCAAGTCGCAATTCGACATGATCCTGGCGACGCTTCCACCGCAGCAGCAGGCGCAGGCCCAAACGCCAAAGGGAAAAAAGGACATCGCGGAGAAACTTTCCGAGATTCTGACGCTGGCACAGGAAGCCAGAGCGCAGAAACTGGACAAGACGCCGAAGGTAGAGACGCAGATTGTGCTGTCCGTCGATCAGTTGCTGGCCAACGCGATGTATCGCGACCTGGCGGAGAACAGCAAGCCCACCGACGCCGAGCTGCACGCCTATTATGACGCGCACAAAGCGGACTGGGAGGAAGTGAAGGCGCGGCACATCCTGATCCGCTACCAGGGCTCGAAGGTGCCCTTGGCGGCAGGTCAAAAGGAGATCACGCCGGAAGAGGCGCTGGCAAAAGCCACGGAGTTGCGCGCGAAAATCGTGGCCGGAGCGGATTTCGCGACGGTGGCCAAGGAGAGTTCGGACGATAAGGGATCGGGCGCCAACGGCGGCGACCTGGGTGTTTTCGGCAAGGGACAGATGGTGCCGGAGTTTGACAAGGAAGCGTTCCTATTGCCGGTGGGGCAGGTGAGTCAGCCGGTGAAATCGCAATTCGGTTATCACATCATCCAGGTGGAATCGCATTCTACCAAACCTTTTGACGAAGTGAAGGCGACCATTCTCAAACGGATTCCGGTCGAGATGGCGCAGAAGGCGCTTCAGGATTTGAAGGCCAAGAAACCGCCGGTTTATAACGACGCGTACTTTGGGAAATAACTGGCAGGCGAAACCGCCTGCCCCACCCAAGACTTCGGAGACCATTGGTGGCGCAGGCGGTTCCGCCTGCGATTTAGAGGCGCACGATTTTATCGGATACGCGGCCTTTTAGTGCGTTTCTCGTATCGACGATCAGTTTTGCTTTTTCGACGATTTTCGAATAGTCGAAGGCTTTGTGGTCGGTGACGACGACGACGCAATCGGCTTCGGCGGCGGCTTTTTCGGCGTCGACCGAGTCCATCGCCGGAACCACTCCATCGGCGCGCAGGTGGGCGACGAACGGGTCGCTGTACCCGACTGTCGCGCCACGTTTGCCGAGCAAATGAATGATGTCGAGCGCGGGCGATTCGCGCACATCGTCGATATCGCGTTTGTAGGCGACGCCCAGGATGTGGACGCGCGAGCCCTTCAGTGGCTTGGTGTGATCGTTCAGCGCGTTCTGAATTTTGTCGACGACAAAGTGCGGCATGGAGCCGTTGATGTAGCCGGCCAACTCGATGAAGCGCGCCTCGATGCCGGCTTGCTTGGTCTTCCATGACAGATAAAACGGATCGATGGGGATGCAATGGCCGCCCAAGCCGGGGCCGGGATAAAAAGGCATGTACCCGAAAGGCTTCGTCGCCGCGGCGTCGATGACTTCCCATACGTCGATATTCATGCGGTCGCACATCAGGGCGATCTCGTTCACCAGGCCGATGTTGATCATGCGGAACGTGTTCTCGAGCAGCTTCACCATTTCTGCGACGCGCGTGGAACCGACTGGCACCACGGTATCGAGCGATTGTTTATAAAACAGAGCGCCCACTTCGGTACAGGCGGGCGTGATGCCGCCGACCACCTTCGGGATGTTTTTCGTTTGAAATTTTTCGTTGCCGGGATCGACGCGTTCCGGCGAGAAGCAGAGGAAGAAATGCTCGCCGACTTTCAGGTCGTCGCGTTCGAACATCGGAAGCATCAATTCATCGGTGGTGCCGGGATATGTGGTGGATTCGAGGATGACCAGCATGCCTGCGTGGAAATATTTCGCGATGGACTGGCAGGAGCTGACGATGTAGCTCATGTCCGGGTCCTTGGTTTTGCGCAATGGCGTCGGGACACAGATGTTGATGGTGTCGAGGTCCGCGACGGCAGCGAAATCGGTGGTGGCCTTGATCAGTCCCTTGTCGACCAGGGGCTTGAGGACCGAGGTCGGCACGTCCTGAATATAAGATTCGCCAAGATTGAGGCTGTCCACCTTGGATTGATCGATATCGATACCGGTGACGGAAAATCCGGCGTGCGCCAGTTCGACGGCCAAAGGCAGGCCGACGTAGCCCAGGCCGACGACGCCGGTCCGGGCTTTCCTGTTTTCGATCTTTTGGCGCAACTGTTCTGAATGAGTCAAAATTACCCCCGTATTTTCAAGCATCCCAATAAAACTCGCCCGCCGCTACTATCTCGGCGGGTCCGGACAGCAGGATGTCCTGATTTTCCCATCGTAAATCGAGAGGACCGGCAGGCGTCAGGACGCGAACGGGGCTGGTGACGAGTCCGCGGGCCAATGCGGCGGCGGCGGCGCCGGTGGAACCCGTGCCTGAACTCATGGTCTCGCCGGCGCCCCGTTCGAAGAAGCGGACGTCGAGAGTATGGCCGTCGACGACCTTTGTGAACGAGACGTTGGTACGGTCTGGAAACATCCAGTGGCGTTCGAGGGCCGCGCCGAGAGCTCGCCAGTCAAAGTCAAAATGGTCGACAAAAATGGAGCACTGAGGATTGCCGACGTTGAGGATCGTCGCGTCGTGATCGAGAACATCGGCGCGCAGTTCCTGGATATTGGCGGAGCCCATGTTCATCTCGAACGAGAATCGGTGGCCGTTGCGCTCCAGCAGACGGAGTTGCTTCAGGCCAGCGCCGGTGAGGATACTCACTTTTTGAGCGATTGGATTTCCTTCGACGACGCATGCGGCGGCGCAGCGCGTGCCGTTGCCGGACATTTCGGAGCGGCTGCCGTCGGAATTCCAGAGTTCGATGGCGACATCCGCGGGGCGCGAGGGAGATACCAGCAGCCAGCCGTCGGCGCCCACTCCCGTATGGCGATCGCAGATAGCGACGGCCGCCGCGGAAGCGTCGAAGGTGGAGGGCAGATTCTCCCGCCAGGTCAGCAGAAAATCGTTACGCGCACCATGGGCCTTGGTGTACGGGATGTTCATTTATTCCCTTCTTCCTTTTTGGGAGCGCAGGCTTGACCGATATATTCGTCGCACAGAGAAGGTGGACGCAACGCGCCGCGGTCGCGATGGTAAATTTCCACGACGGGCGCGCCCTTCACCATGATGGTCGCCACGAGTTCATAATGGGGCCCGCGTTTATCGCCTCTTAAAATTGCGGTAGCGATGCGATCGCCTGAAAAGGCCAGCGCCCAGCGGGGCTGGAGAAAAAGGTCGGGGCGATCGAGAGCCATGCCGTAAGCGGCTCCGTTGCCGTCGTAGAGGCCCTCGCGAATGGGGATGCCTGCTTCGCGAAGGACTCCGGTCATGTCACCGAAGGGGAAGATGATGCCGTCTCCGTGTACATAGTTCGCGGCGAGAAACGAGGCGGCCTGCCTAGTCCATTCGCGGCGGGAGATGGAGTTGACCTCGGATTCCTTCCAGCAGATCGATTCGGGATGAAGGCTCCAGGCGACGGCGGGAGTAGCGGCGACAATCAGCGCGGCCGGCCAGCAAAAATACCAGCGGCGGGGAACCAGTGAGACCAGCGTGCCCGCGCACACGGCGACGAGAGGGAGCGCGGCGAGCGCGTACCGGGTGTTGTACCAGGAGTGAGGCCAGAGCGTCGGCAAAAAGATCGGATTGCCTGTCGAGTGCATGCCCATGATGTAGAAAATCGGCGAGAGAAGCAGCAGAAGAACGGGCCACCAGGCTCGTTTCCAAAGGGCCGCGAAGATGCCCGTTGCTGCCAGAATCAGGGCCGGCCATCCAATGGCGAGCTCGACGGCGGTGGAATAGTACTCGACGGCCTTTCGCCAATCATGATCGCCAGGATATGGTGTCATCCCCTGCGCGAGCTGGCGCTGATAGATGCCGAGAGCCGACCATTGGCCGCGATAAAACTCCAGCGCGTCGCCGTCGTAAAAACGATTGTGCGCGAGCCATGCCAGCGGAGCAAGCGCGGCGAGGGCTCCGAACAGAATCGCGAGCCACTTGTTTTTCGCGACGATCATCAGGTAAAGAGAGGCGAAGGGAATCAGGAACCAGCCTTCATAACGCGTGAGCGACGCGGCATTGGACGCGGCAGCAGCCAGCACCAGCGCCCAAATCGACTGTGAGTCGCGGAACCACAGCGTCGCGAACAGCAGCGCGGCGACCGAGGCGGCGAAGACGGGCTCGGTCATCGGTGCGCTTGAAAGATAGAGCATGTTCGGGTTCAGCAGGAACATCAGCATCACGGCGAAAGCGGCCGGCATGGACTGAAAGGCCCTTTGCGTGGCGGCAAAAAGAAAAATTGCGGCGATGGCGAGACAAGTGGCCGATGGAATAATCCCCGCGAAGCCTGTCTGCCACCAGTTGGCGTGCATCACGAAAGGGATCAGCAGAATGTGCGGCAAAGGCAGCCATCCGGTGCCGATCTGCTCCGGGCCGGGCGTGCGGGAATCGAGAATTCGGCGGGCGATGTCGAAATGCGACTCGGCATCTCCAAAATATAGGACGTAGCCGTGCGCGAACGTCCAGCGCGCGGCGGCAACGGCGATGGCGACGCTCACAAGAATCGCGCAACCGAACGCGACGGCCTTAAAAATACGTGAATCGGCGGAATTCTTCGAAGCGTTCATCGATTTCGGTTCGCGTGAGGGTGCGGAATCGCTCCACGCCAAAGCGTTCGCAGCAGAAGCTCCCCATCACGGAGCCATAGATGACGGCCCGGCTCAGCTCGCCGCGGCTGATGTGGTCGCTCTCCAGATCGAAGCCCTTTTCGGCCAGATAACCGATAAAGCCTCCCGCAAAGCAGTCGCCCGCGCCGGTGGGGTCGAAAACGTCTTCGAGAAGATATCCGGGGACGACAAAGAAAGAGTCACGGCGGAACAGCATGGCTCCATATTCGCCGCGCTTGATGACCAGGGTGTGCGGACCCATGTCGAGAATCGTCTGCGCGGCCTTGCGCAGGTTCGCCTCGCCGGAGAGCATCCTGGCTTCACTATCGTTGATCAGCAAAAAATCCCAATCGCGGATGGTGGCCAGCAGTTCGCCGCGGAAATCGCGGATCCAGTAATTCATGGTGTCGCCGCCGGCCAGGCGCAGCCCCTTCATCTGCTGGCGCACCGACGCCTGAAGGGCCGGCTGTATGTTGCCGAGCAGCAAATAAGGCGCCGATTTGTAGCTCTCGGGCAGTTTGGGGTTGAAATCGGCGAAGACATTCAGATCGGTTTTCAGCGTCGTCCGGTCGTTCATGTCATCGGAATACTTTCCGGCCCAGAAAAACGTTTTTCCGGGGACACGTTCCAGGCCTTCCAGGTCGATGCCGTGATGGGCCAGCAGGTCCGTATCTTCCTGGGCGAAATCGTCGCCCACGACGGCGACGAGATTGGTTTTTGTAAAAAAGCTCGCGGAGAGCGAGATGTAAGTGGCGGCTCCGCCGAGCATACGGTCCACGCGACCGTGAGGGGTTTCGACGCCATCATAGGCGACGGACCCGACGACAACAAGAGACATCCTTAAATTGTAGCTGGAACCCTAAGGCCGATAAGATAGAGGCAGTGATTTCTTTCATCCTTTCCGCCGCAGCCCGTAATCTGCCGGATCTGACGTTGCTGGGCCTGGTGCTGCTGGCGCAGGCTGCCGGCGTATTCCTGCTGCTGCGCGGACCGGCGGGGCGGAACCAGACTTGGGTCCGGTGGTCGATCCTCGCATCCGGAGGGATCTCGGGAATTATACTCATCGTTGGATTCCTGCTCATGTTTGCCCGCTTTTCGCGATATCTCCCGGTTCCGGAGGCGAGCTGGATCCGGGGGTCGGCGATGATCTGGGCGTTTTTGTCCGTGCTCTGGACGGGCTCCTGGCTGGCGTGGCGCGCATTGGCTCTGGCTGTGAAGCCTGCGCACTCTCCCGCGCGTCGGCAATTCCTGAACGCCTCGGGAGCGGCTCTTTTCGCGGCCCCGGCCGCGGCGGTTGGTTACGGAGTGTTCGTCGAGCGAATGAATACGCGTCTGCGCGAACAGAACATCGCGATCCCAGGCCTCGCCGACGATCTGGTCGGGTTGCGTATCGTGCAGTTGACCGACATCCATCTCAGCCCGTTTCTGAGCGAGCGGGAACTGGCCCGCTGCGTCGCGATGGCGAACGAGACCAACGCGCACCTGGCGCTGGTGACGGGCGATATGATCTCGGTGAATCGCGATCCTCTCGACACATGCTTGAAGCACCTGGCGGGCCTGCGTTCCGAGGCGGGAATTTTCGGTTGTCTGGGAAACCACGAAGTCTATGCGAACGCCGAGGACTACGCCACCGAGCACGGCGCGCGGCTGGGCATTCGCTACCTGCGCCTGGAATCGGCGAGACTGAAGTTCGGCGGGACGGTGATGAATCTGGCGGGCGTCGATTATCAGCGCTTCCACGCGCCTTATCTGGAGGGGGCGGAGAAACTGGTGGAGCCGGGAGTGTTCAACGTGTTGTTGTCGCACAATCCGGACGTGTTTCCAGTGGCCGTGCGGCAGGGCTACGATCTGACCATCGCCGGACACACGCACGGGGGGCAGGTGAGGATGGAAATTCTGCGGGAGGATCTGAACATCGCGCGATTCTTCACGCCCTACGTCGACGGGTTGTATCGGGAAAGCGGGAAGACCATCTTCGTCTCCCGCGGAATCGGGACCATCGGGCTGCCGGCGCGGCTGGGCGCTCCTCCGGAGGTCGCGCTGCTGCGCCTGTGCCGTTCCTGATCGTCGGCGACATTCACGGAAATCGCGAGGCTCTGGATGCGGTGCTGGCCGATGCTCGCGGACTGTACGACCGCATCGTGTGCCTGGGCGATCTGGCGGGCTACGGGGCGGATCCGAACTTCGCCGTCGAATGGGCGCGCGCCAACGTCGCGGCGATCGTGCGCGGCAATCACGATAAAGTGTGCGCGGGTCTCGAATCGTTGTACTCCTACCGGCCCGCGGCGCGGGCGGCGGCGGAATGGTCGCTAAACGAACTATCGGCGGAAAATCGCGCATATCTCGAAAGCCTGCCGCGTGGGCCTCTCCCTTACGAAGGCTTCGACCTGGTTCATGGATCGCCCCTCGATGAGGACGAGTATCTGATGACCACTGCCGATGTCGAGGCCATTCGCCGCGAAATAGAAACGCCTCTTTCTTTTTTCGGGCATACGCACCTGCAAGGCGGATTCCTGATCGCCCGCAATGGCGTGAAGGCCATCGACCCGCACCGCGCGCTGGAGCTGGAACACGATTACACGTACCTGGTGAATCCGGGGTCGGTCGGCCAGCCTCGCGATGGAGATCCGCACGCGGCGTATGCGATTTACTCGCCGCGCGAGCGGCTGGTGGAGTTCCGGCGTGCGGCCTATGACGTGGCCACGGCGGCGGAGAAGATCCTGGCGGCAGGGCTTCCTGAAACGCTCGCTTCGCGCTTATGGACGGGGGTGTAACCTGCACGCCGCCCGAAAGCCGTTACACTAGGGCAGAGAATGTCATCCACCGACGGCCGCCTATCGTCCGCCGCCCCGAAAGTAGTGGTCGCGACGACGGTAGCGCTTTCCTTTATCAGTTTCTGGCGGGGCGCTTCCATTGTTTTGAGCGATCTCGCGTCGTCCGCGTTCTATGCTGGAGGCGCGGCGGAGCAGGCGATCGGCAAATCGGCTCCCTGGTTCGTGCTGGGCGTCATGCTGTTCAGCTTCGCGGTGCGCAGCGTGTACATGGAGAGCTGCAGCATGTTCGTGCGCGGCGGCGTCTACGTCGTGGTGCGCGACAGCATGGGCCCGATCCTGGCGAAATTTTCGGTTTCCTCACTGGTGTTCGACTATATTCTTACTGGTCCCATCAGCGTGGTGAGCGCGGGCCTGTACCTGGCCGCGCTGCTGAACGAAATCAGCGAACTGCTCCACTCGAGTTACCGCATCAATGTAAACCAGTTCGCCGCCGTCGCCGCCGTTCTGGTCACGGTTTATTTCTGGTGGCAGAACATCAAGGGCGTTCACGAATCGAGCGGCAAGGCCCTGCGCATCATGCAGATCACCACCGTGATGGTGGTGATCCTGATGATCTGGTGCCCGTTGACGATTCTGCTGAGGGACCGCTGGCACAACATTCCGCCGGCTCCGCTGCCTTCCAACCTCAATTTCGCTCCGGAAGCGCAAGGCTGGTTTAAAGGGACGTTCTGGCTCCAGATTCCGATGGTGGCCATCATAGTCGCGTTCGGGCACTCGCTGCTGTCGATGAGCGGATTCGAAACGCTGGCGCAGGTCTACCGCGAGATCGCTTATCCCAAGTTGAAGAACCTGCGAATCACCGCCAACATCGTGTGCTGGTACGCGGTGGTCTGCACGGGCGTGGTGACTGTGTTCGCGGGCATGATTATTCCCGATGCGGACCGTCCGAAGTATTTCGATAACCTGATTGGCGGCCTGGCCATGAGCCTCAGCGGTCCCTACCTGCTGCGGCTGGGGTTTCATATTTTCGTTGTCGTGGTGGGCGGTTTGATTCTGGCAGGAGCGGTAAATACATCGATCATCGGCGCCAACGGCGTGCTGAATCGCGTGGCCGAGGACGGCGTGCTGCTGCCGTGGTTTCGCAAACCGCACGCCAAGTTCGGCACCACGTCGCGAATCATCAATATGATCTCGCTTCTCCAGATCGCCACCATCATCGGCAGCCGCGGCGACATGACGATTCTGGCCGAAGCCTATGCGTTCGGCGTCGTCTGGAGTTTCTTCATGAAGTCGCTCGGCGTGATGGTGCTTCGGTTCCACCGCACCGACCAGGAGTACAAATTTCCCTTCAACATCCATATTCGCGGCATCGAAATTCCCATCGGGCTGGGGCTGACTACTTTGGTGCTGGGGTTGGTCGCGATCGCGAATCTCTTTTCGAAGCAGGTCGCCACCAAATACGGTGTCGCGTTCACCATCGCGTTTTTCGTCATTTTCGAAATCTCCGAGAAAATCAATCAGCGCAACAAGGACACGGAGAGAAAGGGCCTCGAGCAGTTCAACCTGGAGCATCAGGCGCAGATCGATGCGCAAAGCCTGCATGCGCGCCCGGGATGCGTCTTAGTGGCCGTTCGCGACTACCATCGCATGGAGCACCTCAAGCGCGTGCTCGATAAAACGAACCTGCGGCGGCACGACATTGTCGTGATGACGGTGCGCCCGATCTCGACCGGAGCCGGCGAATACGATCTGTCCGAAGCGCAGCTCTTCAGCGATTACGAAAAAGAGCTGTTCAGCCACGTCGTCGAGATGGCGGAGAAGGAAGGCAAGCCGGTGGAGCTTCTTGTGGTGCCCGCGGTGAATCCTTTCGATGCGCTGGCGCAGGCGGCCAACGGTCTGAAGGCATCGCGGCTGGTCACCGGCGTCAGCGCGCGCATGGAATCGGACGAACTGGCGCGCCAGTTGGGTCTCGCCTGGGAATCGCTGCCGGAGCCGCGGCATCCGTTCTCGCTTGAGGTGATCAGTCCGGATCGTCCGTCGACGTATGTGAACCTGGGTCCGCATCCGCCGCGGATGTGGCCGGAGGACGTGGATCTGCTGCATGAACTCTGGCTGCGCCTGGCGGCTTCGGATGCGCTCGGCTCCCGTCTGCATCATCGCGATGTGGTGGGGGCGGCGTTGCGCCGGTTGCAGAAGGATCTGACCAACGAAGGGCACGACCAGGTGATCGGCGAGATTCAGAAAGAGCTGCGGAAAAGCTAGGCACGAAAACGCGCCGCTCGCTCAGCGCAATCTTGTCGATGGAGCCCCATTGCGTCACGGATGGCGCTCGAACGCCGAGCGAACCTGCAAGACGTTTTAGCCCTTGGCTTTCTTTTTCTTCGCAGGCGCTGCTTCCGGGGCCGGAACCACTTCCTCGACCGGCGCGGCTTCGACTGGCGCGACGCCGGCCAGCACGGCCTCGTACAACTCTTTCTGCTTCAGCAGTTCTTTCTTCGTCGGCGGAGCGATCTCATTGCGATAGTCGTGATCGCTGTAGCAGGTGCGGCAGCGCACTTTGGCCGCGGCCCCGTTCATCAGCGAAACGATCGCATGGTTGGTTAGCCGGCGGCATTTCACGCAAAAATCGTCGATAATGTCGCCTAATCGCAGGTCTCTCATACGACATTCGTGAGTATAACAACAATGCGGTAATCTGACGGGGATGTCTGACGAGTTTAGGATTCTCCGCAACCTCACCACCCCGGCCCGCATCCAGCGATTTCTGGACGAAGAGATCGGTTACAACCTGGAGCCGAACGGCGACACGTGCCATTCGCCACGAACGGTTCTGCGAAAAGGCGTCGCGCATTGCATGGAGGGAGCCATGCTGGCCGCCGTGGCCCTGCGCCGCCTGGGTCATCCGCCGCTGCTGGTCGATCTCGAAGCTGTCCGGGATTCCGATCACGTGCTGGCCGTGTATCGCGCAAGCGGACATTGGGGCGCCGTCGCGAAGTCCGATTATTCCGGGCTCCGTTCGCGCGAGCCCGTGTACCGCAGCATCCGCGAGCTGGTGATGAGCTACTTTGAGCACTACTTCAATCCGGCCGGAGAGAAAACGCTGCGCGCCTATTCGAGGCCGGTCAATCTGCGCCAATTCGACCATCACGGCTGGATGACTTCAGAACAGGACGTCTGGCTGGTCCCGAACTACCTCTGTGAAATCAAGCACACGCCGGTTCTTTCGCGAACAATACTACGAACGGTGTCGCCGATGGACAAGAGGTTGTATGCCGCGGGCCGCCTGGGCGGGCTCGCGCACTGATATAGTCGCTAAATGTCCGAACAAGTGATTCTGACCGAAGTGCGCGACCGCGTCGCCACGCTGACCCTCCATCGTCCGGAGAAACTGAACGCGGTGAATGTCCAGTTGTTGGTGGAAGCGGCGGAAGCCGTGAAAAAATGGTCGCGCGATCCCGAGATCGGCGCGATTGTCGTCACCGGATCGGGCCGCGCATTCTGCGCCGGAGGCGACGTGAGCATGATGGCGCGCGAGGAAACGGAATCGGCCCTGGAGCAGAAAATCGACGGCCTGCGCGACATGCAGGAGATCTCGTGGCTGCTCTACTCGAGCCCCAAAGTGACCATCGCTTCGGTGAACGGATTCGCCATGGGCGCGGGCCTCGGCATCGCGCTTGCCTGCGATCTGCGCATCGCGTCCAGCGCGGCGAAGTTCGGAACGGCCTACGCCAAGGTCGGCTTCGGAGGCGATTTCGGCACCACCTGGCTGCTGACGCACTACGCCGGCGCCCCGAAAGCGAAGGAATTGTTTTTCCTCGCGGACCCGGTGGACGCCGCGGAAGCGCATCGCATCGGCCTCGTGAATCGGGTTGTCGCACCGGACGCGCTGGCCGCCGAAACCGCCGCGATTGCCGCGCGGATCGCGTATGGACCGCTGACCAGCTACCGGTACATGAAACAAAACGTGAACCTGGCTGCAACGGTCGGCTTTCGGACATTGCTCGATAGGGAACCGGAAACGCATCTGCGCTGCGGCGAGACAGCCGACCATCGCGAAGGGGTGCGGGCGTTTCTGGAAAAACGAGCGGCGAAGTTCAGCGGGCGGTAAAAGTTGATACAATTGTTGCTGATAGTAACATTGTACTTCGTGTATCGAGTCGTCACAGCCAAGGCGTTTGATAGGGCCCTCGCAAAGCTTCCGGCAAATTGGCAGAAGCGGATTGTGGCCAAGGTTGAAGAGGTCGCGATGAGCCCGTACGCTCCGAACAACAACCTGACGAAGCTTCAGGGTCGTAGCGGATACGGGCTCCGCGTCGGCGACTGGCGGATCATTTACGAGCTGGAGGACGAACGCCTGGTGATGCTGGTGTTGGAAGTCGGTCCCAGAGGAGGCATATACTGATGCGAATCGAAAAAATCACGCGCGACGGCAAGGTCTTCGCCATACTGCCGATGGATCGGCTGAAGAAGCTCATGGACGACGCCGAAATGCTTGCCGATGTCGCGGCTTACGATGCCGCCAAAGCGCGTATCGAAAGCGGCGAGGAGGAACTGATCCCTCTGGAGCTGATCAAACGCCGCCTGGCCGGGGAAAGCACCGTCAAAATCTGGCGCGAGTATCGCGGGCTTACTCAGGAAAGCCTGGCGAAGGCATCCAAGGTTTCACGCTCGATGATTGCCGCGATCGAGGCCAAACACAAAACGGGCGGAATCGGCACGCTGAAAAAGCTCGCCGGAGCGCTCAAGGTCGATCTGGACGAACTGGCCTAGACGCTCACTCCTCCCGCAGCGCCGTCATCGGATCCACCCGCATCGCGCGCCGCGCGGGGAGATAGCTTGCCAGCAGCGCGACTCCGATAAACACCCCGCACGTCGCGGCGTAGGTGACCGGATCGCTGGCGCTGACGCCGAAAAGAAAGCCTTCTATCAACCGCGTCGCCGCCGCCGCGCCGGCCACGCCCAGCGCCAGGCCGATCACGGTCAGTTTCAATCCCTGCCCCAGCACCATGCTCCGCACCTCCGACGGCCGCGCTCCCAGCGCGATGCGAATTCCGATCTCTTTCTTTCGCTCCGCCACCGAACAAGCGATCACGCCATACACTCCCAGCGAGGCCAGGATCAGCGCCACGATCGAGAACACGGCGAGCAGCGCGCTGCGCAATCGCGACTGCGCGACCGAATCGTCCACCTGCTGCTTCATGGTGCGGACGTCATAGACCGCCACATCCGGATCGACGGTCGCGATCGCGCCTCGAACGGCACTGACCACCTCGGCCGAGGAGCCCGTCGAACGCACCACCAGAGTAGAGCCGGGAACCGTGGTCTGGGAGTAGGCGGTAAACAGCTCGCCGCGCGGCTCCTCCGCCAGACTCGCTTCGCGGAAGCTGCCCACCACCCCGACGATCTCTCCGGTCCAGGTGCCGGACCCCAGGTCCATCGTGACGCGCTTCCCCAACGCATCGCCGCGCGGGAAAAACTGACGCGCAAACGCGTCGTTGACGATCGCTACCCTGGGGGAATCCGCGTGGTCTGTCCGCGCGAAGAATCGCCCGGCCAGCAGCGGAACGCCCATGGCGCGGAAATAATCGGGCGACACGACACGGTTATCGAGAATGATTTTTGTGTCGTTCGCATGGACCGGTTGCGAATCCAGCCATACGCCGACCGTTTGCTTCTCCTTCGCCAAAGGCAGGAAGTTCGTGGTCCCGGCGCTTTCCACTCCCGGAGTCTGTTCCAGTTGCGCGAGCATCCGCTCGAAGAATTTCGCGCCGTTGGCTAAATCGCGATAGCGGACGTCGCTCAACGAGATCTGCATGGTATAGACGCCCGTGGGGTCGTAGCCCGGACGGACTTCGGCGAGCTGACGGAAACTGCGCGCCAGCAGTCCGGCGGACGTCAGCAGGATGACGCCGAGCGCGACCTCCACCACCACCAGCGCGGCTCGAAGCCGGTTGCCGCCGCGCGATCCGGAGCCGCTTCGTCCTCCTTCGGTAAGCGCTCCGCGAAGACCCACGCGCGATCCGCGCACCGCGGGAACGATCCCGAAAATCAGCGCGGTCGCCAGCGAGAGAACAAACGAAAATACCAGGACGCGCGCGTCCAGGTGAATTTCCTGCGCGCGCGGCAGAGCCTGCGGATCGAGTGCGATCAACAGGCTCACTCCGAAGACCGCCAAAGGCATGCCGAGCGCGGCCCCCACGATCGCGAGCAAACCGCTTTCTATGAGAAGTTGGCGGATCAGTTCGCCCCGGCTCGCTCCCACCGCGGCGCGCACCGCCATCTCCCGCACCCGCGCCGCGCCTCGCGCCAGCAGCAGACTCGCGACATTCGAGCACGCGATCAGCAGAACACAACCCACCGCGGCCGCGAAGATCCACAGCGTCTTCCGGAGGGAACCCACTTCCTGATCGAGAAACGTCACAGCCTTCAGGCCGTAGCCGCGGTCCTCCGGATAGCGTGCGCCCAGGTCCGCCGCGATCATGTCCATCTCGGCTTGCGCCTGCTCGGGCGAAACACCCGGCTTCAGACGGCCGCACGCCTGGACCCATCGCCATGTTCGGCCCCTGTTGTAAGGCGATTCCTCTGGCAGCGGCGCCAGCAAATCGTAGTCGGCGGACAGGGCGAATTCCCGCGGCATCACGCCGACAATCTCAAAGGAAACCCCGTCCATCGAGATCCGCCGTCCGGCGATATTCGGATCCCCGCCCAAATGATCTTGCCAGAAAGAGTAACTGAAAATGGCGACCATTTCGCGCCCGCTATGATATTCCTCGGGCAGAAAAAGCCGTCCGATCTGCGGCTGGATCCCCAGAGAAAGAAAAAAGTCGCGGCTCACGCGAACCCCGGCCAGGCGTTGCGGCTCGCCCAGGCCGGTTACATTCCAGCTGCCTTGAAACGCTCCTCCCAGGCTGTCGAAAAGCCTCGATTCACGGCGGATTTCATCGATGTCGGCGAAAAAAACACCGCGCAGCCCCACTCCGGACTTAGGCGGCACGCTCCGGATCCAAACCAGGCGGTCCGCGTCCGGATAGGGCAAGGGAGACAACAACAGGCGCTCGACCAGCGTGAAAATGGCAGTCGTCGCGCCCAAGCCCAATGCGAGAACCAGCACGGCGGCAAAACTGAATGCGGGAGTCCGGAATAACATCCGGAACGCAAACTTAATATCGGCAATCAATTCCCGAAATTATCTCACAACTGGTCTTCTCTAGAGCGATTCAATGATCGATTCAATCGCAATCGACCTCGTTTGCGCGACGTCGCGCAGAATTCCATGCAGGGTTCCGGACTTGATCGGGTTGTGCATGGGTACCGTAACAGTGTGCGCTGGCGGACCATCATGGCGGAGCCTGACGTGGCTGCCGCTCTGACGAATCACAATGTAACCAAGGCGGCCCAGGACGCGGATCAGGCGTTCTCCATTTACTCCTCGCGGCAACTTCACGCAGCTTCAACCGGTATCAGTTCGTCCTTCACATAATGCAGCTGCACCAGCCGGGGATGAACTTCTTCATCTTCGAAATGAAGCGACACGGCTTCCAGAACGTTGGCGCGAAGCTCGTCCCAGGTTTCCCCCTCTGTGAAGATGCTGTGGCCCAGGGCGCGCGCGCAATATCCACCCTCGTCCGCGTCGCGAACGTCGAAGATCAGCTCCATTCCCTTAGAATACCCGAAGATCGCCGCTATAATGAAAAATCCAATGCCCTCCAGCATCGCGGTCGATCCGATCACCAAATACGAACCCGTCATCGGACTGGAAGTGCACGTCCAGCTCGCCACGCGCACCAAGATTTTCTGCGGCTGCGCCACCAGTTTCGGCGCCCCGCCCAATACCAACGTGTGCCCGGTGTGTCTCGGCCTGCCCGGCGCCCTTCCCGTGCTCAGCCGCCAGGCGGTGGAACTGGGCATCCAAGCGTCGCTGGCGCTGCATTGCACCGTCAATCCGAAGTCGATCTTCGCACGCAAGAACTACTTTTATCCCGACCTTCCCAAGGGCTATCAGATTTCGCAATACGATCAGCCTCTCGCCGAGCGCGGGTTTGTCGAAATCGATGTCGACGGCGTAAAGAAGCGCATCGGCATCACCCGCGTCCATATGGAGGACGACGCCGGCAAGAGCATTCACGACGGATTCAAGGACTCGAGCAAGTACACCTACGTCGATTTGAACCGCAGTGGGACGCCCTTGATCGAAATCGTCACCGAGCCCGATATTCGCAGCTCCGACGAAGCCTTCGCGTTCCTCACCGAGCTGAAGCAGATCCTGCAATACGTGGAGATTTCCAGTTGCGATATGGAAAAAGGCCATCTCCGGTGCGACGCCAACGTCAGCGTGCGGCTGCGCGGCGCGGAGAAATTCGGCACCAAGGCGGAGGTGAAGAATCTCAACTCGTTCCGGTTCCTGAAAATGGCGCTGGATCATGAGATCGAACGCCAGGTCGATCTGATCGAAACCGGAGGGCGCGTCACGCAGGAAACGCGCCTGTTCAACGTCGAAACAGGCGAGACCGTCTCGATGCGCAGCAAGGAGAGCGCGCACGATTACCGTTATTTCCCGGAGCCGGATCTGGTCCCGCTGCGCGTCAGCGAATCCTGGATGGAGCGCATTCGCGGCCAGATGCCGGAGCTTCCGGCCGCGCGCCGACGGCGCTTCGTCGAAGAATACGGACTCACCGAATACAACGCCCAGGTCCTGACTGCGACCCGCGCGGTGAGCGATTACTTCGAAAAAGTCGCCGCGGTTTCGGGCGACGCGCGGGCAGCCGCGAACTGGGTGATGGGCGACCTCGCGGCGTTGCTAAAAGAGCAGGGCAGGGAAATTACCGAATCGCCCGTGAGCGCGGAAAACCTGGGCGGATTGATCAAAATGATCGGGCTGGGAAAAATCAGCGGCAAAATCGCCAAGGAGATTCTTCCGAAGATGCTCTCGGGCGATACCGCGGAAGCGATCGCCGAGCGCGAGGGGCTGCATCAGATCAGCGACACGGGCGCCATTGAAAAAATCATCGACGAAGTCATCGCCCAAAATCCGAAACAGGTGGAGCAGTATCGCGGAGGCAAGCAGGCTGTGATAGGATTCCTTGTCGGCCAAGTGATGAAGGCCAGCCGCGGCCAGGCCGATCCGGCAGCCGTGAACACTTTGCTCAAAGGAAAACTATGATCTGCGTTTCAGTTTCTTATCCCGGCGGACCAGGAAAGCGGTTTGACCATGAGTATTATCAGGACAAGCATCGCGCTCTGGTGGTCGATAGGCTTACCAGCATAGGGCTGGCACGTATCGAGATGGATAAGGGCTTATCAGGCTTGGCGCCCGGGTCGGAACCGATGTTCACGGGCGGGGGGAGGCTGTATTTCAATTCCATCGAAGAGTTTCAGCAGGCGATGGCGGCGCACGGGGCGGAGTTGATCGCGGACATTCCGAACTTTACCGACATCCAGCCGCAGTTCCAGATCAGCGAAGCGGTGTAGTTATTTCGCCGGTTCCGCCGGCGGAGGATCCTGGACGTCCATCAGCTCGACATCGAAAATCAGCTCGGCCTTGGGCGGAATCTTGCCGCGGCCTTTTTCGCCGTATGCCAGTTGATACGGAATAAACAGGCGCCGCTTGCCGCCCACGCGCATCCCCTCGAATCCGGCATCCCACCCGGGAATCACCTTGCGCTTCCCCTGCTCGAACGACAGAGGCTTCTTGTCGCGCGACGAATCGAACTTCGTGCCGTCCACCAGCCAGCCGGTATAGTGAACCGAAAACACCTTGCCCGCCTCCGCTGGCTTGCCCGTGCCGATCGCCACATCGACATAGCGCATGGTGTATTGCGTACGCATCTTCCCCGGCGCCGGCGGAATCGAAGCCGCCAGTTTCTCGTGTTTCACGCAGCCGGTCAGGGCGATGAACAGCGCCGCCACAGCACATCGATTCCCAGGAACGAACATAGCCTTCGAAACATACCACGCGCCGTCATGGACATGCGCCGGGCCTTGACGTGCAATTCTGAGCTATTCTGGCTTCGTCTCCCTATGATTACCCTCCGCAACATTGAAAAGTACTTCGAACACGGCCCCACCAAAACGTTCGTGCTCCGCCGCATCAACGCGGAGATCAAGGAGGGCGAGTTTGTCTCCATCATGGGACCGTCGGGCGCGGGCAAGTCGACGCTGCTCCACCTGATCGGCATGCACGACTCCGCCTGGACCGGCGAGTACAGCTTCCTCGACCATCCCATCCACAAGCTGAAGAAGAAGGATCGCGACGAGATCTACAAAAAATACTTTGGCTTCGTTTTCCAGAGCTACCATTTGCTCGACTCGCTCACCGTGTACGAGAACCTCGACATCCCCCTCTCCTACCGCAACGTGAAAAAGTCCGACCGCGACGGCATCGTTTGCGACGTGCTCGACCGCTTTCAAATGGTCGGCAAGAAGGACCTGTTCCCCAACCAGCTCTCCGGTGGCCAGCAGCAACTGGTGGCCATCGCGCGTGCCATCATCGCCAACCCCAAGGTTATTCTGGCCGACGAGCCGACCGGGAACCTGCACTCCAATCAGGCCAAGGAAATCATGGACGTCTTCCAGAAGCTGAACGAAAGCGGGACGACGATCATCCAAGTTACGCATTCCGAGGTCAACGCCGCCCGCGGCCACCGGATTATCAAAATCGTCGACGGCTGGATCACGAACGACTGAGCGGCGAAAACTGTCACACCTGGTCCGCATGCTCACGCATGGCGGCTCCGCGATTTCAGTATCCCGAATTGGTGCGGATGGGAGTGCAGTTCGATCATCTAAATTGATGATTGCCAGAGACTTCTGCCGGGTCCATGCCCCGTGATCCTAAGGACACCCCTGTCCGTTTTCACCCCCGCCATCCCAATCCCGGACACTTTCGGTCCCCCTTCTCCCTTCAAATGTAAGGAAATGCAAGGGCCCTAAGCGTGCCTCCCTTCTAGCCTGACTTATGAAGCTGCCGACTATACTCGCGATTGCTTCCCTGGCGGCCGCCGCCAGTCCGATCAACAGTACGAACCTGAAGGCCCAGGCCGCGATTCAGGAGGAAACCAGTTGGCATGGCTGGGTTCCGGCCGGTCAGATTGTCGAAGTCAACAACATCTACGGCAACATCAGCGCCGAGCCTGCCAGCGGTGATGAAATCGAGGTCGTCGCGACCAAGAGGGGGTTCAGCGATCCCTCCCGGGTGGCCATCGAGGTCGTGGAGCATAAAGGTGGATTGACCATTTGCGCCGTCTACCCGGATGCCGACCCGGCTCGCCCGTTCGATTGCCGCCCCAGTCACGGCGGAGGCTTCAGCGCCGCCTCTACATCCGATTCCACGGCGCATGTTCGCTGGGATAACGGCGGCGGCGGCGACGTCCTGCTGAACGATCTGCGCGTCGATTTCGTGGTGCGCCTGCCGAAGCGCCTGCGTTTCATCGGCCGCACGGTGGATGGCGACGTTTCCGCGCACATGCTGGAGCAGGATGTGGAAGCGCACAGCGTCCGGGGGGACGTCCGCGTCGATTTGAGCCGCCCACCCCGGCGCCGAGGTCCATGCCGAAACCGCCAACGGCCGCGTCAGCTCGGAATTTCCTCTCTCCATGCGGTCGAATTCCGGACACGGCATGCTGGCCTCCGGACACGTCGGCCATTCGCATCGCATCCTGCGGCTGAAGACGGATGCGGGCGATATTCACCTGGAACGTCCGATGCTGGAGTTGTAGTCCATCAAGAGGTCCCGTTTAGATCTGTACAAGGGTTTCTGCACGACTCACTTTCGGCGTGCAAACCTTGGGGCGGTCCTTCCGGCAATCCGGGCAACGTGAATCAAACCCGACCCATTCAACCCGCGCGCTCGCACCTTCGCAATCCCGACAGCGCAACATCAAAATGTGATTATCGTGGTCGGGATGTTTGGCTCGAAGCCTGGCAAGGTATTCTGACGGCTTTTTGATGCCCAATTGTGCGACAGACTTATGAGACGCGTCAGCCCCTCATTTTGCAGGGCTGGCCGCCAGTGGCGAAACTTACCCTTTGTGAAACATGATCACGGCAGACCGAGTTTCTTCTTCAGTCCCGCTAGAACCAGCCCCACCGTCACGCCCGCGACGGCCCCTGAAAGAAACGCCCAAAATCGATCCCAGCGTTTTTGTGCGAACTGGTCCAGGTAAAGCGCCCCCTTTGCCTTCAGGAAAACCCGCTGCTGGTCCGGGTCCACATTGCCGTGAGACCGGACACCCTGCGGCGACGGAACACCGTGATAGTGAACTACGCCGCTGCTGTCTTTCGGAAGGGTGAACATATGAAGGGAAACCGCGAGAGAATACTCCCGGCTCTTCTCGGCTCCAGCTGGAGGCTGATGATCGAGCGTCGAACCGAGATAACCTTCCTCTATCAACAGCGCGAGCGGATACTGAGCAGTATGGTCCAGCGGTGCCTTAGGAAACTCAATCGCGTCCTTCAGCGAAAGCTCACCACGTTTCGCAACCTTCTTGAGCAGTCGAAACGCTACAGAGGTCATTGGCGAGTCTGAATATAACAAAACGGCCGGCCTCGCCGCTGCCGTCAGCGACATCTAACAAAACGCGCAAACACTTAAGAGAGGTATCCTAAACGATCAATGCACCAAACAGGCTTCATAGTGAGGCTCACGGTTGTAATCGCACTCGTGTACGCTGGGTGCTCTCGTCCACCTGCCTACATCCGAGTAGCCGGAGGCGACGGGGGACGCGAAATCCGCGCATGGCAACTGGGCGAAGTCAGGCCGTGCGTAAACGTGAAGGTCACCTTCAACGACGGGGTGCCCGACGAACCTATCCTCATCTGCGGCACCGAAGAAGGAATAGACAACATGATCGACCTAAAGAAAACTGGCCTTTTGCACCCCGTAGGCCAGGAAGAGAGGACCGCATTACACAAAGAGCCAGTCCTTGCGGTCACCGCCGCGCACCCAGAAAAAGAGAAATGGCGCTGCCGTAAGACTGCCGACGGGCTTACTTGTGTCGGCGAAGACCTGCCCGCGCAAGCCGCAAACGGCCCCTCGCTAGAGGAGGAGCGGTTGGCGACTTGGGCTCGCAATCTGCCAGACAGCAGTGGCCCGTTCGATAAGCTTTGCAAAGACACGGTTAAGACCGAATTGGAAATCGCCGCCTATAACCGGACCCACCCGCCGAACGACCAAAAAGGACAAGTCACGGATGTAAGAAAACTGATGTGCGGAGGTCCAGACGGACCCGGAGAGAAGCCGAAACAAGGGGCGGCGAAAAGCCAAGCCCCTTCTAAGTAACACGGGCAGCACTTACCCCAGAAAGCGTGAGGCTAACAAAATCACGCCTCGGCTTCGCGCGAGAAACACGGGAGGGCTACCTGAACGGTATGTCCACTTCGTCGAAGCTGCCCGGTGTCGCGGCGTTCACGGTGGCCGCGATCCTGCGAACGTAGCGCTGCACGATCCGCCATTGCGAATTTCCGAGCACCACTATCGCGATTGCCCGGGTTTTTAAATTCTGCTGTGACGCCATGTTTTTGTCGGTCGTCAACAGGACCTCGAAACCGGCTTCCTCGGCGGCTTTCAGCAAGCTCGCCGTTGACCAGCCGTTCCCATCCGGCATCCTTCGCTTTCGTGACGGTGTGGCCTTCGAGGAACGGAATAAGCGGCGCTGGCGTGCCGTGGTCAAAGAGAATGCGCATCGACGGCATCTGAGCGGGCTTGCGACGGAAGGCGGAGCGTCAAGACTGCGGGCCGCAAATTCCAGCACCGCTACAATCTGTTCCCGCGTCACGTCGAACCACTCCATGATTTCGTCGATGGTGGCGCCGGATTCGAGGTTCTCGAACACGGTGGACACCGGCATACGGGTATCCTTGAACACCCATGCGCCGCTGACGCTTGCCGGGAATGCTCTCCACGGCGGGGCATTGTGACCAATCGAGAGTTGCCATGCTCCTTCCCTCCTTTTCATCGTAGCCTTTTTGGAGATATTAGTATCCAGCAACCACGCCATCAGAGCACGACATCCCGCACATTGGTGAGGCGCACGCGCGGAGGGGTGAGATCAATATCTGGATAAGGCCGCGCCTCTAACGCCGCCAGAACGACCGCGCCGGTTGCCGTCGGGATCAGAGCGGCGGTTGCCTGTTCGTCGAGTGCGTCAAGGGCCTTTTCGATCAACTCCTCCGCATCGTGGAAATGACCGCTCTGAATCCGCGCCTGTACACGCAGCGCCAGTTCGGGCTTGTGGATTTCAAGGTTCATTTTTCAGCACCCTCCTTGTTAGTTTTGGGAAGCGGCGGTAAATGTTGCGGATGATTTCATCCGTGTCGATCTCACCCCGTGCGGTACGGTGGAGATCCGCAAATCGGTAGCCGCAGGGCATTGTGACCAGTCCAGAGTTGCCATGACATTTCCCTCCTTTTCATCGTAGCCTTTTTGGGGCGCTGCTCTGCGCCCGGCGGCCCCGCTACGCTATCCTAAGCGGTCAATGCCGTTCTACGCCGCGACGATTTTTTTGAGCGCTTTTCTGCTGTTTCAAGTCCAGCCGCTCATCGCGAAATTCATATTGCCCTGGTTCGGCGGATCGGCGGCGGTGTGGAGCTCGGCGCTTCTCTTTTTCCAACTGCTTCTGCTCGCCGGCTATCTTTACGCGCATTGCCTGATCCGCTATTTGAAGCCGAAACACCAGTTCTGGGTTCACGGCTCGCTGCTGATTTTGAGCCTCGCGACGCTGCCGATCGTCCCCTCCGCGATCTGGAAGCCATCCGGCGGCGACGACCCCACGCTGCGCATTCTTCTCCTGCTGGCTGCCACCATCGGCCTGCCGTACGGCCTTCTTTCCGCCACCAGCCCTTTGCTGCAAGCCTGGTACCTGAGGACTCACCAAGGCGCGATACCGTACCGCCTTTTCGCGCTTTCGAACTTCGGATCGATGCTCGCACTGCTCAGCTACCCTCTGGTGATCGAGCCTCGCCTGCCTCTTTCCAGACAAGCGCTGGCATGGTCGATCGCCTATTGCGCCTTCGCGGCGGTTTGCACGTTCGCAGCCTGGCGCAGCCGCGCGGGCGATGCGCCGCAATCGACTTCCACCGAAGAGCCTTCGCCCGGCTTCGCCCAGCGAGCCTTATGGATCGGCTTCGCCGCCTGCGCGTCGATTCTGCTACTGTCCGTCAGCAGCCACCTGACGCAGAACATCGCTCCGATACCTCTGCTCTGGGTGGTTCCTCTCAGCATCTACCTGCTCAGCTTTATCCTCTGTTTCGAGAGCGACCGAATTTACAACCGCGCGATTTTTCTGCCCCTCCTGGTCGTGTCCCTCTATCTGCTGACGAAGGGCATCAGTTGGTACGAGAACAACGCCGAACCCTCCCTGCTCATCCCCGCACTCTGCGGAGCCCTCTTCGTCTGCTGCATGGTCTGCCATGGCGAGTTGGCCCGCCGCCGCCCGCATCCCCGATACCTGACGCAGTTCTATCTGATGGTTTCCTTGGGCGGAGCCATCGGCGGCCTGTTCGTCGCCCTGGCCGCTCCGCGCATCTTCGACTCGTATTACGAACTCCCCGTGGGCATGGTGCTGTGCGCGGCCCTGGTCGCCTGCGCCCTCTGGACCGATCTGCCCCATAACTGGCTCCGTGCCGCCACCGTGCTCGCGACCATCGCCTTCGCCGTTATCCTGATTCGGATCGAAACCGCCGAAGCCCGCGCCTACACCCTCTCCGCGCGCAACTTCTACGGCGTCCTCCGTGTGCTCGACCAAGCCGAGGGCAAGTACGCGCCCGCACAGCGCCTGCTGATTCACGGCACGATCAATCACGGCACGCAATTGAAGCGTCCCGGAGGCGATCGCATCCCAACCTCGTATTTCGGCACCGGCTCCGGCATTAACCGAGCTCTTCACGTTCTAGGCGAGCGAGGTCCCATCCGCATCGGCGTCGTCGGCCTGGGCGCCGGCGTCACTGCCGCTCTCGCCCGCTCGGGCGATACCTTGCATTATTACGAGATCAATCCGCTGGTCGTCCGCATCGCGCAAGCCGATTTTGGATTCTGGAATGCGTGCCCCGCCGAAAAGCGCCTCTTCCTCGGCGACGGCCGCCTGGTGCTGGAGTCGATGCCTGACGAACACCTCGACCTTCTCGCGGTCGACGCTTTTTCGAGCGACGCCGTCCCGGTGCATCTCCTCGCGGCAGAAGCCTACCGCACCTACCTGCGACACCTGAACCCCGGCGGCGTTCTGGCCATCAACATCACCAACCGCTATTTGAATCTGGAGCCGGTGGTCGCGGAAGCAGCCGAAGCCAACGGCCTCCGGGGACTCGTTGTAGACGACGTTGCCGAGGACGAAGACTACGACTCTCCGTCCATCTGGATCCTGCTCTCGCACTCTCCCGCGGTTTTAACCCCCGACGATTTCGGCGACCATTTCGCCGTCAGCAAGCTGCGCCGTAAGCCCGGTTTCCACGGCTGGACCGACGATTACAGTAATATCATTCAGATCCTCCAATAATGCCGCTCTACGCAACAACTATTTTCTTGAGCGCCTTCCTCCTGTTCCAGGTGCAACCCCTGATCGCCAAGATCATTCTGCCCTGGTTCGGCGGATCGGCCGCGGTCTGGAGCGCCGCGCTGCTGTTTTTCCAGCTCGTCCTGCTGACCGGATACGCCTATGCGCACTGCTCCATCCGTTTCCTGAAAGCCAGGCAGCAGATGATGACCCACGTCGCCCTGCTGCTGGCCAGTTGCGCCCTCCTCCCCATCCTGCCTTCGGAAACCTGGAAGCCGACGGAAACGGGCGACCCGACGCTACGCATCCTGATGCTACTCGGCGCCACCATCGGCCTGCCGTACTTCCTTCTTTCCTCGACCAGCCCCTTGCTGCAAGCCTGGTACGTCCGGCGCTCCGGCAGCCGGATGCCTTACCGCCTGTTCGCGCTGTCGAATTTCGGCTCGATGCTGGCGCTGGTCAGTTTTCCCTTTCTGGTCGAGCCTCGCCTCACCTCGCGCTGGCAGGCCTATTCGTGGAGCTTCGCCTACGTGGCGTTCGCGATGGTTTGCGCGCTCGCCGCCTGGATCAGCAAAGCCGAGCCGCGACCGCAGGAAGCGGTTGCAACAACCGACCCACCGGCCCCCCGCCCGCGGCCGGCCGAACTCGTTCTCTGGGTCAGCCTGGCTGCTGTCGCGTCGGTTCTGTTGGTGTCGATCACCACGCATTTGAGCCAGAACGTCGCGCCCATTCCGCTCCTCTGGGTGCTGCCCCTGGCGCTTTATCTGGCCACCTTCATGGTCGCGTTTGAAAGCGACAAGCTCTATCACCGCGGCGTGATGTTCGTCCTGCTCGTCCCGATATTCTATTACATGGCGCTCGACCTCTACGAGGACTCCGGCAACCTGCACATCAAATACTTAATCCCCGTTTTCTCCGGTGGTCTGTTCCTCTGCTGCATGCTGTGTCACGGGGAACTCGCCCGCCGCCGCCCCGCGCCAAGGTATCTCACGCTGTTTTACCTGATGGTCTCGCTCGGCGGAGCCCTCGGCGGCACCTTTGTCGCCCTGATCGCGCCGCGCATCTTTCCTTCGAATCTGGAACTGCCTCTCGCGCTCGGCGCCTGCGCCGTCCTCTGCTTGATGGTGATGTGGGAAGCTGTCTTCAAGCGTCCGCGGCGCTGGCTCGCCATCCTGTTTATGGTGGTTTCCGCCGCCGCCGTGGCCGTGGCTCTGTTCTTTCCACTCACCGCCGGCTCTTCGCCGCTCCTCTACGTTCACTACCAGCAGGCTCTGATCGCCGCCGCCTGCTCGATCTTCGGCGCACTGATCCTGTTATACGGCACCGAACACCGTATCGGCCGGTGGACTTTGCGCTTCGGTCTCCTGCTCGCGGTCCAACTCGTGCTCGGCTATCTGACCCGGATGGAACGCCAGAACCAGCGTGGCTACCGCCTCGTCGTGCGCAATTTCTACGGCGTCCTGCACGTCAAGGATAACGAAGCCACCTCGGCCGACGAGTATGAATCCAGCGATGCGGTACTGCCAGCGCGCCCCAGACGATGATCAGACTGATGCCGACGATAGCCGCAAAACCCGCGTACTGACCCGCCACGACGCGTCGCGTTGGAATCCGACGCGCAAAGAACAAAGTCAGGAGAAACGCATCGTCGATATTCGTGGCGGCGAAAGTCGTTATGCTCGCAGACAACACCGCCAGATATTGATTCACAAAGGACTCTATCTTTCCTGCCGTGAGCCTGGAGCAGAATGAACGTTTCTAAATGACAGCTCGCGCTCCGCGATGTCTCTAACCACGCGCTCAACGGTCGCGAGCATTGCTTACAGATTCCAGGAACCTGCGCGCGAGTTCGCCAATTCGGTCTGGCTGCCGCCGCCGTATGGCCTCTCTTGGAATCAATTCTCCGCCGACGCCCAGCGCAACTGCACCGGCGGCAATGAAGCTGAATGCGGTTCGCTGATTCACGCCGCCGGCGGCGATCATCGGAATGTGGGGAAACATGGCCTTAAGATCCTTGATATAACTGTCGCCTCCGATGTGGCCGCAGGGCACAATCTTGACAAAGTCCGGACCCAGTTTCCATGCGGTGATCACGCCGGTCGGAGTGAGGGTTCCAGGGATCACGACGACGTTCTGCTGCACGGCATAGGTCACGGTTTCGGGATCAAGGCCATCGCTGGAAAGGAACTTAGCGCCAGCATCGAGGCAGCGGCGCGCGGTCTCGACATCGTGCACGCTTCCGGCGCCGACAATCACCTCGGGGGCGTGTTGCACCACTTGAGAAATTACTTTGATCGCTTCGGGCACGGTCAACGTGACTTCGAGAATGGGAATTCCGCCGCGGGCGATCGCCTCAGCGGCGAAAAGCGCATCCTCGGTCGTCGACACACGAATGGAGGGAATGATCCCGAGTTCTTCAATCCGGCTTCGTACGTCTTGCTTATTCAACGATCCGGCTCCTTGGGCGAGCGCTGCAATGTTTCGCCGTGTGAACTCTATCCAAAAACAGCCACAAACCTCACTGTCGAATCAGGGCAGCGTCCTCGTACCCACCGCCTGCCGCAACTGCTCCAGAGCGAGCAAGTATGAAGCCAGCGCCTGACGGTAGGCAAGCTGAGTCGCTCGATAGTTGCGCTCCGCGTCCAGGAAATTGAGCAGGCTGGTACCTCCGTGCCGGTATGCGTATTCGCTGATATCGCGCGACCGCGTCGCAACGTCCAGATACGTGGAAATATAGAGCGACACCACTTTGTCGTTGCTTCGCAGCCCCTGGTAGGCATCGTACACGTCGGTGAGGGCCTGGCCGTTTGTCGCTTTCTCCAGTTCCTGCGCCTGAGTAACGGCAAAGCGCGCCCGAGCGATTTCGCCCTGGTTGCGATTGAAAATCGGCAGCGGAATGCTCCCATAGAGCGTAGCGGCGTTAATTCCGTTGACGTGCGAATAGTTGCCTTGAACGGTCACGTCTTGTTTGCCGTTCGCCTTTTGCAATGTCAACTGGCTGCTCGCGGCGGTCACGCCCTGCTGTGCGGCGCGCAGGTCTGGACGATTCTGCAAGGCTTTCAGCTGCAAGTCCTCGAGATTGCCCTTCACGGGCTGGTATTCGAAGGGCCCGGCTACGTCGTAATTCTGAGCCACGGATTCGTATCCCAGCAGCTGCCGCAGGTCCGACAGCGCCTGGACCCTGGCCAACTGCGCCAGTTCGAGATCGCTTTCAAATTGCAACAACTGCAGCTTGA
>CAVVNE010000027.1:0-23566 GCA_963749245.1 Bryobacterales bacterium
GCGGCGGCGCGGATAGCCCGCGGGCATGCGTGAGAAATGAGAATGTTTAGGCCCCTCGATGTGAATCGGCAGCACGTGCGCGCCAGATTTTGCGGCCGCGAACGCCGGCCCGTCGTAGATCTTCATGCGGCTGCCGGTGACGGTGATGCGGCCTTCGGGAAAAATCACCACCGGCGCCCCGGATTCCAGCAGCGCGATGACCGTCTTCATCGCCAGAGGACTGGTCGAATCGATCACCAGATAATCGATAAAGGAAAGCAGAATCTTGAAGTGCCACTTGGCGGCGATCTGCGAATGCACCAGGTAAGTGGGCGCGAAGGGAAGAAAGGCGCCGATCAGCAATCCGTCGATGAACGACTGATGATTGGAGACGATCAGCGTCCGGCCAGCGGGTTTAGCATAGCCGCGCAGTTCGGCGCGAAACAACAGGCGCAGCAGGAGGCGGAAAAAAATGCGGGCAAAGGAAATCATAGTTTGGGCAGCGCCGGATTATTGTATCCCACCCACCGGCCCTACATTTTTTCCAGTTGCTCGAGAAGCCGCACCATGCGCGGCGCGGCGTCGCGCTTTCCGCCGAAGCGGAACTCGACGTAGGCGGAGGTCAGGTCTTCCACCAGAGGCGATAATTCGGTTGCCGGCAAAACACGCGCGAATTCGGAAGGAGTCAGCCAGGGTGGTTTCTGAATCCCGCGCCGCTCCAGCAGCCGGAGCATTCGTTGATAGAGCAACGTTGCGTCCGATGCCTGGCCCTCGCCGCGTTTCAGGCGGCGCACACGCATGGCTCCGCGCCAACCGCGCGCGGCGGCCGGACCCAGCAGCACGCCGAGAACCGCGGCCAGCATCGCGATGGCGGCCTCCGGCGCATACCCGGAACTCGACCGCGCCGCGTCCCCCAGCCACTGGGCGGCGCTATCCATCCAACGCAGCTTCACCCCGCGCCCGGATTGCTGTACGCGCGACGCCAGCACGATCTGCCGATCCAGGTTGTAGCTCAGAATCCAGTCCTGCCAGAACTGGTCGGCGGCGTCGAAGAACAAAGCCGCGCGGGCCATGAACGCGCTCTCGCCGGCGCCCGGATCTGGCGGCGTCGGATCGTAGGTGGACCATCCGCGGCTGGGAATCCAGGCCTCCACCCAACTGTGCGCGTCGGAGGCGCGCACCACCTGCCATCCGGTGAGCGGATTATAGACGCCGCTCGAAAATCCGGTGACCACGCGCGACGGAATGCCCACCGCGCGCAGCATCACCGCCATGGCCGAGGCGAAGTATTCGCAGTGGCCTTTTCTTCGATCGAACAGAAAATTCGCCAGCGGATCCGGCACCGGCGCCGGCAGCAATTGCAGCGTGTAGCCGTAATTGCGGCGCAGATATTTTTCGATGGCGCGCGCCTTGGCGTCTTCGGTGGCCGCGCCTTCTATGGTCTCGCGAGCGAGGCGCGGAATGCGCACATCGAGATTGTCGGGAAGCAGCAGGAGGTCGTCGCGCTCAAACGGCGGCAGCGGTTCGGGAGGCGTCCGCAGCGTGGATAATTCGTCCTCCACCACGCTCGCCGCAACATATTTCAGTCCTCCGGCGCCGCCGTCGGTCACGCGCAACGATCCGCCGCGCGTTCGCCGCAGCACGGGAGTATTAATGCTGATCGATTCCAGGGAGTCCGCGAAAAACAGCGTGTCGGGCGCGATCTCGCTCATCTGCACGCGATACACCAGGCGCTCCGCGCGCCGCAGATGGCGTTTATAATCCAACCTCACCTGGTGCGTGTCGGGCGGAACGTGGATGATCTCCTCGCCGCCGGATGGATTGAACCAGCGCTTCCCGTCGAACTCGGTCAGCGCGGCGCCGCGCCATCGGACGTCCAGCAGTCCTTCGCCGATCTCCTTGTGAACGTGCATTACCGGAGCGCTGCTCTGCTTGATCTCGCCGATTTTTCCCAGCGTTACTTCACTTGAAAAGCCGGGCAGATGATAGCGCTGCGGCACGAAGCGCTCGATGGCGGCGCGCGCGGTGCGCGGAAGAACGAAGAACAGCGCGCCGGTCATCAGCAGAATTCCGGTGAACAGAAAAATCGCCAGCGTGCCCAGCCGGCGTGGAAAGGCGCGCAATCCTCCGCGCACCACGGTCCTTTGTTTTTGCGTCGAGACACGGACTTCGCCGCTCGAAAACGACGCGATGGCGAACAGCATGAACAGCGCGAGAAACGCGAAGAAGCTGAGGTTGGTCGATAGAATCGCCGCGGCCAGCAGTTCCAGCACAGCCAGCAGTTTCAGATAGGTGAAATCGCGATTAGACCGGGCCGTCAACACCTTGCACACCAGCAGGAAAAAAATGAAATGCACGGTCGCCGGCAGAAAGGCGCCCGAAATATACAAATAATCGAGCGGATAGAACGCGACAAAGCAGAGCGCGAGAGCATCGGTCAGGCGGCCGGAGATTTCTACTTCGAGGACGCCCGCCGCCATCATTGTTCGCAGCAGCAGGGCGGCCAGCGTGAGGGACGCTGTGGGCCAATCGAGGTATCCCGACGCGGCCACCGCGAAAAATCCGGAGGCCACCATTCCGAGCAGGGAAAACTCGAAAAAGCGCGCCACGATGCGCGGTGGAATGTTCCCACGCGGCGGCGCCGGGGAGTCGGGCTGGCCCATACCTTATGCTACATGTATTAGGTGATCCTTTCGCTGCACCACGACCGGCCGGAGTCGGAATCCTCGTTTGCGCGTTTCCAGGCCGCGTCCGTTCTGAAGAGCCTGAAGGCGCTCGATTCCCGCGCGCGGCGCAAGGGGTTGGAGGCGCTCGATCCGGTGCGCGGCGCGTTGATCCCCATCGGCATGGAAATCGAGAAGGGACGTGTGGTGAAAAACGGCTACGGGGTTTTCGATCTGCCGTGGCAGGCCGAGGAGCATCGCGAGTGGCCCGACCAAGTGGCGGCGGAACTCGACGAAATTCGAAGTCGCGTACGCGATGCGCACCGCGCGCCGGTCAAGTTTTTGATCTGGGCCGGCATGGGCGGCTCGGCCGAAGACAAGGCGATGTATCAGGCGGTGGGCTTATTGCGCCGCGGACCGAGGCTGTACCTGCTCGATTCCACCGATCCCGCGAAGCTGGAATCCATCCTCGCCGACATGAAGAAGCGGAGCGGGCTGAATCATCCGGATCTGCTGCGGCGCACTCTGGTTGTGGGCATGGCGATGGGGATGACGTCCTATGAGCCGGTGGTGAATCTGCAAAAACTGGCGGCGTTGTTTGACGCGGCGGGAGTCGACTCACGGCCCAATTTTTATTACATGACGTTTCCCGGATCGCTGCTGGATCAGTTCGCGGCAAAGCGCGGATACCGCCGCGTGCCCCTTCAGCTCGATGAACGGAATACGACCGCGGGACGGCATAGCGCCCCGATGAATCGAGGCAGTTTGTACGCGTTGGGCCTGGCCGGTGTGGATTTGCGCGCGTGGATCGAGGGAGCGGTCTTATCGGAAGAAGAGGTAGACACGGCATGGCGGCTGGCGTCGTTTTTGCATGTGCAGGGCTTAGAGAGTCGCGATAAAGTGACGATGCTGCTGCCGCGCATGTGGGCCGGAGCGGGCGTCTGGACCAAGCAGGTGTTTGAGGAAAGCCTCGGCAAATCGGCTGAATACGGGCTGAAAATCGTGATCGACGAGCGCGTGCGGCTGACGAATTATCGGGCGCCGAAGGATCCCGCGCAGGACCGCGTCTTCTGGTGCGTGCAGATCAAGGGCGCGCCGCATGCGGGTGCGGAAAAACTCGCGCTGCTGCGGCGCTCGGGGTATCCGGCGGCGGCGCTCACGCTGCCCAAGGATACCGGGCTTTCGCGCTACATGCAGTTCGTTCATTACGTGGTGTTTGGGCTGGCGTGGCTGCGGAAGATCAATTTCGTGACCCAGCCGAACGTGGAACTGTACAAGACCATCACCAACAAACTGTACGCGGAATCGGAACGCGCGGGTGGAATCGCGAAAACCAAGGAGTGGCGGCAGACGGAGGAGACGCCGCGCAAATCGGTCTGGCGCGGCCGCGTGACCTTGCGCTGGGACCGGCTTCCGGAGGCGACTCCGGCGCCGGGAGCGACGGCTCCGGCGCTGTACGCCTCTCTGGTGAAACATTTCACCGCCGACCGGAAAGCGACTTACGGAGAGCTGACATTTTTCGGCGACACGCGCTATTCGCCGCAAGGGCGGGCCGTGCGCACGGTGCTCGACCGCGCCGCAGAGCGCCTGTTTCGCGGACGATTGAAAATGCCCGCCGACGTTTATGAAGGTCCGGCGATGAATCATTCCTATCACGAAATGATCATCGGGCACGGAGGATGTTTTTCGACGATCGTGGTGGCTGAAGGCGGCGAAAGGGCCGACTATCATCGCGCCCAGTCCCTGGCCACGCAAATGGCGCTGGCGGAACGCGGCCGGGCCGTGGTGTCGATCGTGCTGCGTGACCTGGACGACCCGTCCCTGCGCGCGCTCGACGAGTTTTTCCGGCAGGCGGCGACGCTGATCCGGCTTACAAAATAATATGGCGCGATTTCGTCCCCCCGGTTCCAAGAAAAGCGGTCCGCCTCCCAAAAGCGCCCGTGGCCTGATTCCCTGCCTGATTGTCCTGGTCGGCGGGTTAATCTTGATGTTCGGGCTGTTTTATCTGTCCCTGAATTCTGGAAAATAAATGAGAATCGACAAAAGAGACGCCGCCCAGATGCGGCCCGTGACGGTGACGGCCGGCTATCTGCTGACGGCCGAGGGTTCGGTGCTGATCGAGGTCGGGAACACGCGCGTGTTGTGTGCTGCATCGATCGAGGACACCGTGCCCGGATTCCTGAGGGGAGCGGGCAAGGGTTGGGTGACCGCCGAATACTCCATGCTGCCGAGGGCGACCGCGACCCGCACGGCGCGCGAAGTATCGAAGGGCCGGGCTTCTGGAAGGACGATGGAGATTCAGCGGTTGATCGGCCGTTCGCTGCGTTCGGTGGTCGACATGGTCGTGCTGGGAGAGCGCAGCGTGATCCTGGATTGCGACGTGCTGCAAGCCGACGGAGGCACGCGCACCGCCGCGATTACCGGCGCCTACATCGCCATGTCGATGGCGGTGCGGCAACTGGTGAAGTTCGGCACGCTGAAGAAATCGCCGATTCGCGATTGCGTGGCGGCGACTAGCGTCGGCATCGTGAACGGCGAAGCGATGCTGGACCTCTGCTATCAGGAGGACTCGCGCGCCGAGGTCGATATGAACGTGGTGATGACCGGCGCGGGCCAGTTCGTCGAGCTGCAGGCGACGGCCGAGAAAACGGCTTTCGACGACGAGCATCTGGCGTCGCTGCTGGCGCTGGCGCGCAAGGGCGTCGGCGAACTGATCGAGGTGCAAAGGAAATTCGAGACCGCGTGAAAGTTTACTGCGCGACTTCGAACCCCGGAAAATTGCGCGAGTTTCATCTGGCCGCACCGGATTTTGAAATCGTTCCGGCTTCGCTGCGCGCGCCCGAAGAAACCGGGCGGACCTTCGAGGAGAACGCGATCCTGAAGGCTCGCTATTACGGCAAGCAGGTGGACGGATACTTGTTCGCCGACGATTCGGGAATTGAGGTAGACGCGTTGGGCGGCAGGCCGGGAGTGGATTCGGCGCACTTCAACAACGACTGGTTGTTGCAGCAGATGCGTGGCGTGAAGAATCGCGCCGCGCGGTTCGTGTGCGAGATTGCGCTGGTCCGCGGCGGCGAACTGGTGAAGATGTTTCGAGGCGTCGTGGAAGGCCGCGTGACGGAAGAGCCGCGCGGCGCAAACGGATTCGGCTACGATCCGCTATTTTTCTACGAGCCTTTCGGATGCACGTTTGGCGAAGCGGATGCCGCCGCGAAAATGAAAGTCAGCCATAGGGCACGGGCGCTGGATGCGATGTTTACTTTTTTACGTAGCGCTTCCACTTAAGGAAGCCGATCTGCGTTTTCGCGTCCAGGATCTTGCCTGATTCGATGGCTTTATCGAGTTCACGCGCGGTAAACCAGCGGATTTCAATGCGCTCGTCTTCCATTGGTTTCTGCTCGCCGGGAGTCAGTTTGGTGGCGAGATATATCGTCATTTTTTCCGCTAAAAAGCCCGGGCTGGCGTAGAAAACACCCAATTTCTGCCATTTCTTCGCGCTGTAGCCGGTTTCTTCGACTAATTCGCGCCTGGCGGCCTGCAACGGCGTTTCGCCCGGGTCGAGGCGGCCGGCCGGGAGTTCCCAGAGATATTGCTTCGCGGGCAAACGATACTGTCTCACCAATAAAACGCGATTCTTCTTGTCGACCGGCATCATGACCGCCGAACCGCCGTGATGGACGATGGCGCGCTTGATTTCGAAGCCATCGGGATCAAGCGCGATGTCTTCGGAAACAGTGAAAATCGGTGTCTTTAGAAGTTGTTTCGACGTAATTAGTTTCATTTATGATGGATTAAGCGCGTGAATTCCTTCGCGGAATGTGTGTTCAAGATGTCCGAGGCTTCGAGCCAGCCGCGGCGCGCCATGCGGACGCCGTACTGGATGTTCAAAAGGTGCTTGGGGTGGTGGGCGTCGGTGTTGATGACGAACTTGCAACCCTTTGCTTTGGCGGCGCGGATGTGCGACGCGGTCAGGTCGAGACGTTCGGGGCTGGAGTTGATTTCCAGATAAACCTTGCGCCGCGCGGCCTCCGTGGCGATCAGATCGAAGTCGAACGGATAGGGATCGCGATTCAGCAGCAGGCGTCCGGTCGGATGGCCGAGGACCTTAATGTGCGGGCATTCCAGAGCGCGCATCAGGCGGTCGGTCATCTCGGCCGATTCCAGGTTCATGTAACTGTGGACGCTGCCGATGACGAGGTCGAGCTCGCCCAGCGCGTCGTTATCGAGGTCCATCTCGCCGTCGCGCTTGATGTCGCATTCGATACCGGAGAAGACGCGTAGGCCGAAGCCGGATTGATCCATCTCGCGGATTTTGTGGGCGAAGGCAATGGCTCGCTTTTCATCCATGCCGTTGGCCATGGCGAGGGCTTTCGAATGGTCGGTGATGGCAACGTATTCATAGCCCAAGGCATGTGCGGCTTCGACCATTTCTTCTAACGTTGCTCGGCCGTCACTCTCGGTGGTGTGCATGTGGAGGTCGCCGCGGATTTGCGACTGCTCGACCAGTTTGGGGAGTTTGTGCGCGGCGGCGGCTTCGATCTCGCCGGAGTTTTCGCGCAGCTCTGGAGGAATCCAATCGAGGCCGAGGGCATGGTAGATTTCTTCCTCGGTTTTTTGGGCGACAATTTCGCCACCGTCGACTTTCGAGAGGCCGTACTCGTTGAGCGTGAGGCCCATTTTCAAGGCTCGCTGGCGGAGGGCCACGCTGTGCTCTTTGCTGCCGGTGAAGTATTGGAGGGCGGCGCCGTAGTTTTCTGAGGCTAAGGCGCGGAGGTCGACTTGAAGGCCTTCGTGGCCGAACCTGATGCTCGCCTTGTTCTCGCCTTTGCCGAGGATTTCCTGGACTTTCGGATGCACGACGAATTTTTCGAGCGCGGCGGGCGCGCCGGGTCCGGTGACCAAGAGGTCGAGATCGCCGACGGTTTCCTTGCCGCGTCGCAGGCTGCCGGCGGGCGTGATTTTCTCGATACCTTCGACGGTGGAGAGATATTCGGTAAGCTCGTCGGCGGCGCGCTGGGCGAAGTTCAACAGGAACCGGCCCTGGCGCCGGCGATAGGCGGCGATGCCGCGGAGGACTTTTTCTTCGAGTTTCGCGCCCATGCGGGGAAGGTCGCGGAGTTTCTGTTCGCGGCAGGCGCGCTCCAGGCTGTCGATGGAGGTGACGTGAAGTTGTTCGAAGAGGACCTTGATGCTCTTGGGGCCGAGGCCCTGGATTTTGAGCAGTTCTAACGCGGACTCGGGATATTTTTCGAGCATCTCATCGCGGCGTTCGAAGCTGCCTCGCTGCTCGATTTCCTGAAGGACGGCGGCGATGCCTTTGCCGATGCCGGGGATGTCGGTGACTTTTTTTTCGGGGTTTTTCAGGATGGAAGAGATGGATTCGGGATAGCCTTCGATGACGCCCGCGGCGTTGCGGTAGCTGCGGATGCGGAAGGAGTCCTCGCCGGCGACTTCCATGAGGTCGGCGGTTTCGTACAGGAGCTGGGCGATGGCGCGGTTTTCCACTTAATGATAGTGTCCTATATCGGGTCTGTCCGCATGCTGACCAGGTTGCGGAAAAAGTCGTTTGACAGGCGAAAGCGCCTGTCCCACCACGCTGCAACTGCTTGATATGCCATGGTGGGGCAGGCGGTTCCGCCTGCCATTCAGGGCTTTCGGTGAGTTTTTCCGCAGCCTGTGACGCATGGCGGTTCCGTTACGCTGCGAGCGTTGCGGTGGCGCGGATGCGGAAGTCATGCGGAGCGCTCTGTCGAAAACCTGTGGCGGCCGGGCTCGAAGCAGGCGTCGAGAAGAGCGGGGGACGGTCCCGGCTGGATCGTCTCTGGCGGCAGAAACCCTGGCACAGCCGGTGCGGATTGCGCCAAGGTTTCTGGAAAGTCTCGACACGGCACGCCACGGGCGTGCGCCACAAAAACCTACAGGGTCTTATTCATTGGCGTCTTCGAGGGCTTCTTCGAAGAGGCGTTCGCGGTTGCGGGCTTGTTGCGCCTGGTTGATTTGGGCTTTCGTAAAAACGAAGCCATCTTCGGAGGGGTCGTAGGTGTCTCCTCTGTTTTCATACATTTCCGTGATGTAGAGCGTTAGTGGTCCCTCCGAAGCAACCGCCGCCTTCTAAAACGTAATCTCATCCCCTGGCATTGTGATCAGGCTGAAAATGTCGTTGGGGGCGCCATGGACCTTCACGGGGATCGGCTTTCCGTGAAATATCCTTCGGACCATCACGTTTTGAGGAAGCGCCCGGCCCACCGCGCGGAGGCCGTTTTGCGACTCGCCTAGCGCTTCTGCAACGGTCCCACCGATGCGGACGAAGACCTCGGCGCCATTCACACGCACATGGAATCCGACGTTCATTCCCACGTTTGGGGCGATCGATTGGCAGAACACTGTAGGCGCGGGCTTGGCGCAATAGGTTTCGGGATCGGACAGGAACTGGCCGGTTGCGTCCTGCAAGGCCTTGCGATCGCGCGAGCCGAGGATCGTGGTGCGGAAGTTGTGGGCCGACGCGCCGGTCCAGTAGAGATAGCGGTAATAGCCTGGAGTGTCCGGAACCGTCAGGACTCCTCGGCCGGCGAGGAGTGCGATCCGCACCTGGTCGTTTCCAGTAATCGAGTAGAACGAAACATCGGGTTCCGCGCCGTTGGGGCTCACCAGACGCAGAAAGAAGCCGCGGATCAGATCGATGGAGCCGGTCTGAGTGTACGTGCCAAAGCGGAGATAGGCGGCGATCTGCGGAGGAAATGGAAATGTCTCCGTAATCGCCTGGCGGAGGTGTGCGCTCTCGTCGTCGCGCAGGCAGCCGGCGTCCTCCCTGGCGGCGACCGCTCGTCGAAAGTTTTCGAGTTGCGCCAGCGAATCGGAGTACATGCGCGGTCCGCTTTCCGAGATAGTGAGCCCCGGCCTGCCCTGCTGCGGCACTGGCGATACCGGCGGCGCGTAATACGCTTCCGGCTTCACGGTCAGGCGCGCGGTGTTCCCGTGCCAGGCTAAAGAGAAGGACTCGGACTCGATATCGCATCCCGCTGTCTGCGCCGGACGCCGGCGCGCGTTTTTGATTTCCGGCTTCGACCGCGGAGGGGTCAGAATCTGCGAGCGGCCCTGTGGCGCCAGGGTATACGCCGGGTGCCGGCACGCGGCCAGCAGACAAAAGAGAATCGGGACAATCCAGCGCATGCTAGATTTTTAGCATAGCGCGAATCGCGTCCGGATTGGCGTTGGCGATGCCTTGGGCGACCTCCGTGGCGCGGTCGTCCAGTTCGAACGCCGGCGCGACGTGGTGGACCAGCCCCCAGGCCAGGGCCTCGGGAGTCGAGAAGATCCGGCCGCTCAACGCCAATTCGAGCGCCCGGCGCGGGCCGATGGCGTGGGCGACCGCCTGGACAACAGCCGCAGTCGAGCGTCCTTCGCGAATATCGGTGAGCCCGAAGCTGGTACCCTGCGCGGCGACCACGACGTGCGCGTTCGCGGCTAGCCCCAGTCCCCCGGACAACACCACGCCCTGCACCGCCGCGACGATCGGCTTTTCGATCTTGCGGCCGATAGCGAGCAGTTCCTCGTCGGGTTCGCAGGCGGCGCAGAAGATGGGGCCGTCGGCTTCCAGTAAAATCGCGCCGACGTTGGCGTCGGCTTCCGCTTCGCGAAGCTCGCGCAACAAGTTCCGACACCCTTCAGCGTCGATCACATTGCGAATTTCAGGCGACGATAGAGCGATGCGATAGAGGCGGCCGTCTTGCTCCGTACGCAGTTTCATAATGTTTCGAGCGCCAGATGTTCGCACGTGCCCGCCGCGGCTTCGAAGGCGAATTGCAACACGCGGCGGGTTTCCAGAGGATCGATCACGGCGTCGACGTGGCCTCGCGCCGCTGCATAGCGGGCGTCCAGCCAGTGCTCGTAATCGGCGCGCGTCTGTGCGATGCGCGCCTCCAGTTCCGGCGGAACGGGCTCGCCCGCGGCCTTCAGTTTCTCCAGCTCCGGACCATGCACGGCTTGCACGGCAGCGTCGCCCTCCATCACGCCGATGCGCGCGGTGGGCCAGGCGAAACTGAAATGAGGATCGAAACCCTGGCCCGCCATCGCATAATATCCCGCGCCGCTGGCGTGATTCAGCGTCAGAATGATTTTCGGAACCGTGGCGCAGGCCATGGCCTCCACCATCATCGCGCCGGCGCGAATGATGCCCTCGCTTTCGGCTTCCACGCCGACCATGAAACCGGAGACATCCTGCAAATAGAGCAAACTCAGACCGCGGCGCTGCGCGTTTTCGACGAAATAGGCCACTTTCAAGGCCGATTCGGTGTATACGATGCCGCCGATGCGCGGCCCCGAGGATGTCTTCAGAAAGCCGCGTCGGTTGGCGATGACTCCAATTTCACGACCGTTGAGGCGCGCATTGGCGCACAGCATTTCCGGCGCGTGATGGGGCTGAAATTCCAGATAATCGCCGGCGTCGACGATGCGCGCGATCACCTCCTCGATGTCATAGGGAAGACGGTGATTGGAGGGCAGCAAATCGTACAATCCTTCGGCGGATTGGGCGGGCGCGGCACCCTTCAATGCCGGTGGAGGAGGCGCAGTCTCGCGGATTTTCTGGCGGATGAGATGCAGGCATTCGTAATCGTCCTTGGCGGAATAATGCGCGACGCCACTGGTGCGCGTGTGCAGAGTCGCGCCGCCCAGCGATTCCGCGTCGGTGATCTGGCCCACCGCGCCTTTCACTAAATTGGGTCCGCCGAGGCCCATGAAGCTGGAACCCTCAACCATAATAATCACGTCGGACAGAGCGGGCAGGTATGCGCCGCCGGCGATGCACATGCCCATCACGGCGGCGATTTGCGGGACGTGCAACCGGCGGCGCATGAGCGAGTTGTAATAAAAAATGCGCGCCGCACCGTAGGTGCCGGGAAAAATTCCATCTTGATACGGCAGATTGACGCCGGCGGAATCGACCAGGTACACGATCGGGATGCGATTGCGCATGGCGATTTCCTGGGCGCGTAGAATTTTTGAAATGGTTTCGGGCCACCAGGCGCCTGCTTTGACGGTTGCATCGTTGGCGACGATTACGGATGGGCGGCCTTCGATGCGGCCGACTCCGGTAACGACGCCCGCGGCGGGGGCCTGACCGTCGTATTTATCGAACGCGATCAACAGGCCGACTTCGAGGAACAGGCTGCCGGGATCGATGAGTTTTTGAATCCGCTCACGCGCGGTGAGTTTGCCTTCGCGATGCTGCTTTTCGATTTTCTTGCGGCCGCCGCCCTGGCGCAGTTTGTCTTCCAGCTCCTGAAATTCGGCGACCAGAGATCGCATGGTAGGTTGATCCACTATTGCTATAGTAACGGTCTGGATGCTCGGAATCGACAAGCCGGCGTTGAAGATCGCGTGGACGGTGTTCCTGTTCGCGCTGGTCGGCGTGCTGCTGTACCAGATCCGCCAAACGGTGATGATTTTCATGCTGGCTCTGTTTTTCTCGCATCTGCTGGCGCCGGTGGTGGCGTTTTTCGAACGGACGGGCCACAAGCGCGTGCCGCGGGTGGTGATCCTGGCGCTGGTGTATGTCGCGGTATTGGCGGTGATTGTAGGCGCGCTGATCTCGGTCGGCTCGCGGATCGGGGAAGAAGCGGCGAGTCTGGCGACGCGGCTTTCGGATGTGCTGAAACAACCGGACCCTTTGAGCGGCCTGCCTCTCCCGGACTGGGCGCTACAGTTCCTGAAGGACCGGGTGGGGGACCTGGAAAAGCAGGTGCTGCCGCTTCTTTCGAGCGCAGGGCTACAGATTTTGAGCGGCCTCGGCAACGTGCTGGACGCGATACTGATTCCGATTCTGAGTTTCTTTTTTCTCAAAGACGGCGCGGCGATCCGTAAGATGATTGTCGAAAGTTTCGCGCGGGCGCATCAGCCGGTGGTGAACGAAATCATTATGGATCTGAATCTGCTGCTGGCGCAGTACATTCGGGCGCTGGTGCTGCTGGCGATTGCGGTGTTCGTGTTCTACACGGGCTTTCTCTCATTCGCTTCGGTTCCGTATGCGATCCTGCTGGCGGGGATCGCGGCGATTTTTGAATTTATCCCGGTGGTGGGGCCGCTGGCGGCGTCGGCGATCATCTTGTTGGTGGCGGCGTTCACGGGATATCCGCACTTGCTGTGGATCGTGACATTCCTGGTGATCTACAGGATTTTCCAGGATTACGTGCTGAACCCGTACCTGATGAGCTCCGGCGTGGAGGTCGACCCGCTACTGGTGTTGTTCGGCGTGCTGGCGGGGGAACAGATCGCCGGAGTGCCGGGGATGTTTTTTTCGGTACCGGTGATTGCGGCGCTGCGCGTCCTCTATGTGCGGCTGCGGAGACAAAGGCTTGTGGCGGAATAGTTTTTTCTTTTTGACCGTGCCAGTGTGGGCGCACGTGGTGAGCATGAGCACGGGCGAGCTGCGCGTGGACGGTCCTTTGGCCGAATATGAGCTGCGCATTCCGATGATTGAGATTGCGCAGATGGCGAATCCGGAATCGATTCTAAATTACATTCAGTTCGACGGAGGGCATCGAACGTCGGCCAAGTGCGCAGACGAAGATGGCACGTATGTGTGCCACGCTTCCTACGAATTCGAGAATCTGGTTCCGGACCGGCTGGGAGTCGAGTGCCGGTTTTATGAGGCGACCGTGCCGAATCATGTGCACTGGCTGCATGCGACGCGAGGTAAGAACAGCGATCAGGAAGTTTTCGATCAGGCATTTCCGCGGTCCGAGCTGAGGTTCCGGCCACCTTCGCGGATGGAGATTTTTGGGCGTCAGTTCGGATTGGGGTTTCTGCGGGCGGCGATGAATTGGATCGGGATTTTGTTTTTAGTTGGACTGGCGATTGCGGCTCCACGTACGGTCTTCCCATTCCTGATCGGCGAGGCCGCGGCGATTTTGATCGGCCCGCGGATCCCGTATCCTTTGGCGCCGCGATTTCTGGAGTCGGCGATGGCGCTGACGGTGGCTTATCTGGCTGTCGAGATTTTGATGGCTTCGGAGGTCCGGCATTTAGTGTGGATTGTCGGGGTGCTGGGCGTGTTTCATGGGTTGTTCGTGGCGGGGTTTCCTTGGCCTTATAGCGTCGGGGCGGGGGTTTTGCAGATTGCGGTTGTCGCTGTGCTGGGGGTGGGGGCTCGGTATCTTTCGATTTTCTGGCGAAGAGGAATCGCGTGGGGGTTGCTGGTGGCGGGGTTAGGGGGATTTGCGTTGCGGGTTTTGAGGTAGCCTGCGCCAGAAGAACATACTAGGATGAAGGGAGGGCACGCGCATGGCAATTCTTGATTGGTCCCAATGTTCGGCCGTGGAAAGCGTTCCCGGCAAGCGCAGCGGTGCCTGGGTTTTCCGGGACACGCGGACGCCGGTTTCCGTTGTCTTTGACAATCTGGAAGTGGGGGCGTCGATCCGCGAGATCATGGAGTGGTTCCATTTGTCGCGTGAACAGGTTATAGCGGTGATCGAATTCGCGGCGAGAAGCCTTGACGCGCCTCCTGTGCCGCCGCCCGCCCCAGTGGTCGATGCTCATACTCTTCGATAACGGCACTCGGCACCACTGCGGTATGCACTGAAGGGTCACGTCGTGGTGGAAGCGATAGAGCGCGGCTGGGACCGCCTCGCGAACGGCGAACTGATCGCGGCGGCTGAGGCGGCAGGTTTCGAGCTCTTGGTAACGACTGACAAGAACATTCGTTACCAACAGAACTTGACGGGCCGGAAAATCGCGTTCGTGGTTATCGGCAATCAGCAGTGGCCTACCTTGCGCCGCTACGCTAATCGGGTTGTGGCTGCCGTGGATGCAGCTACGCCAGGAAGCTATGTCGAGGTGGAAATCCCCTTCATCTGAGACCCCAGGGGCAATCGGCAGCCGGAAAAACATCCAGCCTGCACTGAATACGTTGGATGCGGGTTGTTTTCGATTCTAGCCCTACTCGGGTTTGCTCGCGTTCAGGTACGCGAGCAACTTCATCTCCCGCCGACCTTTGGTTACCGTGTCGAGAATCAATCCACAAGCAAACAGGATCAGGGCGGAGATCGTCAGGCCGGTGGCCAGGATCGCCGTGGGAAAGCGCGGGACGAGGCCGGTCTCTATGAAGGTCACGAAAATTGGATACGCCAGCGTCAGCGATGTGATCAAGAAGAGCAGGCTCCAGAGGGAGAAAAAGAAGAAGGGCTGCTCGTTTTTGAAGAGCGTGAAAATGGTCCAGAGGATGCGCGAGCCGTCGGTGTATTTGTTTAGCTTGCTGGCTCCGCCGGGACGCTCGTGGTAGATGGATTCGATTTCGGCGACCGGGAGGCGCAGGGTGAGGGCGTGGACTGTTAGTTCGGCTTCGATTTCGAAGCCTTGGGAGAAGCCGGGGAACGATTTTACGAAATCGCGGGAGAAGACTCGATAGCCCGAAAGAATGTCATGAAGGTCGGTGCCGAACAGGAGCGCGACCGATTGCGTGAACATACGGTTGCCGAGCTGATGGCCAGGACGATACGCGGTCGAAGAGCCGGGGACGCGGCGGGCGACCAGCATGGCCAGGCGATGCTCGGAGGCTTGCGCGACCATTTGCGGGGCGATGGAGGCGTCGTAGGTGCCGTCGCCGTCTACCAGAATGTAGAAGTCGGCCTCGATTTCGGCGAACATGCGGCGAACAACGCTGCCTTTTCCGGGGATGGGTTCGTTTCGAACGATGGCTCCGGCGTCGGAGGCGATTTTGGCGGTCGAGTCGGTGGAGTTGTTGTCGTAGACGTAGATGGCGGCGTCGGGGAGAGCCTCGCGGAACGAGGCGACCACGTGGCCGACTGTTTGCGCCTCATTGTGGCAAGGGATCAGGACCGCGATTTTCATGGGCGTAGCAGGTAAAGGATCGAAAACCTTGTGCGCGTGACTTCAGTGTATTGGGAAAACCATTGGGCTAGCGCGGGCTGGCGTTGGAGCGCCAGAGATGGGTTGTAGAGGGCCAGGCCGTCGACGATCCAGGTAGGTTTGGTCGCGACCAGCTCGCGGACGTTTGGCGCGGTGAACGAGTGAGGAATCGAGACGGCGGAGGAGAACAGATGGCGGTCGGCGAGGACTCCGGAGATGGGCTGACTCTCCAGAAATCGCGTGCCAGATGGGAGTCCGGAGTAGATGAAAACTTCGGGACGGTAGCCCCAGACGAAGAGTGTATCGCCGGGGTCTGAGAGAGCGCGAAGCTTTTCCGCTGCGGCTCGGCTGTCGCGGTCCATGGAAAGATCGGACATCGTGCCGCCGCGGGCGAGGGTGACGTAGGGTTTGCCGAATCGGATGAGGGGGACCGCCAGCAATGCGCCGAGGACGAGCCGCGCGAGTCCGTTTGTCGACAAAAGACACCAGCCGCGCGCGGCGGCGACGATCATCGGCGGCAGGAGCAGGAAATAGTAGCGGGGGAAGAAGCGCAAGCCCAGGATGACGCCGGCGAAGGAAATTGCGATCCAGATTGCCAGGCGCCACTCGCGGCGGAGGGCGACGATTGTGCCTACCACCAGCGCCGCTTGGAATCCGATCCAGTTGGCGGTCCTGGTCAGTCCTTCGGTGAAAGGATGCTCGACGAAGGTGTTCGCGGCGTAGATGCGTCCCCAATGCCACGCCTGCCGGTAATACTCAGACGCGGAGCCATGGAGCCACATCCAGCTTAGGGCGACCAAGTTGGGCGCACAGAAGCCGACGAGCAGCAGCGGTAATTGACGCCATTGCCACAACGCACACGCGGCGAGGACGAAGACGGCTTTCGAACTGCACAGGAGTCCGATGCCTGCGGCGACGCCGCTCAGGAATGCCCGGCCTCGCCAGGCGAAATACACGGCTGCGAAGTGAGGCAGCACCAGCAGCATGTCGGACGCCAGAGGGATGACGGCGGAGGGCAGGCCGAAGGTCAGGAAAAATGCCGCGAATGACGCGGCGAAAAGGCCTTCCCGTTCGCTCCATTTCTTGCGTGCGAATTGCCAGGCGACGGCGGCGACGGAAATGACGTATGCGGCTCCGGCGAGGCGCAGAAGGACGCCGGCGCGGGCGCCCCACAGCAGATCAATCCAGGAGACGAGCGGGGGTTTATCGAACCAGACGTCGCGATAGAGGACTTTTCCGCGCGCGATTTGCATCGCCGCGGCGAGAGGAAGATTGTCGTCGGCCCAGAGAACATGGGTATGACAGAGGCGGGCGGCGGTGACGATTGCGGCCAGGAGAATGAAGATTTGGCGCGTTCTTCCGGCGGCCGAAGCCGCCGCTGCAAGCTGAAGCTCGCGCCACATCTTACCTACGCGTTCAGACGGCTGTGATTCTTCCCGTAAAGGAAGTAGACGAACAGGCCAACCAGCATCCAAATGAACGCAACGAGTTGGGTATAGGTATCGAGCGAAACGATCATGGTGATGCAGAAGCCCACGCCGAGAATCGGAACGAGCGGTACCAGAGGCGTCTTGAAAGGCCGATGCTGTCCAGGGTTCTTCACGCGCAGAATCCAGACGCCGACGCACACGAGCACGAAGGCAAACAGTGTGCCGATCGCCGTCAGGTCGCCGAGCAGATCGCCTGGGACGAAGGAAGAAAGCGCCGCGACGAAACAGAAAACGATGATGTTCGACTTGTAAGGCGTCCGAAATTTCGGATGAATCTGGGAGAACGATTGGGGAAGCAGGCCGTCGCACGCCATGGTGAAGAACACCCGGCTTCCGCCCAACAACATGACCAGAATGACCGACGAGAAACCCGCCAGAATCGCGACCGTTACCAGCGTCGCGAGCCATTCGAATCCCGGCATGTGATGCTGGATCGCGTAGGCGACGGACGCTTCCTTGCCGGCGAGCAGAAACTCGGGATACGGTGCGACGCCGGTGAGCACCCAGCCGAACAAAATGTAGAGCACCGTGCAGACGGCCAGCGAGCCGAGAATTCCGATCGGCATGTCGCGCCCGGGGTTGATGGTTTCCTGCGCCGCGGTCGAGACGGCGTCGAATCCGATGAAGGCGAAGAAAACAATGCCCGCGCCGCGAAGCACGCCGCCCCACCCGTGTTGGAAGAAACCCTCATGCCCCTTGATGCCTTCCGGAATCAGGAACGGCGTGTGGTTTGCCGGACTGATGAAGCTCCAGCCGATGGCGATGAACGCCAGGACGATGGCGACTTTTACCGCCACGATAATCGCATTGACGGTCGCCGATTCGGAGGTGCCTTTGATCAGCAAAAGAGTCAGGATGAGGACGATGAACAGGGCCGGGACGTCCATGATGCCGTGCGCCCCGGTCAACCGATCTGCTTCGAAAGGAGAGTGGCACCAGGAGTACGGTATCCGGCCTCCGCACAACTTATTCAAGTATTCGCTCCAGGCGATGGAGACAGTGCCCGCACCAAACGCGTACTCCAGTACAAGAGCCCAACCGATCACCCAGGCGACGAGCTCGCCCATAGTGGTGTAAGCGTAAGTGTAGGCGCTGCCGGCGATGGGGATCATCGAAGCAAACTCGGCATAGCACAAGCCAGCGAACAAGCATCCAATCGCGGCGAACACGAAGGATAAAACCACGGCGGGACCCGCGGCCTCACCCGATGCAGCCGCCGTGCGGACGAAAAGGCCCGCCCCGATAATGGCGCCGATCCCGAGTGCGATGAGCCCCCTGGCGGTCAGAGTGCGTTTCAAGCCGTGCGCGGAATCGCTGGCTTGCAACAGCAGCGTCGCCAGAGGCTTCGTACGAAAGATGCTCATAGATTCTCAAGAGTGTAACAGAGATGAGGCGAGCGCTGTTCACTGCGCCGGTTACTGCAGTTCCAGCGGAGACCTGTTGATCGCGCGGCCGATGGTGGTGCCGACGTTCACAGCGACGTCGAACCAGCCGATCATCATTTCATCCCAGCTCTGCGGACCCCAGAAAACAGTCGCCGCGGGATTGGGGTTGAACGGATTGTTCACCGAGTTGTCATACACCGCGGTTACATCGATACGCGTGCCCCGCGGCAGAGGCTTCGGCGTATCGAGGTAGTAATAAGGCTGCCAGTTGAAATCGTACTTGGGCACATCGAGCAGAATTTCCGATTCGCCGTTGGGATAAACAGCGCGGAACATCATTGATTTTCCCCGCAGATGCATGTGGACGCGCATGCCGACCAGTTCGCAATTCTCGTGCAGCGTGGTGGAGGCGTCCAGACGATAATTCGCTTCGCCGGGAGGGATTTGCAGCCAGTGCGCCGCGGCCTGCATCGCCACGATCTGCTGGGTGGGCGGCTTTTTTGCGAAAATCATGCCGATCTTGGTGCGATCGTGAGCCGCCTTGCCGTTGGTGGTGTAGTGCATCTGAAACACGAGTGTCGATCCGGCCTTGATCAGCCTTGCCTGCCCCGGCTTCCAGAACTGGGGCGCCATGCCCGGCGCGTAGCCCGCCAGATACTCCTGCCCGCGAAAACCGTTGCCGTTATCGGTCACCACGATGGCGTGATGCACCACGCTGCGGTCGCTGGGCCGGACCTCGACCGTTTCGACCCATTTATCCTCGGTGAAGTGCGTCGGCACGGGAATGTATTGATAATTGATGACGCCGGTCGCCGGAACGGAGAATTCCTCGGGCATTTCAAAAACGACATCGGGCTTGGGGATGCGCCAGCCTTCGATCCAGGCGCGAGGCTTGGGTGCGTCGGCGGGATTTCCTTCGGGTGCGCCGGCGTCAATCCAAGAAACGACGGTCTCCTTTTCGCCGCGCGCCAGCGACAGGTCGTTCACGAAATGTCCGTAGCGCGGATCGGCCTGCCAGGGAGGCATTTTGCCGGTGAGCAGCGCGCTGCGGATCGCCTTGGCCCAGGGACGAACTTCTTTATAAGTGAGGAGCGTTATGGGCGCGGCTTCGCCCGGGCGATGACAGCCCTGGCAGCGATTCTGCATGATCGGCTCGACGTCTTTATGAAACGTGGGAGCGGGCGTGGCCCCTTTCACGGAAACAAGCGATGTCAGAAAACTGCACGCAAGCAACGGAAGCGAACGGGTCACGGCCACCTCTTTTAAAATCATACCCGAGTCGCAGCCATCTTGTAGAGAAGATTCAATCGCGACTCATGATTTGGGAGGCTGGGGACCTGGAAACAATTCTCCGGCGCCTTTGCGGATCCGGCGCTCGCAGGCGTCCCATTCGTCATGCCTGCACTGCCCCTTGCGGCAGTCGAATTCGCACATCGCTACTTCTTCGGGAGCGTCGGCTACGATCCCGCCCTTCACAAATTCCCACAGCCGCCGGAAATAACTTCGTCCGGAATCGTCTCTCGTCATAGGAGATCCGCCCATTTTCGGCATGACGCAGTTTACTCCCGATTTGCACGCAAGGCAAGCCCCGGGCGAACCGCTCGTTGGCTTCATTTCGTCAATTTGGTATATCCTGACTTGCAGAGCCGATGATGAAAAATAAACTTGCCCTGATTTTTGCGGCCGGCGTCCTGACGTCCTGGGCGCAGCAGCCGACCATTACGCCGACGGCGAAGCAGCTCAATAAAAGTTTCGACGCGGATGCCAGCCAGTGGACGGCGCGGTTCGAGCATGAGGGCCGGGCCATCTACGACAAACGCTACGAAATCCTGGATGAGATGCATCTCAAGCCGGGCATGGACGTCGCGGACATAGGCGCGGGCAGCGGGCTGTTTGCGAGGTTGATTGCGCAGCGCGTCGCGCCTGGCGGAACCGTGTATGCTGTCGACATCGCCAAGAACATGATTGAGCACATCGATAAGACCGCGCAGGAGGAGCACATCGCGAATCTGAAGGCCGTGCTGGGAGATCCGCATTCGCCCAAGCTCGCGCCCAATTCGGTGGACGCCATCTGCATTATCGACTCCTACCATCACTTCGAGTTCCCGACGGATATGCTTAAGGAAATCAGCAAGGCGCTGCGATCGAACGGGGTCCTGATGCTGATCGACTTCAAGCGTATCGACGGCGTGTCGCGCGATTACATATTGAAGATGGTCCGCGCCGGCGAAGGCACGTTCACCGACGAGTTTCAGAACGCGGGCTTCGAACTAGTCGAGCGGCGGGACGACATGTTTCCGGAAAATTATGTCTTGAAGTTCAAGCATCGCGCCGCGGCTGTCGTAAGTAAAAAATAATAGCTGCATTCCCAAAAAACTGTTCAGGGATGGAATTGGTGTCAAGGAGCGTTGCGAGAACATCGTCGGGATAGCGGCCGCTTTGAGCTGCCGTTGGGGACCAAAGGTTTGAGTACCGAGGTCGTGCGCCGCCAGCCGGATGGCAGTTGGCTGTTTGCGATCGACAATCCCTATACGCCGATGTAGGCCGGACCCTCCTTGTGGGGCGGGCTATTGAGCCGGCAGCCTGCTTCCAGCAGGCTCTTTCGTCGCTTGAAACAAGCCGCCCGGAGGGCGGCTGCCGGCTGATAGCCCGCCCCACACGGGACGGTCGGACTCTGACTGTCGTGCGAAGAGAGGACAGGCTTGAAGGCGACTTCAGAGGAGGAATCAGGCAGTTTGTCCGGCCGTTCGCCTTTCATGTGGCGGCGGGCCATGCGGCGACGTTCGTCGTAAACCTGCATGGACAACTGATCGAGCGCAGCCGGATCGACCGCCGACCAGGTTTTCAGCAGATTGCTGATTTCCGCGTCCAAAAAAAAGCACGACACCCATGGCCGCTTTTAGCCCGCTGTTCCGCCTGTACCGGCGACAGGAAATCATCCTGCCTGGAGGAAATATGAAATCGATGTTCATTTTCGGTGCGAGCATGTTGGTCGCCGCGCTTGCCGGCGCGCAGCCGCATTACACCGTTACCGACCTCGGCACGCTGGGCGGGCCAGGGACGAACAGCAACCCGCTTGGGATTAACGCATTCGGCTGGGCAACCGGGGCGTCGAACCTGGTGCTCAACGGCCCGCAGCACGCCTTCCTTTGGTATGGAGGCGGCCGCCTGTTCGACATCGGCACTCTGGGCGGACAAAAATGCCCCACCTGTAACAGCGCAGCAAACGGGCTGAACGAGTTTGGCCAGACAGCGGTCGGTTCCGAAACCGCCAACACGGACCCGAAGGGCGAGGACTTTTGTGCCTATGGCACTCACCATCAATGCCTTGGCGCAATCGGAAGAATTGGGGCCCTGACGGCTCTCCCGCTCCTGCCTGGCGGCAATAACGCCAATGCCTTCGATGTGAACGATCTAGGCCAAGTCGTCGGGGTTGCCGAGAATGGCACAAGCGATGCGACCTGCGCCAGCGGCACTCCTTTTCAGCTTCTTCGTTTTGAAGCGGTGAGCTGGGGACCGGACGGGCGGATCCAGGCACTGCATCCTCTCCCCGGCGACACTGTCGGCTACGCCCTCGGGATGAATAACAGCAGCCAGGCAGTTGGCGCGTCGGGTTTGTGCTCGAACGCCCCGGTCTCCCCAATCCCGTTCGCTCCGCACGCCGTGCTCTGGGACAGCAACGGCTCACCCACTGACCTGGGCCACCTGCCGGGTACGCCCGCGGGCGTTTTGAACGTTGCTACCGGTATCAATGACCGCGGGGAAGTAGTCGGATTTGCCTGCGTCGGCCCGGACACCAATCCTGCAACCTGCCCCGAAGACACCTTCCTGTGGACCAAGGAGACCGGTATGCAGGACCTCGGCCGGTTTCCCGGATCCATCGTGACCGGGCCCTGCTGTTCTCACACCATTAACAACAACGGCGTGATCGTCGGCTTTTCCCTGGACGCCAGCTTTAACGAGACCGCCATCGTCTTTCAAGGCAAAACATCGGTGGACCTCAACACGCTGATCCCGAAGAACTCAGGCTGGTATCTCGAGTGCGCTCAAGGCATCAACGATGCGGGCGAGATCGTGGGCTTTGGCACGATAAACGGCAGCACGCATGCATACCTGGCGACACCCAGGCACTAGAATCGCGGGGTAATAGAATAGTGTAAACAAAACGCAAGAAGCCCTAACGTTCCGGGTTGGGGCTCTCCTGACCAAGACTTGCGCGCAGTACGCACGCCGCGCGGAACGTCCCGAGACGCCCTTGCGGTCTGGCGATCAGATCCAGCCACGTGAGGGTGTAGTCGGCAATCCCGTTGAAGTAACCTCCACCCTCATCGCCTGCCAAGTCCTGAATCACGCCGCATCCGGAAGCCAGTAGGATCGGCCCCTCGCCGTGATATCATCTTGAAAACCCTATTCGATATGCGTCCTCCCCCATCCGGCGGCATCAATTCGCTTGACGCTCTCTATACGCAGGCGGCGGAGGCGGCGCGAACCGGGTCCCATGGATTTTCCCTTGCCACGCGTTTTTTCCCGGTCGACCTGCGGCGCGCCGCGCATGCCGTCTATTGGTTCTGCTATTACACGCGCCGGCTGGCCAGCCAGGCCGAGACTCCTGAGCAGGGCCGCGCCGATCTCGACCGCTGGGTGTCGATGGTGGCGGCGGGACTGCGCGGAGAACTGGCGCGTCACCCGGTGCTGGACGTGTTCCTCGACACCGTCGACCACCGCGCGATTCCTCACGACCTGCCGACCGAAATGATTGAAGGCGTGCGCATGGACATCGACCAGACGCGCTTCGCCAGCTTTTCGCAGCTCCGCAGCCACTGCCAGCGCGTGACCGGAACCGTCGCGCTGATGATGACGCACGTGGTGGGTTTCCGCGGTCCCGCGCTCGAATATATGGCCGACCTCGGCCTCGCGATCGAACTGACGGCGGTTCTGCGGGACGTCGGCGAGCAATTGGCTCACGGGCGAATTTATCTGCCACTCGAAGAGATGGAAGCGTACGGCTATCGCGAGGCGGATCTGGAAAAGCACGTGCGCAACGACGCTTTCCGCGCTATGATGCGATTCCATGCCGGCCGCGCGCAGACCGGCCAGTGCATCGAGGCCCTCAGTGACGAATTGGTTGAACGGTCCGTCCGCCAGATCTGATCGGAACAGCGTTGCGTGTTTTAAGTTTCGCGTC
>CAVVNE010000028.1:0-58529 GCA_963749245.1 Bryobacterales bacterium
GTACGCGGCCCTGCTGAAATATGCCGACGATCCCCAGGGCCTCGCGGCGCGCATCGACTACGACCGCAACCAGGAGCTGGAAGCCTACTATCACGGCTTCTGCGCCCGCTCTTTTTTCCATTTCGCTCATTTCGCAACACTCGGCGCGTACCGCCACCGCGAAGGATCGCCGTCCGCCGTGGTCGCCGCCGTCGATGAAGAGCGCAGGATGACCAGACATATGCAACTCCTCGCGAGCGTCGCCCGCTCCGCCACCGACCCCTCGATCGTCTGGAACATGGACCAGGTCCGCCGCGCGCTCGACGATCTTTCCGCCAGCGGCTTCCCCGCCCGCTCGGCGCAAGTGGTCGAGCGCATCATGAAGGAAACCACCGACCAGGAAACCAGGCAGCTCTGCGAGCGCGCCCTCGAAGGCCTGGACGCAGGCATCCAGTGATGCCCTACCGCGAAAAATTGGGGACTGCCTACTCTGTCCCAAGGCGCCCCGATCGCTCCGAGAAACGCCCACCCTTCCGCCGCCGCGTGGACAGAGCGGGCTGTCCCCAATTTTTCCCCTCGAAAATAGCAGAGTCTGCGAAAAATTGGGGACTGCCTACTCTGTCCCAAGGCGCCCGATCGCTCCGAGCAAACGCACCCCCCTTCGCCGCCGCGTGGACAGAGCGGGCTGTCCCCAATTTTTCGCCCCCTCCACTCAGCCCGGTGTTTTGATTCCCATCGTTACGCAAAGCGCAACGCTCTTCTCGTCGCCCTGCTGTTACTCTTCTGCCTCCCCGCCGCGGCCGAAACCAAGCGCATCGTCATCCTCAAGGTCGACGGACTCCCCGAAGCCCTCGTCGAACGCTACGCTGCCGAAAACGCCGGAGGCCTTCGCGACGGCCGCAGCCGCCTGCCCTTCATTCACCGCGTCTTCGGCGATAACGGCGCTTGGCTGGACAACTTCTACGTGCGCGGCATCAGCCTCTCCGCGCCCTCCTGGTCGATGCTCGATACCGGCCACCACCTGGAAATCCACGGCAACGCCGAATACGACCGCTACACGCTCCGCTCCCACGATTACCTGAATTTCTTCCCTCTCTATCGCGATTATGCCGAGAAGAGGCGCGCCGACATGCCCGGAGTCGAACTGCTTGACGAGCAAGGCGTGCCCCTGCTGCTCGATCGCTTCCCCGTGGAAGACCGCTACCAGAGCTTCCAACTGTTCCAGCGCGGCGTCCGCTGGAGAACGCTCAGCGAGGCGATTCACAACAAGCTGCGGTCACCCGTCAAGGAACTATTCGACGAATGGCAGACCGGCTTCTCCTTCACCAGTTCAGTCAATGAGCAGCAGCAGCGCGAGCTGATCGCGAAGTTGAAAATCCCCTCCGTCCGTTATCTCGATTACTACACCGGCGACTACGATCACATCGGTCATCTGTCCGACGACCCTGTGGCCCAGCTTCACGTCATCGAATCGATCGACGCTTTCGTCGGCCGCGTGTGGGCGGCCATTCAGGCCAGCCCTCTCGCCGATTCGACGGCGCTGATCCTGGTCTCGACCACGGCATGAACACCACGGAAGGAACCTTCAGCCAGGGCTACAGCCTGGTCGATTTTTTCACGAGTGACGCAGGCGGCGGCCACCACGTGATCAACAATCGCCACACCCTGAGCGAATACAAGCTGAAGGGCCTCGATCCGTTCGTCTCCGAAGTCACGACCCCGTCCGCCGATTCGCCGTATCTGGCCGGCCAGAGCGGCGACTATCCCACCGCGGTCCTCGATCTCGATGGCAATGAACGCGCCAACGTCGCGCTGCGTAACAACTCGCTGAACATCCTCCACATCCTGCTGATCGAGCTGATCAAGAAACAGATTCGCGGACCCCAGCGCCGCGCCGCCATCGACGCCCTGTTCGATACGCTCGACCGCGAACGGCCCGCCTGGCGCGCGAATATCGACGCTCTGGCCGCGGATCTGCGCAAACTCCGTGTCCGCGTTCAGGAGGATCAAAAACGCGCCGCCGGGCTAAAGCACCTCACGCACCAGCAGGTCGCCGCTGGTCTCCGGACCGAGCGCTGGCGCATCCTCAACCGTATCGAGCAGGCGAAGCAGGACGATCGCGCCTACGTCGGATACATCGCCACGATGACCCACCTGCTGGCGCTCAATCCCGCCGATTTCGACCCCGGCAAATTCAAAATTGAGGAGCTGATCCCGCGAAAATCGCTGGGCGAGCTCAACTCCATCCACGATTTGCAGCACTACGTCGTAGGCCCAGCGCCCGCTCGGCCTGGTCGTCGCCGACGACGGTTCGCTCGACATGGAAAAAAGCTTCCGCACCATTGACTATTTCTCCGCGCTCACAGCGCTTCGCGTGCGGAACAACGTGCAGAAGGATGTCGGACCTAACCGGTCGATTTCATCGCTGTCGCGGCCGCGCCCGATAAGGTCTGGCTGTTCCGCGACGCCGACCATCAGGCCCTCATCGAAAGACGCGGCAACCAGCTTCGCTACACCCCAGTCGAGCATCTGACGGACGCCTCGCACTACGACAAAATCCCCTGGTGCGAAGGCCTGCCCCTCGAGTATTTCGAGGATCCTTTACTCGACGCTCCCAATCGCGAATCCTGGCTCAACGAATGGCACACAGAACCCGAATGGTTCCAGGCCGTCCACCGAACGCTTTATTCCAACGGCATCATCGGCGTCGCCGAACAATTGCTGAACGAAGTTCCCCCCGGCGATCCCTATCGCGACCGCCGCCGCGCCCTGCGCCGCACAGATTTGCTGGTATTCGCCAACGACCACTGGAATTTCAACGTGCGCGGCTTCAATCCCGGCGGCAATCACGGTTCGTTTTTGCAAATTTCGACGCACTCCGTCCTGATGTTCACCGGCGGAAAGAACACCGGCATCCCCCGCGGCCTGCACGTCAAAACCCCGTACGACAGCCTGAGCCTGGTGCCCACCATCCTAACCCTGATGGGCGCCCCCGACCCACCCTCCCCGGCCCCATCATCAAGGAGCTGCTAAAGCGTTAAAAACAAGTAACTTGTCCCGTCTTGGGTTCGTTTCGCAGGCCCCATGGTTCGTTTCGTAACGGGGAAACAACCCGGTACGCTATCTTGGGATCGATGTCCCATGTCTTCACCTGGATCGCCCAATACGGCTACGGGGCAATCTTCGTCCTGCTCATGCTCGGCGTGGTCGGCCTGCCCGTCCCGGACGAAACGCTGCTCGTCTATTGCGGCTACCTCATTTCAAAGGGCGTCATGCATCCCGTAGAGGCGTTTTGCGCGGCGCTGGCCGGAAGCTGGTGCGGCATCAGCCTCAGTTACGCCATCGGCCGCACGGCGGGCATCGGCGTGGTCCACCGCTTCGGAAAATATCTGCACATCACCCAGGAGCGGCTGGATAAAGTCCACGCCTGGTTCGACCGCGTGGGCCACTGGGCGTTGTTCATCGGTTATTACATCGCCGGCGTCCGCCACTTCACCGCGATTGTCGCCGGCACGTCGAAGCTGAAGTACACGCACTTCATCGCCTTCGCCTGGAGCGGGGGCACAGTCTGGGTCGCGACGTTCCTCACGCTTGGTTATTTTCTAGGCGAAAGCTGGCAGCGCATCGCCGAAACGATCCACCAGTACGTGCTCTACGTGTCCATCGCGTTGCTTCTGGCCGCCTTGGCTTACTACCTGATCCGCCGCCGCAGCCACCAAAGCTGAGCGCTATTCTGGCTCCTGGCTCCTGGCTCCTGGCTTCTTCTCTTCGAGGCTCCTCCACAGATACCAGCACGCCACCGAGCTGTACGGCCGCCACGGCGCGGCGATCTTTTCCATCTCCGCCGGCTTCGGCAGATCCTCCAAGCCATAGGCCTTCTTCATCGCCATGCGGATGCCGAAATCTCCGGTCGGCAGCACGTCGTGACGCCGCAGCGCGAACATCAGGAACATATGGACCGTCCAGACGCCGACGCCCTTCACCCGCGTCAGGTGCTCCACCACCGCCCCGTCCTCCAGCGTCGCGCACTGCTCGAAGTTCACCTCGCCTGAGCGAGTCATCCGCGCCAGCTCGCGAATATACGTCATCTTCTGCCCCGAAAGCCCCAGCGACCGCATCTTCGCCGGACGCAGCTTCAGGATCGATTCCGGCGTGATCGGATCGGCCTTCGCGGCCGCTCGCAGCCGCGCGAAAATCGTATCCGCCGCCCTGCCGTTTAACTGTTGCGAACAAATGGATCGCACCAGGGTCTCGAACCGCGGCTCGGCATAGCGTATCTTGTAAGCCCCAGCCCGCTCGATAATTCCAGCCAACACCGTATCCGCTTTCTTCAAATGGGCGATCGCCTTCTTCATTCTGACTCCTGACTCCTGTCTCCTGACTACTTTTTAGGGGAACACGTTGGGATCGGCGTGCATCTACTATTGTAATTATGAAGGTGATGCTCACACTTCTCGTATTGTCTCTTGCCCTGTCCGCGCAGGACACCGTCATCAAGGTCGATGTCGATCTCGTCAACGTCCTTTGTTCGGTCCGCAACAAAGGCAACGGCCTGGTCGGCAACCTCGAGAAAAACGACTTCAAGCTTTTCGAGGACGGCAAGGAAATGGAGATCAAATATTTCACGCGCGAAACGGATCTCCCGCTGACCATCGGCATGCTGGTCGACACCAGTAAAAGCCAGGAGAACCTCATCGAGCCGGAAAGCCGCGCCGCCTACGAGTTCTTCAAGGTCGTCCTGCGCAAAAAGGATATGGCGTTCCTGATGCAGTTTGGCGCCGAAGCCGAGCTGTTGCAGGACGACACCAACTCGGCGAAGCTGCTCCAGGACGGTCTGCGCCAGCTCCGCCTCAGCGTGCCTGTGGGCGGCCTGCATCCCGGTCCTGTGCCGACGGCGCAGAACCAGGCGGGCACCATTCTGTTCGACGCCGTCTATCTCGCCGCGAACGAGAAACTGAAAAGCGAAGTCGGGCGTAAGGTCATGGTCATCATCACCGACGGCGACGACACCGGCAGCAAGACTCCGCGCGATCGAGCCACCGAAGCTGCACAGAAAGCCGACAGCATCATTTATTTCATCGATTACGAAGACCCCCGCTATCACGGCGGAGGCTTCGGGACGTTCACCATCGGCCGGAATACGGGCACTTACGATATGTCGAAAATGTCGAGCGAAACCGGCGGCCGCGTGTTCCGCGTCGACCGCAGAAACACGTTAGACGACATTTTCAAAGAGTTGCAGGACGAAATGCGCTCGCAATATTCCATCGGCTACACGTCCCCTCACCCGCAGAAAGACGGCAGCTATCACAAAATCGAAATCAAAACGACGAACAAGGACTACAAAGTCCAGGCCCGCAAAGGCTACTACGCGATGCCCCCGGAGCAGTAGTTTTTATTCTGGCTCCTGGCTCCTGGCTCCTGGCTTCTTTTCAGATAACATCCGCGAAGCTTCTTCGCATTTTGTGAAAGAACGCATGGCCAAAAATGGCCAGTGCTAGCGATCCGACCCACAAGGCAATCAGCGGCAGCACGTCCGGCGCGCGATTCTCCAGAAAAATCGTCCGGTAGCCTCGCACCAGCACAAACATCGGATTGTAGGAGAGGACCTTGAGCATCGTCCCGTGCAATTGCGATTCGGGATAACAGATCGGCGTCAGAAAGAACCACGCCGTCAGAACGAAGCCGATAATCTGCCCTAGGTCGCGCAAGAACACACCCAAAGCGGCCAAAAACCAGCATAATCCCACCGTAAATAGAAGCTGAGGGACAATCAGCACCGGCAGCCACGCCACCGACAACGGCACCGAGTGGTGCGCGTACAGAAGCCCCAGCGTAAAAATCGCGAGGCCGATCGCCTCCGTCACCCCGCCCGCAATCACCAGGTTCAACGGCAGCGTCTCCAGTGGAAACACCAGCTTTTTCACAAAACTTCGATACTCGAACATGATCCCGGGCGACCGCCCCACCGCCTCGGAAAACGCCAGCCACGGCAGAATTCCCGCGAGAAAGTAGAGAATATAACTCCCGCCTTCAAACCTCGTTTGCAACACGATGCCAAATACGAAAAAATAGGTCGACATCAACAGCAGAGGATTCAAAATGGTCCACAGCGATCCTCCAAAACTGCCGCGATAGCGCGCCAGAATGTCGCGCCGCACCATCGACGCCATCAGCTTGCGGTTGCGAACCACGCTGCGCACCGGATACACAAACGCTTTCGGTACGGCGCGCGCGAATCGCTGTCTGCTCATGGCCGCGGCCGAAGTCTTGCGCGGAGGCTGCGTAACCAGCCTGCCTTCCATAACCTCCGCGTCGACCAGCGTGAACCGCCCGCGATCGTTCATCGGCGCGATCTGCACCCGATACGCGCCGTCGCCTTCCGGCAGCGCGACCCTCAAATCGCGATCGTCCGACTGGCCTTCTTCGAGCAACATCTCAGTCGACGGGTCGATCACCTGCCAGACCCGCGCCGCCCGTTCGTCGAAATGTATTTCGATCGCGTTCATGTATACAACATTATGTGTACAGCCAAGCAGGATACCGCTCCCTCACCGTCCCCGTTTTGCGGCCGACCGCGTAAATCCCTTCACCGCGATTCTCGCTCGAAAGAATATAGCGGTCCAAAAGATGTTCCACCCATGCGAGCTCCGGTTTAGGCTCCTCCCGAAACGGGCCAGTCTCCAGAAGCGTCACCTCGAAGCCGGAATTTTCCAGCAGTTGGCGTATTTCAGCGGGCGTGTATTCGCGATGATGGCGGGCGTCGGTTTCTCCGTCCTTGGGCCGCAGATAGGTGCTGAACAGTTGCGGATGGAACCCCTGTAAAACCGCGGCGATCGACCGCAGCGACGCGATATTCGGCGTGGTCAGCACAAGATAGCCGCCGGGTTGAAGAATACGGTTGATCTCGCCCATCATGTGCATGGGATCGGTGGGCAGATGCTCCAGCAGCTCACAGCACAAAACGGTCTTAAAATGCGCGTCCGGGTACGGAAACGCATCGGATTCAGCGTCAAAAAGGTCGATCTCGCAGGTAAACGAATCGCCCGTTTCGCTGGTCACCATGCGCTGTTTGGTTTCGCCCGACGGACCGAAATAACAGCCTCGCACCTCGCCATAACCCAGCTTCGATTTCAAAGCGGGCGTGATTTGCAGGTACGCGCCCATCTCCAGAATGCGATCCGTTTCCCCGCCCGAAGGCGTAATCGCCAGCGTCTTTTCAAGCCTCGTCTGATGCGTCGCGATATACTCGCGCGACCCGTTTTCCGAAGGCGTCCACTCCGCGATGTACTCGATCGGCACGGCCACCGTCGCTACCTCTTCCACCACCACCGCGCGCTCCGGATATGGCTTGCCTTCCAGAAAATACGCATACCGCTCGGCAACTGAATTCCAGTTGCATTCGCGCTCCACCCATTGCCGGGCCCGCGCGCCCAAGCCCCTCGCCAGCTCCGGCCGCGAGACGAGGACATTCAGATACTCGAACAAGTGATCCTCTTCGCTCGCATCGACTGGAGCTTTCAAGCAAACTTCATCGGGATATTCGCGAAACGATCCGACATCGGACACAATCACCGCTTTGCCCATGCCCAGCGCGCGCAACAGCGTTCCGCTGCTCTCTCCCACCGTGGGATACCGCAAGTTGAGAACGATGTCGCAGGCGCCTAAATAGCCGTTAAAATCCTCAATCGGCGTAAACCCGATGTGCCGCACATGGGCCGACAGATTCCGCGTCGCGATCATCGAATCGAGAGGCAGATCCGGATGCGCCTCTCCCACCAGGATCATGCACGCTTCAGGTGCCACGCGGATGAGCCTGGCGAACGCGCGCAGCGACTCGGCGATGCGTTTATACGGCTTCAGGAATCCGAAAATACCGACCAGCGGCGTCCTCTCATTCAGCCCGAGCTTCGCGCGATACTTCATCCGGTCCACATCGGCGATCCAGGCTCCGTGCGGAATAATCTCCACCGGTCCGCTATAACCCAGGGCGCGCAATTGACTTTCCACCGCCGCGCTGAGCACGATGGCTCCGCGCGACCTTTCGAGCACCGGCTTCAGCATCGGAATATCGTAATCCGGCCCCCGTTCGAGCGTCCTGACATATCGCTCCGCGAACTCGCGAGCCTCCGCGCCGGCATTCAATTCCACTTCGCGAATGTAGGCGTCCCAATCGCCGCGCCGGATCGTCAGATCGGCGATCAGGTGATGCAGATTCGCCTCATGCAGCACCACGATGCCCGGATGCTCCATCGCCATCTCATAAACAAACGTGTGATGCGGATTATTGCCGAGCTGGTAAACGATGGCGTCATAGCGCGAAGGATCGAACGAGGCCGGCCGCGCGGAAAACGCATCCACGTCGGCGTAGCGCTTCAGATGATCCAGCAGAACCGCGGAATAGTCGGCGATGCCGCTTTTCGCAGGCGGCAGAGGAGAGAAAAATCCGATCTTCACCGGATCAGTTCCACCGTGAACGTCCCCAGCGACAATGGAATGTGGGCCAGCAGAGGAGTCCGCGCGGCGTCCCGGGCGAAAAAAATCTCGACCGTGAGATCCGAGGTAGGACCCTTAATCGTCGCCAGGATACGATCCGCGTCGGCCATCTGATCGCCCACCCTGATTTTTTGCGCGCCGGTGTATTCGATCCGAACGTTATAAATCGCACCGAAAACCACCGCCTGGGGCGGCGCCAGCCTGCCCTGCGCCAGTTCGCTGCGGGCGAACTGCATGAACGTCAGCGCATCCTTGGCGCAGGCGGGAACCGACAGCTCCGATTTGCCGCCGCCGTTCTGCGTCTCCCGCGACGCCGTGTGATTCTGCTGATCGAAGATGGTTTTCTCATCCCCCTTGCGATTCCCGTGCGTGAAACTTTTTTCGAGTTGCAGCGAACACAAGTCGGGCGTCGCCGCGGACTGATAACGGTCGCGCAGCGCGAAACCCGGGATACTGGCGTCCATCGTCACCTCGAAATCCCACGCTTCCTTGCCTTTATCGGAGTGCAACGTGGCTTCGCCCAGGCTCAGGCCGCTGGCCCAGTTGATGGAGTACCGCAAGGATTCCGCGGAGAGGGGAAGAACACAGAGCAGAAAGGCGAAATACTTCATGACGATGACGACGCGCGAACTTTCAACGCCGGCTCCGGTTTGCGGACGCCCGCCACCTCATAATAGACGTCCAGCGTGCGCTGCGCGGCCCGTTCCCAGGTGAAGGACGCGGCGCGGTTGCTGCCCAGCCGCTCCAGGCGCACGCGCATCTCTTCGTCCAGAAGAACGTCGCCGATGGCGCGTGCCATTTCCGGAACCGAGTACGGGTCGAACAGGATTCCCGCAGCGTTCGCCACCTCCGGCATCGCCGTCGAGCTGGAACAGGCCACCGCGCGGCCGCAGGCCATCGCCTCCAGAATCGGCAGGCCGAAACCTTCGTAAAAGGACGGGAACACGAACAAATCGCAGGCGCCGTAAAACTGCAGCAAATCCGGATCTTCGACAAAACCCGTGAAATGGACCCGCCCGGCGACCTCGCTGCGCAGCACCGCGCGGTGAAGCTCCTTCGAATACCAGGTTTCCTTGCCCACAAATACAAGACGATGCGGAAGATGCGGGTGTTGACGCAGCGTTTCCTCAAATGCGTGCAGCAGACCGAGGTGATTCTTGCGGGGCTGCAAATCGCCCACGGTGAGCACGAACGGCCCGCGGATTCCGAATTTTTCCTCGACCTGCGCCGCGGCCGATTCGCGCTCCACCGGGCGGAAGGATGACGACACGGCGTTCGGCACCACCACCACTTTTCGCTCATCCAGCTTGTAGTGCCGCAGAATCGCGCGGCGCGAGAATTCGCTGGGCGTCAGGATGCGCGCGGCCGCCTCCACCGTTCGCTTCACGGTGAAGCGCAACTGCCTGGATCGGAAGCGCGTGAAGTAGTGTGGATGCTCTAGATAGCTGACGTCATGGACGCTTACGACCATCGGCACGGTGCAGCCCAGCGGACCGGTATATTGCACGTGAATCAAATCCGGCTTATCGTAGCGGAGCTTCACGGCCAGGTCTAAACCCAACCTGCGAAAGGGGTTCTCCGAGACATGGCGGGTCTGAACGCTTTCCGGCAACTGTAGATGAGCGCCGGGCTTGGAGACGTAGGCGATGAAGTCGCTGGTCCGGTCCAGCCTCGCAAACTCGTGCAGCAGATTGCGTATGTAGACTTCATTCCCCGTCAGGTGACAGCCGATGGCGTGAGCGTCAACCGAGAATCGCATGCGCGAACACTTATTATAGCCGTCCCTTCGTCATCCTCGAAATGCTGGTACCTGCCGTCCGGCGAATATGATTCCTCCAGTTTGGTAAACCCTTTGTAAATTGTTAAGTTTCGTCACGATGTATGTGGCCGCATGAAGTAGTAGACAACTGCCGCTATGATTAATAACGCAGCGCCGCCAATCAAAAGGAGCAACGGCAGGCGGGATTTGTTTCTCGCGACCGGAGCCGGTAGGGGCGCCCGAAGCGTCTGCGGAGCCGCCGGAGCCTGTCCGAACGTGAGTGGCGCGGGCCTGGCGAACATGCTGGTATACTCGCCCGGCCCTTGCGGCGCGATATTCGGCCCGGGGCTGTAGGGAACAGGCGGAGGCGCGGGCCTGTGTACGTTGAACACCTGCGTCGCGTTGGCGGAAGAATCCGGCGGAGGAGCGGCAGGAGCGGGCGGAGGCGGCGCTGACGGCATGGCGTCCCGTCCAAAAATCTGCGTGAACTCGCCGGCGCTCTTGGGAGCGGAGGGCGGAGGTTTCAGCGGCGCGATGTTCTGCGCCGCGCCTCCAGCCGCGGGCGTCATCGGAGATTGAAAGAACCGCGTAAATTCCCCCGACGGCGGCGTCGCGGGGGCTGCGGGAGCGGCCGGGCGCGGTTGCGCCTGCAACATCTGCGTGAACTCGCCAGGCTGGTCCTCGCCCGATAGCGAGGCCGGCGCGCGCGGCGCCGGCGGTGAAACGGTTCGCGGCGGCAATTGGAACTGCTTCGTAAACTCACCGGGCGCGGGCTTGGGCGGCTCCTGGGGTTTCGCCTGAGTTGCGGCGAAAAGACTCGTAAATTCGCCGGGCGCAGGCGCTGGCGGCGGTTCGACCTTCGACGCCGGCCGCATCACGGGTGGAGCGAATTGCTTGGTGAATTCCCCCGGTTCATCCGGCGGTGGGGGAGCGGCAGGCGGCGGCTCGACCTTCGGCACCGAGCGCATCACGGATGGGGCAAATTGTTTGGTGAATTCCCCAGGCTCTTCCGACGGCGCGACTGGCGCCACGGGAGGCTCGACCTTCGGCGCCGGCCTCATCGCGGGTGGAGCGAATTGCTTCGTGAATTCCCCCGGCTCATCCGGCGCCACGGGCGGCTCGGTTTTCGGCGCTACCGGCCGCAACACGGGCGGAGCCGGACTTTTGAATTCGGCGGGCTTAGGGGCCGAAACTGGCGCGGGAAGCGGAGGCGCGGGAATTTTCAGCGTCTGTTCGCCGGTATCGGTAAGCACCGGAGCCCTCGGCTCATCCAAAGGCGATGGCTCGACGATCGGCGTCGGCGCAGTTTCGAATAGATTCGCCAACTGATCGTCCACCGGGGGCCTGGTCCCCGACGTCAACCGCCACGCCTCGCCCTCATCCGGAGGTTTTACGCGATCTTTCGCCCTCAGCCACTCCTGCAGCCCCGGATATTCGGCCAGCCGGTCGGTGACGATGTAGACGCCGCCCTCATGCTCGCCGCGGTCGATGATGCGGCTGCGCTCGGTAGCAGGCAACGCGTCGAATTTGGCAAGGAGCGCCCGGTTCAGCGGCGACGTGCGGTCGGCGAACACGTGCACAAGCACAGGACGGCCGGTGGCGATTTCGCGCGCCTCAAAGGAGCACGCGCCCTCGTCGCGTTTCAGGCCGAGAAGCTGAAACCGGTCGGTAAAGGGCACTCACGTTTATTGTAATGCGGATCGCACGAAACGTCCCCACCGTCCAGTTAGGTGGGAAAACCGCAATAGACCGCTCCCGAGGCTTATTCGAACCGCGACCAACGGGAGCGGTCAAAACAGAGCCGTCACTGGATTTCCGTTACGCTCCGAAACAGTACAACTTCCCGTCCTGCGACCCGATCACTATCCGCCCCTCGGCGACGGCCGGCGACGCCGATAACGGCGCCCCCGCGTTGAACTCCCAAAGTTTTGCGCCGGTCGCGGCATCCAGCACGTAGAACCGCCCGTCGTTCGATCCCACGTAAACGCGCCCGTCGACCACCGCTGGCGACGATTCCACGCGGGAGCGCGTCTGCACGTTCCACAGTTCCTTCCCCGTCTTCGCATCCAGGCAATGAACGAGCTTATCGCGTCCGCCGAGAATCACTTTACCGCCGACGAGGGCGGCGGAGGAGTAAAACGGAAACGGCCTCGCAGGGTTTTCGTACTGCCACAGCAGCTTCTTCGTTTTGAGATTGAACGCCAGCACGACGTTGTCGAAAGTGCCGAAAAACGCAGCATCGCCCGAGAGCGCGGGCGACGCTCCCGTGTACGAACCAGTCTTGATCTCGACCATTTCCTTCCCATCGGCGATGCGGATGCCCCGCAGCATGCCGTCGCACCCGGAAATGTAAGCGAGCCCGCCCGCCACACTCGCCGTGGCGTGCACCGGTCCGTTGGTGCGGAACTGCCAGGCCACTTTCCCGTCCTTCAGCCCCAGCGCGTAGAGATTGCCGTCGTACGATCCGATGATCACTTTCCCGTCCACGATCACCGGCGACGCCTTCACTTCACTGCTGGCGGCGAACGTCCACACGCCTTTCCCGTCCTTCGCGCTGACGCCGTGCACCACGCCCGACAGATCGCCGACCACGACCATGCCGTCCGCAACTGCGGGCGACGATTCGCCGATCCCGTCCATCACTTTGTATTTCCATTTCAACTTGCCGTCAGCCAGGTTGACGGCAATCAACTCGGCCGTCTCCGAACCCACGTAAACCGTCCCGTCCAGGATGGCCGCGGAGGACTCGATGGAATCACCGGCTTCGAACGTCCACAGCAACTTTAGGGTTTTAGGAACGGCCGAAGTCGCGATGCCGGTTAAGCTGGGATTCCCGCGAAACTGCGGCCAGTCGTCGGCGGCATGGAGGACGACGCCCGAAATGAGCAATAGCAGCAGCATGTGGTGCAGGCTGGCAGCCTGCGGCGGGTTGGCAACCCGCCTCTTCGCAAAAGGCCGATTACCAATCGGCCGCAGGATGCCATCCTGCACCACATGGCCTAATACGCGCATCTATAAATCTCGAGCGCCGCCGCGGAATCGAACACCCGCGGATTGAATCTGCCCGTCCACTGCACGCTAGCCTCCTCGGCTAGGCGCGGCAGAGCCTCCTCGGGAACCTGCGCCTCGCTCAACGACATCGGCAGCCCCGCGGCTTCGGCCAGGTCGCGCAGGCGCCCCGCCAGATCGCCCGGGTACAGTTCGTGATACATCTCCTGCGCCACCGGACTGTTGAAATCCACCACGTGCGCAAGCAACAGCCCGATCGCTACGCCGTGCGGAACGTCGTAATGCGCAGTCAGCGGATTGGCGCAGGCGTGCGTCGCGCCCAGCATTGAATTTTCGATGGCCAGACCGGCGAAGTGCGCTCCCACCAGCATCGCTCCGCGCGCGGTCAGGTCCTCGGGATGCGATAACACCCGCTCAAAACTCGAGTTCAGCAGCCGCCACGCCTCGCGCGAAAAACATTCGGAAAACGCGTTGCCGCGCGTCGAAACCAGCGTCTCCACCGCGTGCGAAATCGCGTCGTACCCCGTCGCCGAGGTCACTGAGGAAGGCTGCGATATGGTCAGCTTCGGATCCAGAATCGCCGCGCGGAAGGCCACTTTCGGATCTCCGCAGGCCATCTTTACGTGCGTCTCGGAATCGGAAATCAGCGCGTAGCTCTGCGCTTCGCTGCCCGTGCCGGCCGTTGTGGGAACCGCGATCATCGGCAGCATGGACCGCAGAGCCTTCCCATAACCCCAGTAATCCTTCATATTGCCGCCGTTGGTCAGCACGAAGTTGATGCCCTTGGCACAGTCCATCGAACTGCCGCCCCCGAGGCCGACGATAAGGTTGATTTCAAGCGGCGCCGCAAACACGCGTCCCGCCTCCACCATGGCGGTGGTCGGATTCACTTCGAAATCGTGAAAACCGAATACCTCCATGCGTCGGGCTTTCAGCGTGCGCGTCGCCTCGTGAACGTAGCCGGTGCCGATCATGCCATGATCGGCAACCAGCAGACATCGCGTGCCGCCCAGCTCGCGGGCGACTTCACCAAGGCGCGCGAACTCCCCGGCGCCGAACAGAACTCTTGTGCGGGAACGAAAATCGAAAGAGGTCATGAAGAAGTAGCCAGGAGCCAGGAGCCAGGAGCCAGCATAAAAACGAGCACTCTCTCATTTTGACGCAATACGCGGCAAAACAGTAGCAGCGCGCTCTACTGGCTACTGGCTGCTGGCTCCTGGCTCCTTTTCTTTCAGGGCAATCAGGTGATGCTGCGTCCGATAAAGAATCGTGTCACCGGTGATCGCCGCGGTCGCCATCTGCACTTCGCCCAGATGATTTTGCGCCAGCAGTTCGTACACCGTACCGGCCTTCAGCACATACACGTCTCCATCTTCATTCGCGAAATAGAGTTTCCCTCCGGCTGCCACCGGCGACGACGTGAACGTTCCTCCATTGCCGAGCCTCTGCGACCAGATTTTTTCACCCGTCTCCGCGCGATAACAGGTCAGGATGCCATTACCCAGCACGACATATAAATAATCGCCATAAACCACCGGCGTCGGCAGATACGGCGCGCCTCTTTGCATCGACCAGGCGATATTCGCGGTAGACGTCACATCCTTCGGCGGCGTGATATCGCCGCGCGACCCCGGTTTCACCACGTAAATCGGCTGAATATAGCGCGAATATCCGGTAAAACAGAAAATCAGGTTGTGCGCGACGAACGGCGTCGGTACCGAGATCATCGACGTGCCTTTGATCCGCCACAGTTCCTTGCCCGTCATCGGATCGTAGGAACGAATCGATTCCGCGCCGTTCGCGATCAGCTCGTCTCCGGTCTTTCCCATGTAAATCCCCGGCGTCGACCACGAAGGAATGGTGTCGCGCTCCGCCCGCCACGCCTGCTTCCCCGTCGCGATATCGAACGCCGCGATGAACGACCCGTGGATCTGGTCGCACTGCACCACGACAAGATTCTTATAAATCACCGGCGAGCTGGCCGACCCCCATTTATACTCCGGCAGATCGAACGCCGCCTGGTCCAGCACGCCCAAATCCTGCTGCCACAAAAGGGTTCCGTCCATGTCGAACGTATACAAACCCTCGGAGCCGAAAAACACGACAATATGTTTGCCGTCGGTGGCGGGCGTCGCCGCGGCATAGCTGTTATGCGGATGACGCGATAATTTCGGCTCGCCCGAATACACCAGCTTGTTCCAGATAATCTTTCCCGACGATTTATCGATCGCCATCAGGCGAAATTCGTGCTTCGAGGTATCGGTGCGCGTGTCGAGGCTGCCCTTCAACGGAAATTGCAGCACCGAGTTGGGATCGGAGCTAATGGCCGTCACCAGGTAAATGCGCTCGCCCCACACAATCGGACTGGAATGGGAAAGCCCCGGCACATCGAGCGTCCAAGCAACATTGCGCCCTTTTTCGATGTCCCAAGAAGCAGGCGTCGAAGCCCGCTCCACAACCCCCAGCGCCCCCGCCCCCCGAAACGAAGGCCAGTTCTGGGCCATCGCTGTAGCCGCACATAACACCAGCAGCACCGGCGCCCGGCGCCCGGCGCGCGGCGCCTTCTTACATCCCCCCATTGGTTCCCTTCTGCCCGCGAGCCTTCGCCACCATCTCTTTCACATCGCTCAACATCGTCGGAGCGTGATACGGAATTCCATCCTTAATCGTCCATTCGACTCCGCCGCCGTGCACAGGTTTGCCGTTGACCCAGGTTTCGATTCCCGTCGGATAAAGAACCTTCAAATCCTCCACCGGATTCCCGTTCACCACAATCATGTCCGCGATGTAGCCTGCGCGCACCTTGCCCATCTTCGCTTCCTGGCCAAGAATCTTCGCGTTATTCGACGTCGCGTGCTGGATCACCTTCAGCGTCGGGAACCCCGCCTCCTGCTGCAACTCCATCTCCCGGATCAGCCCGAAACCGTACAGCGAATACAGGAACCCCGCATCGTCGCCGACCCCGATCAGCCCGCCCTGCCTGTCGAAATAGCGCAGAGCCGCCATCCACAGGCGATAGTTTTCCTTCCAGTAAGCCTCGTCCGTCGACGTCCAGTGGTCGAAATACGACGCATGATTGGCCACGTTCGGCTCAAAATATTTCTCCAGTGTCGGATGCAGATAATCCTTGAACCACGGAGCCGTCTTCGAGCGTTGCAAGTCGCGATTCGCCTCGTAAATGCTCATCGTCGGATCCCAGGCCACGTTGGCCTTCACCATCGCGTCCAGCACCTTCAGCAGCTTTTCCGGATTCGCCTCGCGGAACAGGTGGCCACCATAGCGGAACCGGTCGCCCTCATTCGAATAGTTGTAATTCGACGGAAAATGCTGCACTCCGTCATCGAGCGCGGCATCCGGAATGCCGTACCAGTGCTCGATACTCGTCGTGCCGAACTTGATGTCGTCCCAGGCGTTGGTTTCCTCGACGCCCACGTGATGCGCGATGCGCAGCCCTAGCTTGTGCGCCTCATCCTCGGCTGCTTCCATCTCGGCGCGATTGATACCGGTGAACTTCACGCCGTCGGCCGTCAGCGCCTGGAAATCGCGGATGCGCTGCCGCGCCGCCTCGGGCGATTTCGGAGAGCCGATCATCGGATAAACGAAAATCCTCGGCGACGCGACTTCTCCATCCGCGCTCTTGCGCCGTAGCTCCAGCGTTTTGCGCGTGTCGCTGCCCACGTCGCGAACCGTGGTAATGCCGCACGCGAGCCAGATCTTCAGCTCATAATCGAGCGGCTGCGGGATGCCTCCGCGCTCGTCCTGCACGTGCGCGTGCGCGTCGATCAGCCCCGGCAGTACGTATTTTCCCGTGGCGTCGATATTGATATCGCCCGTAGGGCGCCGCCCTCCGCGCCCCGCCGCCATGGCGTCGGCCGAAACCACGTCGGCGATCATGCCGTTCTCGATCACGATGTCCTTCGGACCGGACGCGGGCGTCCCGCTCCCGTCGACGACCATCGCGCCGCGTATCACGATGCGCGGGTACCGCTTACCGCTTTCCACATTGGTGCGAGGCGTCTGCGCCAGCGCAACCGCCGCCGCGATCAGAGTAAGAATAAAGCAACGCATATTAGGATCAGGATACTCTAATGTGGCGCGAGCTATAGCTTGCGGCATCGGCTTCAGCCGATGGCCGCCGTTTTCACGAGCACCTGCTTCACCCCATCCACGCACAACACCGCCGCATGCTTCGACGCCGGCTCCAGCCCCCCCACCGCTTCGTCTATGATCTCCGCCCGCAGCATCCTCAGCTCCCCCCGCGACTTACCGGTCATCCACTCGGTCAGCGCCGAGCAGGCCGCGATCGATGCCGTGCAGCCGCGCGTCTGGAACCGCGCCTCCGCCACTCGGTCGTCTTCAAACCGCACCGACAGCCGCAGCATGTCCCCGCAGGCCGGATTCGTGACGTCCACCACCACCGCCGGCGGCGCGAGCACGCCCACGTTGCGCGGATTCTTAAAATGATCCAGCAGGCGCTCCCTGTCCATTTCGTGCTTCAATTATCGCTGATGGCTGTTCTCTAAAATGAATGTCGTCGCCGCGGTCATCGAACGGGAGGGCCGCATCCTGATCTGCCAGCGCCGCGGTGGACGCCAGGCCCTCAAATGGGAATTCCCCGGCGGCAAAGTCGAGCCCGGCGAGAATCCGCGCTCCGCCCTGGCGCGCGAGCTGCGCGAGGAGTTGCAAATCGACGCCGCCATCGGCGCCCTGCTGCACGCCGGAACGGTCCAGTACCCCCCAGGCCCAGCCATCCACCTGGAGTTCTATCGAGTTACCGATTTTCGAGGCGAACCGGTCAATCGCCAGTTCGAACAGATCGCCTGGGAGGCCCCGCCCAACCTCCCCGTCTACGATTTCCTCGAAGGCGACGTCGAATTCGTGAAAAAACTGGCTTTAGGATGAAACCAAATGCCCGGTTCTTCGTATTACCTCCAAAGGAGTTTTCGATGAAAGTGATTTTGCTGCTGGTACTGATCGCTGGCGCGGCTCTCTGCTCCGTCGCCGGTCCTGGCTCCTGGGACGACTGGCGCGCGGAAAGAGACTATGCCCGCCAGGAAGCCCGCCATGCTCGAGAGCAGGCTCGCCGCGCCACCGAACACGCCCGCCGCGTAGCCCGGGAAGCGCACCGCCAGGCCTTCGAAAGCCGGATGGAAATGCGCCGCGAGGAACGCCAGTTCCTGCGCGACATGCGCCAGAAAAGGCTCGAAGTGGAACGGGAAGTCCGCGAGGCGTTCCGCCCCCGCTAAGGCCTGGCCTGCGAAAAATTGGGGGCTGCCTACTCTGTCCCAAGGCGCCCCGATCGCTCCGAGAAAACGCACAATCCTCCGCCGCCGCGTGGACAGAGCGGGCTGTCCCCATTTTTTCGCCCCCTCCTCTCTGCCGGGTGTTTTCATCACCATTGTTATGTGGATCGCAATGGGAACACTCATGCGTGCCGCGTCGACACTCGTGTCAACGCCCGGCTTCCACCCCGTCTCGCACCCCTCAACCCGTAAACGAAAACTCCGCCCGCCCACATCCGCTCGCGCTGCTGATCCGCACCGATCCTGCCTGCGCCGCCTGCCCCGAGATAACATACGTCGCCTCAAACCGGTTGGTCGATTGCGCGTAAATCCGGTCCACCTCGCCCGCGATGTCCTCCGGCGCGAGCGTCGAGAACGATCCCCCTTCCGACGCCAGGCAGATGGATTGAAAATCCTCCACGCCGCTCGCGCCCTTGGGTGCGATCCCGTGGAGCGTGATCCGCTCGCCGGCGACATACGATTTCAACCGCGCCATGTGCCGCTCCACCCTTCCCGCGCCTTGTGCGGCGAGAAACAGGAACAGCTTCCGTTTGCCCGAAAACTTGATCATCGCGTCGCTCTGGCGGTCGAAGGCCGCAATGGCGTCGTCCGCCGCACGATCCTTGGAACCGGGCGTATCCAGAATTTTCCGCAGCGCTTCCGCCGCGCCCAGGAATCCGCGCTGGTGCGTTTTGGCGAACGCCCCCAGCAGCGATTCTTCGTACGGCAGCGCCGCTTTTTCCAGGACCGCCCCAGGCTCGGTTCTGGCCTCCGTCAGATACCTGTCCACACGCCACAGGTCCTCGGCCCGCTTGTAGGCCAGGCATCGCCCGATCCCGTCGAGCACCGCCATCGCGTACGGATCCGCCGCCGAGGAGAAGCGCGGAACAACGAACCCGAAGATGATCAGCGCCGGGTTCGGCTGCGCCCAGATCTGGTAGTCCTCCACCAGCGTTCCTCCCTCCCACAGGGAGAATTGCGTGGGCTTTATGCCGCTCAAATCCGGCTTGTCTTCCGACCGCAGGGTCAGCGCCAGGCTGCGCTTCCCTCCCTTCACGCTCGCCGACCACACCCGGACGTCAATCGATCCGGCATCGGCCAGCGACTTTTCGCGCCTCCGGATCCGGCCGAGCGCTTGCAGAAGATTCACCCGCTCCTCGCCCGTGCTGCGCGGAAACCAGGCAGTCAAAAAGGGCAGAAAGCGCGGATCGCCCGTCTCCCCCATCGCCCAGGCGGCGCTGGTGCGCGACGCCGGATTCTCCCGATTGGCCATGTTGAATAGCAGCCTCAGGCTCGAAAGGTCGCCGATGCGATAGAGCCCGACCGCGGCGTTCGCCGCCACCCGCGGCGTCTTCGAACGGGCCGCGGTCGTCAGCAGCGAATGCGCCTCGTCCGCATCGAACGTCCACAACGCCTCCACCGCGTTGGCCTGCACGCGAACATCGTCATCCAGCAGCAGCCTCCCCACCAGCGCGACGCTCTTGCTGCTCGACGCGATCAGGAACGCCGATTTCGAGCGAACCGCCGAGTCCGGATAGCTCATCAACTCGCTTTGAAAAAGATAGAATCGCGGCTGCGCCGACGCCGCCTCCAGCACCTCCAGAAGCCGCGACACCCGCGCCGCGCTCCCGAGCCCCGGCGGCAGCGACAGAGCCGCGCTCAACTCCCGCTCCAGGTCCGCGTCGATCGGCGCCCCGATTTGAGAAATTACCCGCGCCGCCGCCACGGCGTCCTCCCGCCTCGATCCGCGCGGATCGGCCAGGGCCTCCATCAGCAGATTATGCTTGCGCAATAGATGCAGCACATACCGCGCTCCCGCCGCCCCCGTGGCTGTCGCCAGCACCCGTATCGACGCCCGACTGAACGCCTCCCGGTCGGAAGACAGCATCTGTTGCAGCGACTGTTTGCTGGAGGTGTCTTTTTCGGAAAACGAACCCAGCAAAGCAGCGATGTCCTGTTGAAAACAGGCCGTCAAATCCGCTTCGCTTTGAGACAAAACCGGCAGCATCAGATTCCTTATCGGTCCGACGCCGCCGGTTTAGGATGGAATTTCCTCTACTTCGACTCCTGCACGATACCGCCGGTGGCGGGCGTGCGGGACGCCTTCAACTTCTTGGTATCCAGCGCTTTCTGAACCCAGGAATCGGCTACCTCGATCTGCTTTTTGTAGTCGTCCGGACTGTCCACCAGGTCGGCGCGCTCCCGGATCAGAAGGTTCATGTACGCCATCGCGTCGTCGTACTCTTTGTCCAGATCCAGAGCTTTCTGAAGATTGGCGATGCCCTCATCCACCATCGCCGAGTATTTCTCCTTCAGCTCCTCCTTGACCTTCTTGTCCTTCACCGGACCCGGATCCTCCGGCTTCATCCGCAGTTCGGCGCGGGCCGTCATCAGCGCGGGATACCATTTCGCCCACGCGATCACACCCAGGCTGTAATACGCTTCCTTGTTCTTCGGATCGGCTTCGATCAGCTTCTTATACCACTTCGCCGCTTCGTCGAACTTCTCGACTTTCTTGTCGCCGGTCAGCGAAGACGCCTGATTGTAGGAGAGCGACGCCAGCGAGGCCAGCGCCGTCGTATTTTTATCGTCCTTTTCGAGAACCTTCAGAAACTCGTCCCTAGCCATCGCGGCGAATTGCAGATTTTCCGGGGATTCCGCGCCTGGTATCCATTGCGACATGTAGGACGTCGCCAGATACAGTTGCGCGTTTGGATTGCTCGGATCGAGCGCGGCGGCCTGCTTGAACAACTCCACCGCGTCCCCGTATTTGGCGTTCTTGAACGCCGCGATGCCCTTGTTAATGTCGTCGCGCGACTTCAGTTTGTCACAGCCCGTGGTACTTAATAGGGCACCCAAAATCAGGATGCCCGTGCATATCCCGGCGCTTACGGAGGAGACTTTGCGCATGCGATTATTTTCCTTAGTCCTTGTTGTCCGGGCGCTTCTATTGCCCGGCTTCAATCTTCGGCGTCATCAGACCGATTTTGTCGATGCCCGCGCCCTTGGCGATATCGATGGCGCGCGCCACGCTCTGAAAATCCAGGTCCTTATCGCCCTTCACGAAGACCACGCGCTCGGCGCGAGTCTTAAAAATTTCCATCAACCGGTCGCCCAGCTTCGCCTCCGTGATATCTTCCTGGTTGATCTTCATTGACTTGTCCTTCGCAATCTGGATCACCACAGTGCGATCCTGGTCCGGCGGCGGAGGCGTATTGTCCTTCGGCGGCTGAGGCGCCAGCGCCTCCAGACCGTGCGGGGTCAATGGCGTGATCACCATGAAGATGATCAGCAGCACCAGTAGAACATCGATCAGCGGCGTGACGTTGATGTCGGCCTTTTGTCCGCCCCCAGCGCCCACATTCATTGACATAAAAATTCTCCTAAACTTCCGTTCTCGAACACCAATTCCAAACTAATCGCTCGCCGGCGCCGGAGTGGTCGGCGTCGGATTCAGCTGTTCAGTCAGCAATCCAAGCTGATCGACGCCCGCCGCGCGCAGGTTGTCGATCACATCCTCCACCAACTCGTATTTGGCGCGCATATCGGCTTTGATATAGCACGTCTTGTCCAGCCGGTTGGTGAGCAGATCCTTCACTTTATTCGGTAAATCGGAAGGCAGCATCTGGATATTGCCGGGGCTCAGCACCACTCTTCCGTCGCGGGTCACCGCGATCAGGACCGCGTCTTCTTTATCCGCGTCCTTCATCGCAATCGGATTCTTCGCCTTCACCATCTCCACGCTCACGCCCTTGGTCAGCATCGGCGTGATCACCATGAAGATGATCAGCAGCACGAGCATCACGTCCACCATCGGCGTGACGTTGATCTCGGAAACGACCGGATCGGCTTTCTTTTTTTCCATAACAGCTCCTCAACAGCTCCTCAAATCGAACATCAACCCGCGAAATACACGTCGCGCGGGTTTAAATCTCACCCGTCCCGCGCCGCCAGCGCCAAGCCGGCGGCACGATCCGGAATTTCAACTCGCCAACTCCTCGAAAACGCTATTTCCCGGCGCCGGCCTTCTGCGAGCGCTTCAGGAAGTAGTCGACCAGCTCGGAGCTCGAGTTCCCCATCTCGACGTCGAACGCTTCCACCCGATTGGTGAAATAGTTGAACGCCCAGACGGCCGGAATAGCCACGAACAGACCGACGGCGGTGGTCACCAGCGCTTCCGAAATACCGCCCGCCACCGCGCCCAGACCAGTCGACTTTTCCGTCGAAATGCCCTTGAACGCGTTGATAATGCCCAGCACCGTGCCGAACAGTCCGACGAACGGCGCCGACGAACCGATCGTCGCCAGGCTCGAAATCCCGCGCTTCAGCTCGGCGTGGACGATCGCCTCCGCGCGTTCCAGAGCGCGCTTCGACGCCTCAATCTCCTCGCCCGAAATATCCGAACTTAACTGATGCGCCCGGAATTCCTGCAAACCCGCCACGACAACCTTGGCCAGGTGGCTCTTGCTGTAGCGATCCGCGATCTTGATCGCTTCATCGAGCTTCCCTTCGCGCAGCGCGCCGGCAACCGCCGGGGCAAACTGACGCGACTGATTCCTGGCGCCGTTGAAGGCAATGACGCGGTCGATCATGACGCCGATCGACCACGCCGACATAATAAACAGAACAATCACGACGAGACGGGCGGGCCAGCTCATATTCCCCCACATCGCGCGCGGATCGAAGCTAACGGCGGGCGATGCTTCCTGAAGAAGCATGAGGGCCCAGACTTGCAACTGTAAAACCATGTTTTTCTCCTGCGAGTTGAAATTAAAAAACCGGCGATTGTAGTCGCCGGTTTCCGTATACCTACTGACTCAATGTGAAATTCACATCAATCTGAGTAATCACTTCCACCGGCTCGTTGTTTAAGAGAGTCGGTTTGTAAATCCATTGCGTAACAGCGTCTCGAGCGGCCGCAACCAGCAGCGGATGCCCGCTGACCAGCTGCAGATTCTGAATGGTGCCGTCCTTGCCGATGATGGCCGTGAACCGCACCTGCCCCGAAATGCGCGCCTGTTTGGCGAGCGGGGGATATATCGGTACCACTTTCTTGATCAGGTTGGCCGCCTGCACGTTGCCGCCCACCCGGATGCGCTGCGGCGTCACCGGCTTCACTTCCTTCACCGCGGGAGGAGGCGCGGCCGAGGGAATGCCGCCGATGATGCCGCCAATCACGCCGCCCCCCACGCCGCCCGGTACGCCGCCCGGAACGCCGCCGACCACTCCGCCCGAACTCGCCGACGGAGGAAGGTCCTCTTCGGTAATCTGCGCGATCTGTTTTGGAATTTCTTTCGGCGCGATCAGCTTGCCCGCGTCGAACTGGCGCGGAGCCACCTTGATCACCCGCACCGGCGTCGGCGGCGGAGGCGGCGGAGGTGGCGGAGGTGGAGGCGGCGCCGTTAGAAACGTCGTCAGCGACGCCTTCGGCAACACGTCCGTGTAAATCAGAGGAATCAGAACGAAAACGCCGATCGCCAGCATCTGCCCTACGAACGAGAGCACCACCGTCCAGCTTTTATGCGTCTTCCCGGTACCGTCTACGAAGGTCTGCTCGAACATATCCCTTGCCTCCCCATTAATGATTACGCCGCATTCTTCCGCTTCGCGTCCTGCTTCCGCGCATCCACGAAGTTCTGGAAGAATATCAGGATTGGACTGGCAATGTAAACCGACGAGTATGTGCCCACCAGAATCCCCATCACCAGCGCGAACGAAAATCCGTTCAAAACTTCCCCTCCAAACCACCACAAAGACAGCGCCGTCAACAGCGTCAAACCGCTGGTCAGCACCGTCCTCGACAGCGTTTGATTCACGCTCAGGTTCACGATCGTCTCCAGCTTTTCCCGCCGTACGATTTTCAGATTCTCGCGAATGCGGTCGAACGTCACGATCGTATCGTTCATCGAATATCCAACCAGCGTCAGCAGCGCCGCCACCACGGTCAACGTAATATCCTTGTGGAACAACGAGAATAACCCAATCGTGATGATCGTGTCATGGAACACCGCCACCACCGCCGCGACCCCGTATATCCATTCGAACCGGAACGCGATGTACACCAGCATCCCGGCCAGCGCGAACAGCGTGGCGCGCAACCCCTGCGCCTTCAGATCCGCCCCGATCTTGGGACCGACCATCTCCGCCGAGAGAATCGTAAACGGCCCAAGATTACACTCCTGTTTTAACGCTGAAACAATCGCCGGAGTTACGCCCTTCACCGAAGAAAGTTCGTCGAAGGAGTTGATAATTCCCCCTTTCGACGCCCGATCGTCCTCGATGGCCTTCACCACGGTCTGCAAATCTTCCTCGGAAAGCGCCACGCCCGCGTTCAACAAAGGAGCGCGCAGCCGGTCGGCCAGTTGCGCCGCCGAGGAATTGTTCAGGTCCAGCTTGCCGCTCTTGTCGGCGAACATCCCCCGCAGTGTGTCTTCAATCAACTGGCGGCTGACGTTCAACTGCGCTTCACCCTGAATCTCCGTCCCCACCAGAACTTCCTGCGTGTTCCGGATCTGCTGAACGGTAATTTCACCCTTAATATTCTTCGCCAGCGCGGCTCGAATCTCATCGAGCGGAGGCTGCCGGTTGAACTTCAGCATCATCTCCGCGCCGCCCTTAAAATCGATCCCATACGTCGGCCCGCCGTGGATCGCCAAGCTCGTCAATCCGGCTCCCGTCAAAATCAGTGAGGCAATGATGAACGGCCACTTCTTGCCGAGAAAATCGAAATTCGTGTTCTTGAATAATTCCATTTAGCCTATTCGGCCGGCTTACTGTTAACAGACACCGGCCACCGTTCCAAAGTTCCCGATCGGTTCCTCATAGCCTGCTGGGTTTCCCAAAATACCACAAAAAACCCGGCAGTTCAAACCGCTTCAGATACTTATAGTTACCTCTCTCTTCTGCCCGCCCAGCTCCCAGTCGAAAATTGTCCGGGATACGAATACCGCCGTAAATACGTTAGCGAAAAGCCCGATCACCAGCGTCACCGCGAATCCCTGCACCGGCCCGGTTCCGAACAGAAACAGGAACGCGCAGGATACTATCGTGGTCACGTGTGTATCGATGATGGTCAGGAACGCCTTGCTGAAACCCGCGTCCACCGCCGCAATCACCGCCTTGCCCGCCCGCAGCTCCTCGCGGATCCTTTCGAAAATCAGCACGTTCGAATCTACCGCCATACCGATCGTTAAAATGATCCCCGCGATTCCCGGCAGCGTCAGCACCGCGCCAAAATAGCTCAGCGCCGCCAGCAAAATCACCGCATTTAAAACCAGCGCCAGCGTCGCGTTGACCCCGCTCCGCTTGTAATACACCAGCATCACAAAAACCACCGCGAGCACGCCGGCAACGCCGGCCCACATACCCTCTTTAATCGAATCGCTGCCCAGCGAAGCGCCCACCGTCACCTCGTCCAGATATTCCACGCTTGCCGGCATCGACCCCGACTTCAACTCCAGCGCCAGGTCCGCCGCGTTGTCGTGGCTGCCCATCCCCTCGATCACGCCGTTGTCGCTGATCTTCGCGTTGATCACCGGCGCGCTGATCACCACGTTATCCAGCACGATCGCCAGACGTTTGCCGATATGCGTACCGGTAAACCTTTCAAATCGTTTCGCCGCGTCCTGCCCCAGAACAAATTCCGTCTCCCATCCGCGCTCCTGTGATTGCTGCGGCCGCGAATCGCGAATATCCCGGTTCATCACCACCGGCGTGCGATCCAGCAGCCAGATTTGAGGCGGCGCGCCCCCCTCCGGCTTCCCCTTCACCAGTTGCGAATCGAGCGGCAGCATCCCGCCCGTGCTCTGCATCGCCTCTTCGCGCGATCCGAACGGACCGCCCTTCACGTCGTACAATCCCAGATTCGCCGCCGTACCCAGAATCTGCTTCACGTGCGCCGGATCGTCCACCCCGGGCAGTTGCAGCAGAAGCTGCGCTTCATTCGCTCCCCCACCGCGCTGCTGCACCGATGCTTCGGTCAACCCAAGCTGGTTGATCTTATTCGTGATCGTGGCCTTGGTCTGGGTGATCGTGTCGGCTTTGATTTTCAGAGACTCGCTCGGCTTCAGGTTCATCCGGTAATCGGTCTGGCTCACCGGCGTCAGAATCCACCCATCCGAGAAATTGTCGTTGACGATCTGCCGGAAGTTGCCCGCCTGCGTGGCCGGCACCCCGGCGATATTAATCTGGATGCTCCCCGCATCGGCGATCGTCTCCGGATTGGTGTGGGACATTTCGGCGAAGGGAACGCCGGCCTTGCTGCACGCGTCCTTCAGCCGGGCGATCACCGCGTCGGCCTCGCCCTTAAACGCGTCTTGCAGATGGATCTCCAGCACCAGGTGGCTTCCGCCGCTCAAATCGAGCCCCAGACGGATGTTGTTCCGCCAGTTCTGGATCAGCTCCGCTTTTGACTTGGGCACGCCGATAATGCCGTAAACGCAAATCACGACGACAGCGATAATCGCCAGGAGACGAAATTTAAGAGTACTTGTCATGGTGTGAAAATGTGGCTTTTACTTCTTTTCCTCAATCGCGGGCTTGGTGTTGTCCACCAGGCTCGCCACCGCGCTGCGCATCACCTGCAGCTTGATGTTGTCCGGCTTCACGCGCAGCACGAGCGTCGTATCTGTCAGGCTGACGATCGTTCCCACGATGCCTCCCGTGGTCAACACGTCCGTTCCCGTTTGCAGACTAGACAGCATCTGCGCCTGTTGTTTCTTCTGCTTCTGCATGGGCATGAACACCAGGAAATAAAAAATAGCGACGATGAAAATGAGCGGCAAAAAGCTCATCAATGGATTCGTTTGCGCCGTCGGCGCGGCCGTCTGCAAGAGGAAAAAGCCTGAATATTGCATTTATTGTCCCGCGCGATGATTTTTACTGGCCACCGGCCACCGGCCACTGGCCACTTCTTAAGGCGCGAAGATACTCCGGGTACTTCCCAATCAATATAGCCTGCCTGATCTCTTTCATGATGTCAAGGTACCGGGTCAGATTATGCAGCGTCGCCAGCGTCGAAAACGTCATTTCGCCCGCCTGAAACAGGTGCCGCAGATACGCGCGCGAAAAGTTCCGGCACGTATAGCACCCGCATGCCTCATCCACCGGCCCCGCGTCGTCTTTATATTGCGTCTGCTTGATCGAAATTCTCCCCGCCCTGGTAAACAAGCACCCGTTACGCGCATTCCGCGACGGCAGGACGCAATCCATCATATCCACGCCCCGCGCCACATACTCGGCCAGTTCCTCCGGCATTCCCACTCCCATCACGTACCGCGGACGATCCGCCGGCAGCAGAGGCGTCGTAATCTCCGCCATCTCCAGCGACAAAGGACGAGGCTCGCCCACCGATAGCCCTCCAATCGCGTACCCGCGCGCGTCTAATTCGAGAAGCTCCTCCGCGCAGCTCCGCCGCAAATCCGCGTACATGGACCCTTGGACGATAGGAAACACCGCCCGGTTGCCATCATCCTGAAAGTGCGCCATCGACCGCCGAGCCCAACGTACTGTACGTTGCGTGGAATGACGCGCAGCGTCATAGTCACATGGATGTGGAATGCACTCGTCCAAAACCATCATGATGTCGCTGCCCAGCGCCATCTGCACATCGATGGTCGATTCCGGCGTGAACATGTGCGCATCCCCATTCAAATGCGAGTGAAATAACACGCCTTCTTCCGTGATCTTCCGCAGGCTGTTCAGGCTGAAGACTTGAAATCCCCCCGAATCGGTAAGAATCGCCCGCGGCCACGCCATAAATCCGTGCAATCCCCCGAGGTTCCGCACCGTCTCATGCCCCGGCCGCAGGTATAAATGGTACGTGTTCGCGAGAATAATCTTCGCTTCCAGATCGCGAGGCAGCACACCCTTCACCGCCGCCTGCGTGCCCACAGGCATAAACACCGGCGTCTCCACATCGCCGTGAGCCGTGTGAAGAATCCCCGCCCGAGCCCCAGTCTCGGGACAAACCGCCTGCAACTCAAAATGAAACACTGATATTCCAGTGTAATGGAAGGAGCCAGAAGCCAGGAGCCAGGAGCCAGAAGAAGCGGCTTGTTCTTGCATCAGTTCACCAGCGTTCATCCGCGTTCTTCTGGCTCCTGGCTCCTGGCTACTGGCTCCTTCTTCTGATGTACACTGCGAAGATCGTGAAACGAGCACTCCTCCTTCTCCCTCTCGCACTGCTGGCCCAAGCCCCTCCGCGCCTCGCCACCGGTTTCGATTCCATTAAAGCCTCCGACCTCCGCGCCGACCTCACCTTCCTCGCCTCCGACGCCCTCGAAGGCCGCATGTCGCTCGAACGAGGCTCCGAAGTCGCCATCCAGTGGATCGCCGCCGAATTTACGAAAGCCGGCCTCAAGCCCCTGGTCAACGGTTCGTACCTTCAACCGGTGCCTTTAGTCGAATACCGAGGCGACCGCCAGCTCTCTTCCCTGGTCCTGACGATGAACGGAAAGAGCGAGACGCTCCCGGCCACCGGCAATTACCCCAACGACGGCAACTACTCCGGCCAGGTCGTTTTCGCGGGCTTCGGCATCACCGCCCCGGAATTAAATTACGACGACTACGCCGGCATCGACGCCAAAGGAAAAGTCGTCTTGGTCTTCAATCACGAACCGCAGGAAGACGACGCAAAATCGATTTTCAACGGCAAAGGCAACACCCGCTACGCCAACGTCCGCGCGAAAATGTTCATCGCCGCCCGCCACGGAGCCGTCGCCATGCTGGTCATGCCCGATCCGAACCATCCCAAAGGTATGGTGCGCGGTCCTCTCGACAACCCCCAAGCCCGTCAGCAAGTCCCCCGAACGCCTCGCCCCATCCAGGCCATCGCCGACGAAGCGTCCATCCCGGTCTTCAACATCCGCGCCGACGCCGCCGAGAAATTACTGAAAAACGCCAGCGAAATCCAATCCTCCATCGACGCAACCTTGAAACCCGCATCCAAACCCCTCGACGCCGAAGCCACTCTTCATGTCGTCAACGCCCTGCGCAAACGCCAGCTCTCCTACAACGTTATCGGCATGATCGAAGGCAGCGATCCCGCGCTCTCCGCTGAAACCATCATCATCAGCGCCCATTACGATCACGACGGCCTCGCCGCCAACGGAGGCATCTATCATGGAGCCGACGACAACGGCTCCGGCACCGTCGGCGTCGTGGCCCTGGCGAAGGCGTTCATGAAAAATCCCGCGAAGCCCAAACGCTCCATCCTTTTCTCGGTCTACGCCGCCGAGGAGCGGGGCCTGCTCGGAGCTTATTACTACGCCGCCCATCCTCTCCGCCCGCTCGCGACCACGCGAGCCGTCATCAACTTCGACATGATCGGCCGTAACGAAGCACCCTCCAGCCAGACCACCGGCTTAATCGAAATCGCCCCCGACACCTCCAACGAGCTGAACATCATCGGCACCAAATACAGCCCCGACTACCGCGCCACCGTCGTAAAAGCGAATGAATACGCCGGCCTTCACCTCAACTACAAATGGGACGAAGACACGGTTCTCAGCGTCCTGTTCCGCAGCGACCAGTATCCATTCCTGATGCACGACATCCCCGCCATGTGGTGGTTCACCGGGTTTCATCCCGACTACCACCAGACCACCGACACCGCCGACAAAATCAACTACGCCAAAATGGAAAAAATCCTGAAGCTGGCCTACGTAAGCGCCTTCGATTTCGCCGACGCCAAAAATCCCCCAAAATTCGTACCCCGCCCAGCCCTGTAATGTGGTGCAGGCTGGCAGCCTGCGGCGGGTTGGTAACCCGCCTCTTAGCGCCTTAGCGCGAATATTTTCTCCCAGCGAATAAATCAGATACGATTCCCATCCATGAAACACCCGCAACTCCCCGCATACACTGTGGCAGGGCCGGGAAGCGGCCCCTGCCGTCTGAAAACGGCAAAGCGCTGATTTGAGAAAAGTTGACGGGCGTTATTCGGGCGTTATTTTAACGCCAGACGCCTTCTTAGGCCAGGGCCATGCCCTGCCAGAACCGGATGTGACTGCTACCATGAAAGTTCACCCTTCGCTATGGCCCTGCGCTTCTACAACACTCTTACGCAACAAGTCGAGCCCTTCGCTCCTCTGCACGACAACGTGGTCAGAATGTACACCTGCGGGCCCACGGTCTACAATTTCGTCCACATCGGCAACCTGCGGACGTTCACCTTTCAGGACATTCTGCGACGCTGGCTCCGCGCCCACGGCTACCAGCTCGACCACGTCATGAACATCACCGACGTGGAGGATAAAATCATCCGCAACGCCGCCGCCGAACATAAAACCATCGCCGAATACACCGCTGTTTATACGCAAGCTTTCTTTGACGACATCGCCACGCTGCGCCTCGAACAGCCCGAGCGCTGGGTGAAAGCCACCGAGCACATCGACGACATGGCCGCCGCCATCGAAAAGCTCCGCGACCGCGGATTTACGTACCTCAGCGATGGCTCCGTCTACTACCGCATCGCGAATTTCCCTTCGTACGGCAAACTCTCACACAACGATTTCAGCGGCATCCGCGCCGGTGCGCGCGTCGACGTCGACGAGTACGACAAAGCCGACGCCCGCGATTTCGTCCTCTGGAAGGCGCAGAAGGACGGCGAGCCCGCCTGGCAAACCGCTCTCGGCCCCGGCCGTCCCGGCTGGCACATCGAATGCTCCGTCATGGCCATGAAGTACCTCGGCGAAACACTCGACATCCACACCGGCGGCGTCGATCTGACGTTTCCTCATCACGAAAACGAAATCGCCCAATCGGAAGCGCTCACCGGAAAACCGTTCGTCCGTTACTGGCTGCACGCCGAGCATCTTTCTATCGACTCGCAGAAAATGTCGAAATCGCTGGGGAATTTCTACACTTTGCGCGATGTCCTCGCCATGGGCTATACGCCCGAGCAGATCCGCTACCAGCTCGCCGCGGTCCCGTATCGCAAGAAACTGAACTTCACCTTCGATGGCCTGAAAGCCGCCGCGACGTCCATCGAGCGGCTCCGCAACTACAAGCTGCGCCTCGAAACAGCCAAGCTCGCCGACGGAACAAATGAAAAATTAGTCGAGCGTACCGAAGCCGCGACAAAAGCTTTCAACGAAGCCCTGGACGACGATCTGAACACCGCCGAAGCCCTGGCCGCCGTCTTCGAATACGTGCGCGACACCAACACCGCCATGGACGCGGGCGAATTTCTGAGCGGCAATGCGCCCGGCGCCTTCGAATTCCTGACGCATTTCGACTCGGTGTTCGACATACTGAAACCATCCTCCAGCGCCGATGGATTATCGGATGCCGACGTCGAAGCCAAAATCGCCGAACGCAACGCGGCCAAAAAATCGAGGGATTTCGCCCGCGCCGATCAGGTCCGCAAGGACCTCGCCGCACAGGGCATCATTCTGGAAGACACCAAGGAAGGCGTGCGCTGGAAGCGGTCATGAAGCTTGAATCGAAAGCCGTACATTTTGCGGATCGCAAGCGCGGGAACGGTTGCGTGCCCAGCACGACTCCGATTCACACCGCGACGACGTACGTCTACGATTCGATGGACGCCCTCGACCGCATTTTCGGCGGCGAAGAAGAAGGACAATCCTACGGTCGTTTCGATAATCCCACCCGCAACGCGCTGGCCGATCTGGTAAACGAGCTCGAAGCGGGAGCGGGCGCGATCGCCTGCGCCTCCGGCATGAGCGCTTTGCATCTCGGCGTCCTCGCCGCCATCCTCGACCGTCCCAAACGGATCGTCGCCGCGAACGCTCTCTTCGGAGCCACGACCAAATTATTGACTAGCGTCTTCGGCCCCATGGGTGTCGAAACGACGTTCGTCGACGTCTGCGATCTCGCCGCGTTTGAAGAGGCCGTCGCCGAAACCAAGCCCGGCGCGGTAATCATGGAGACCGTGTCGAATCCCCTGCTACGCGTCGCCGCGCTCGATAAAATCGCGGAAATCTGCAAACGAGCCAGCGCGCCGTTGATCGTCGACAACACGTTCGCCACGCCGATGTTGGTGCGTCCTCTGGAACTGGGCGCCAGCATCGTAGTCCACAGCGCGACGAAGTACATGGCCGGGCACGGCGACGTGTTGGGAGGCGTCATCATCGCGGATGAAGAAAATTTCCCCTCCATTCGAGCTCTCTCCCGCACCATCGGCCCGACGATGAGTCCATTCGATAGTTACCTGACGATGCGCGGCATCAAGACGATGCCGCTCCGCGTCGAGCGCCAATGCACCAACGCCTGCAAAGTCGCGTCATGGCTTTCGGATCATCCGAAAGTCGAGCGCGTCTACTTCACCGGCGACCCGAAACACCCCGACGCCGCCACCATCGCGCGCCTGTTTCCGAAAAACCTGCAAGGCGCGATGCTGGCGTTCGATTTAAAAGGCGCCGGCAAGACCGAAGTTTTCCGCTTCATGGAAGCCCTGAAAATGATTGTGCCGGCGACCTCGCTGGGCGACGTTCACACCATGGCGCTCTATCCGGCAATGGCATCGCATCGCGAAATTTCCGCCAAAATGCGCCACCGCCTCGGCATCGGCGACGGCCTGGTCCGCATCTCGATCGGCATTGAAGCCGTCGAGGACATCATTGCGGATCTGGAGCAGGCTCTGTTACTCTGAAATTTAGATGAACGCCCACCTCCATCATCGCCACCACAGCCTGAGGCGGGTTCTCTCTTAAACTTCGAAATCAAACGAAATTTCAAAAGAGCCCGCCCGAAACGGCGGGCTTTTTCTATTTGGTGCTTATGAATCTGGATTTCAGCAAACTCGACGGCCTGGTCGCCACGGTGGTGCAGGATCAAAAAACCGGACGCGTCCTCATGGTCGGCTTCATGAACGATGAGTCGTGGCGAAAGACCGTCGAAACGGGCTTCGTGACCTTCTACAGCCGCTCCCGAAACAAACTCTGGATGAAGGGCGAGACGTCGGGCCACCGGCTGGTGGTGAAGGAAATCTCCACCGATTGCGACCTCGATGCCGTGCTGGTGAAAGTGGACGCCATCGGTCCGGGCGTTTGCCACGAAGGCTATGAAAGCTGCTTTTTCCGCCAGCTTGACGGCACCGAATGGAAAGTAACCGAAGAGCGCGCGTTCAATCCGGACGAGGTCTATAAATGACGAAGTTGAAATTGGGCATTCCCAAGGGAAGCCTTGAAAACGCGACGATCGACCTGTTCCGCCGCGCCGGCTTTCAGATCACCACCAGCAGCCGCTCCTATTTTCCCGCGATCGATGATCCGGAAATCGAATGCATGCTGATTCGCGCCCAGGAGATGGCTCGCTACGTAGAAGATGGTGTTCTCGACGCCGGCCTGACGGGCCGCGATTGGGTGGAGGAGAACGAGGCGAAAGTCGAGACCATCGCCGATTTGATCTACGCGAAACAAAGTTTCGGAAAAGTTCGATGGGTGCTCGCCGTGCCCGACGGGTCGACGTTCAAGAGCGTGAAGGATCTGGAAGGCAAGGTCATCGCGACCGAGCTCGTATCGGCAACCAAGCGTTACCTGGCTGCGAACGGGGTGACCGCGAAAGTAGAATTCAGCTGGGGCGCGACCGAAGTGAAGCCTCCGGAACTGGCCGACGCCATTGTCGAGGTGACGGAGACTGGCTCGTCGCTGCGCGCGAATAAATTACGGATCATCGACACCGTCCTTGAGTCGAACACGCAATTGATAGCGAACCTCAATTCCTGGAATGATGCGTCTAAAAGACGCAAATTAGGTGACATCCGCATGCTGCTCGAGGGCGCCATCAATGCGCTGGGCAAGGTCGGTCTGATGCTCAACGTGGAAAAAACCAATCTCGCGAAGGTGATCGCAGTGCTGCCCGCACTCAAAAAACCGACCATCTCCACGCTGAGCGACGACGATTGGCTGGCGGTGAACACCATCCTCGATGAGACCACGGTGCGAATGATAATCCCTCGCCTGAAGGAAGCCGGCGCGCAGGGAATTGTGGAATATCCCCTCAACAAGATCGTGATGTGATGATACGGATTCTCGACTTTAAGGACGCTGCGGGATTGATCGCGCGCAAAGCCTGTGCGCCTGGAAGAAGCCGAGCGCGTGGTCGCGCCGATTCTTGCGGATGTTCGCAAGCGTGGCGATGCGGCGCTGCTCGAATACGCGCGCAAGTTCGACGATTTCACGGGCGACAACGTGCGGATGCGCGTCGAAGGATCGCTGACGGCGGCAATGCAATGCGCAGTCGAAACGGCTGCTGGAATATTCGCGAGCATGCGCGGACGCAACTGCCCGTGGACGGGTTCGTCGATTATCCGGACGGGCGCAGGCTGGGGCAGATCGTGCGGCCTCTCGATTCAATGGCCGCCTACATTCCCGCGGGCCGGTATCCGCTGCCGTCCACGCTGCTGATGACGGTGATCCCGGCTCAAGTGGCGGGCGTCGCGACCACGTGCGTGGCTTGTCCGAATCCGAGCGCGGAGATTTTGGGCATCGCGCAATGGCTGGGAGTCACGCACCTTTTTCGGATGGGAGGCGCGCAGGCCATCGCGGCGCTGGCGTACGGAACGGAAACCGTTCCGCGCGTCGACCGCATCGTAGGGCCGGGCAATATTTATGTTGCCGCCGCGAAGAAGTTGATCGCGGGCGAGGTCGGGATCGACTTCGTCGCGGGACCGACCGAGATCGTCATCATCGCCGCTGAAGGGAATCCGAAATGGATCGCCGCGGACATGCTGGCGCAGGCAGAGCACGATGTGGACGCATCGTCGATTTTGCTGACGACGTCGCCCGCGTTGGCCGCGGCGGTCGCGGAGGAAGTCGACCGACAACTTGCCACGCTGCCAACGGCGTCCGTCGCGCGGCCGTCAATCGAAAACAACGGAGCAATCGTGATCGTGGATGCAATGGCGCAAGCGGTCGATTTTTCGAACGCCTTGGCGCCGGAACATTTGGCGTTGCACGATGCTGCTCTGCTGGGCGGAATCCGGCACGCGGGTGCGGTGTTTCTCGGCCCGTCGAGCCCCGAGGCCGCGGGCGATTATGCGTCGGGTCCGAATCATGTATTGCCAACCTCGGGCGCGGCGCGGCTGCGCGGCGGATTGTCGGCCGCCGACTTCGTGAAGGTGATTTCGGTGCAGGAGCTGACGCTCTCGGCTCTCAGTGGACTGACGCCTGCGATCACGACGCTGGCGCGGGCGGAAGGGCTTGGAAGGGCACGCGCGGTCGGTGGAGGCTCGCAATGCTTAAACCACGCGAGGCAGTGCGCAGCATGGCCGCCGTATCATCCGCCGAGTGCGGGTCGCGAGGGGAAGCTGAGGCTCGATTTTAACGAAAATACGGTGGGGTGTTCGCCCGCGGTGATCGAGTTTTTGCGCGAACGTTTGACGGCTTCGCAGCTTTCGATCTATCCGGAATACGTCGACGCCATGCGCGAACTTGCCGGCTTTTTCGGCGTTTCAGAAGAGGAGTTCACAATGACCAACGGCACCGACGAGGCGATTCAGGTGCTGGTGAACACGTTCGTCGACGATGGCGATGAAGTCGTGGTGTTGAAGCCTTCTTATGCGATGTACCGGTTCTATGCGGAGGTCGCTGGCGCGTCGGTGCGCGAGGTGGAGTATTGCCCGGAAACTCTCGCGTTTCCAGCCGACGCGTTGCTGGCTGCGTTCACTGCGAAGACGCGAGCGGTGCTGATCGCCAATCCGAACAATCCGACCGGCACCACGACCGACCTGCGAGGCATTCGCAAAATGCTGGAGGCTGCACCTGATGCAGCGGTGTTGATCGATGAAGCGTATTTTGAATTTTCCGGGATCACTGCGCTGCCGTGGATTCGCGAATACTCGAACTTGTTTGTCAGCCGGACGTTTTCGAAAGCTTACGGCATGGCCGCGATGCGCTGCGGATGCCTGTTTTCAGGGGCGCCGAACGTGGCATGGATGAAGAAGGCGCAGTCGCCCTATAGCGTGAACACGATGGCCGCGCTGGCGGCGCGGGCGGCGATTCGCGACAGGGCGTACGTCGACAGCTACGTCGATGAAGTGTTGGCGGCCCGCGCCCTGGCGTACGAGGGATTGCACAAGCTGGGCATAAGAACGTTTCCAAGCGAGGCGAACTTTATTTTGTTCCGGGCGGGCGAGCGCGCGATTCCGGTTCGCGACGCGCTGCGCGAACGGGGCGTGCTGGTGCGCGACCGTAGCTACGAAATTCCAGGATGTGTGCGGGTCACCATCGGGACGCGCCAGCAAATCGAACGATTCTTAGAGGAGTTGACGAAGCTTTGGATTCGATAATTGTTTTTGACATGGACGGCGTGTTGACGGAGGTCTCCGAGAGCTACCGCGAGGCGATTGTGCAGACGGTCGCGCATTTCACAGGGCAGCGTGATTACGCGCGATCTGATTCAGGCGTACAAGAATCGGGGCGGTTGGAACAACGATTGGGCTCTGTCCCAGAAAATCGCCGCCGATCTGGGAGTGAACGTCGTGTACGGGGAGGTGGTGAGTGCTTTCAACGAACGTTTTCTGGGCCAGAATGGCGACGGACTGATCCGGCGCGAGCGCTGGTTTCCGCAGCCTGGGTCTGCTGGATCGTCTGATGGGCAAACATGAACTGGCGATTTTCACGGGACGGCTTCGATATGAAGCGGACATCTCGTTGAACCGTTTCGCGGCCGATTTCCGATTCGATCCGATTATTTGCTCGGATGATGTGGCGAATGGAAAACCGGCCCCTGACGGGTTGCATTCCATTCAGCGCATGAAGCCGGGGCGGAAGCTGATTTACGTCGGCGATACGGTGGACGATGCGAGATCGGCCGGCGCGGCAGGGGTTCCGTTTATCGGCATTGCTGCGGCATCGCATTCGCGGCGCAACGATCTGGTGAGGCTTTTTGAGGAAGAGAAGGCCGTTGCGATTATCGAAAACATCAATGAGATTGAGGGTGCGCTGTGAGGAAGGCGTCGATCGAGAGGAATACGAAGGAGACGCGCATCAGCGCCAGTCTGAAAATCGAAGGACTGGGGCGATATGACATTTCCACCGGAATCCGTTTTTTCGATCACATGCTGGAACTCTTTTCGAAGCATGGAGGATTCGATTTGAGCGTCAAGGCCGATGGCGATCTGGATGTCGATCAGCATCACACGGTGGAGGACGTCGGCATCGTCCTGGGCGAGCTGTTTGCCAAGGCGTTAGGGGACCGGAAGGGGATTAATCGCGCCGGGTACTTCGTGCAGACGATGGATGAGACGCTGGCGGTGGTGGCGCTCGATCTGGGCGGTCGGCCGGCACTGGTTTATAAGGATCGTGTGAAAACGCGGTTGGTCGGGGATCTGCAATCGGAGCTGATTCACGATTTTTTCGACGGGTTCGTGAATAAGGCGGGCGCGAATGTGCACGTGAAGGTGCTGTACGGACGGTCGAATCATCACAAAATCGAGGCCGTGTTTAAGTGTTTTGCGCGGGCGATGAAGTATGCATGTTCCAAGGATGCGCGGCTGAAAGATCAGTTGCCCTCGACAAAAGGTTTGCTGTGATTTCGATCCTCGATTACGGCGCGGGGAATTTGCGGTCGGTGGAAAATACGCTGGGCGCTCTCGGCGTCGAGTATGAATTGGTGCGCGACTCGGACGCACTGCGCCGCGCAACGAAGATCATCCTGCCAGGCGTGGGGCATTTTGGGCAGATGATGAGGGCGCTCGATGAGATGCGGGTGCGTGACGCGCTGGTCGAGCGGATTGGCGCGGGCGTTCCGTTTTTGGGGATTTGTTTGGGGTTGCAGGCCCTTTTCGAATCCAGCGAAGAGGCTCCGGAGGCGCGCGGGCTCGGCGTTTTTCGCGGGCGGGTCGAGAGGTTTCCGGGCGACGCCCGCGTGCCGCATATGGGGTGGAATTCGCTGGAGCTAGCGCGGGAATCGCGATTGCTGGAGGGGACGGGGGATGCGCCATTTGTGTATTTCGCGAATAGCTTTTATGCGCCCGCGGTGGAGGGGACGTCCGCGATTTGCACGTATGGCGTACCGTTTTCGGCGGTGATTGAGCACGGGAACATTTCTGCGGTGCAGTTTCATCCGGAGAAGTCGGGGGCGGTCGGGTTGAAGATAGTGAGCAATTTCGCATGCTCGTAAAGCGAATCATTCCATGCCTGGATGTGACGGGCGGACGTGTTGTGAAGGGCGTCAACTTTGTCAACCTGCGCGATGCGGGGGATCCGGTGGAACTGGCGGCCCGGTACAACGAGCAGGGCGCGGATGAGCTGGTGTTTCTCGACATCACGGCGTCGAGCGACGATCGCGACACGATGGTGGACGTGGTCGCTCGGACGGCGCGCGAGGTTTTCATTCCGTTGACGGTGGGCGGAGGGATTCGAGGGGTGGAAGACGCGCGCAGAATTTTGCACGCGGGCGCGGACAAGGTGAGCGTCAACACGGCAGCGGTGCGCCGGCCGGAGCTGATTTCGGAGCTATCGAAAGAGTTTGGGGCGCAGGCAGTGGTGCTGGCGATCGATGCGCGCCGCAATGTTTCCGGGGGCTGGAATGTGTTCTCGCTGGGCGGGCGTCACGACGAGGGGATCGACGCGGTGAAGTGGGCGCGGCGCGGAGAGCAGCTGGGCGCGGGCGAGATTCTATTGACCTCGATGGATACGGACGGCGTGCAGACGGGTTTCGATTGCGCGTTGACCAGGGCCGTGCGGGAGTCGACTCGCGTTCCCGTGATTGCGTCGGGAGGCGCGGGGAAGCCGGAGGATTTTCTGGTGGTGCTGCGCGACGCCGACGCGGCGCTGGCCGCTTCGATTTTTCACTACGGGACTTATTCGGTGGGTGATTTGAAGAGCTACCTGCACGCGAATGGCGAGACGGTGCGGTTGTGATTATTCCCTGCATCGATTTGATGGGCGGTAAGGTGGTGCAGCTGGTGCAGGGGCGCGAGAAGGCTCTGGAGGGCGATGCGCCGCTGGAGATGCTCGCAAAGTTTGCGGGGTTTCCGGAGATTCAGGTGATCGATCTCGACGCGGCGATGGGGTGCGGGGAGAATAACTTACTGGTGGAGCTGCTGGCGTCGCGTGCAAAGTGCCGCATCGGCGGGGGCGTCAGAAACGTGGAACGCGCTCGGAAATTGATTGATCAAGGAGCGCACCGGGTGATTGTCGGGACGGCGGCCTTCACTCCCGCGATCGAGGAGATTGCAGCTGCGGTCCCGCCGGAGAGGATTCTGGTCGCGCTCGATTCGAAGCAGGGGAAGATCGTCGTGAAGGGGTGGCGGGAGGAGACGGAGTATACTGCGGAAGAGGTCATCGAGCGGCTGGAGCCGTTCTGTCGGGGGTTCCTGTGCACCTACGTCGACAAAGAGGGGATGATGCAGGGGACCGATCTCGAGTGGTTTCGACGATTGCGCGCGGCGACCGAGCATGAGATCACCGCGGCGGGAGGCATCACGACTCTCGAAGAGATTCGCGCGCTGAAGGCGATGAACGTTCACGCCGCGCTGGGCATGGCGATTTACACCGGCCGATTGGATCTGGAAGCGCTAAAAGACGAGTAAATCGCGACGGCTGCGACCAGGGCGTTGGCAACGATCATGGGCACGGAGTGAATCATGATTCCGTACGTCAGCCACAAGCACGATGCCAGGGCTTGGATGCGACGGAGCATCGCGGGGCTTTTCGAAACATACGAGGTCATGAAGACGGCGGTGGCCAGCCATCCGATCCAGTCGTTTTTCATCAGGCGTTCACCAGTTGGGCAGCAGAGGTGCGCGAAATGGTGAGCGAGTCGGTGCGGACTTTTTCCCATTCCTGAAGAACGAATCCGTGCGATTCGAACAGCGCGCGGATCTTCGACGATTCCCAGCCGGCGACGTCCTCCAGCACGGGGACAAGCACGCTGAGCGCGTCGTCCGAAAGGATGGTGCGTTTGGCGATCTGCGTGATGTACTTGTTTTCCGAGACGGCGATCGTCAATCCTTCGCGGCGGTTGACGTGCAGCATGACGTGGACATCGGAGCTGCCGTCGCCAACGTAGATGACGCGGTTGTGGCTGATTTGCAGTTTTTGGGTGAGCTCCTCCAGGACGGCGACCTTGCCGTAGCCCGCGGCGACGCGCTCAATCGACTGGACCTCGCCGGTCGATTCGTCGTAGCGAAGGCGGGTCCCGAAGATGTGATCGGGCGGAACGATTCCCTCGAGGGCGGATTGAATCACTTCTTCCGGGGCGGCGGAAATGACGTAGAAGGAGAATTTGTATCCTTCCAATCCGTCAAGGAGTTGCGACAGGAGGCGGATGTTGGGTTTGAGGCGGACGCGTTTGCCGGCCTCGATGAGGTGCTCGCGGCGGACGCGGCGGTATTCCGGGTCGTGAAGGACAAGGTAAGCGAGCTCGCCTCCCTGCTGGACGAGATGGATATTGGAAAGGCCGGCGATTTTTTCCTCAAAGCCGGAAATTCCTAACATTTCGCTGAGGATAATACCCGAGTCGTGGAAACTCAGGGTTTGATCGAAGTCACTGGCGATTAGATATTGTTTCATTGGCTGTCCTCAAGAGATGGAAGTCGCGACGAGGACTTATGGAGCCATTTTAGACAATCAAAATGGCGTGGTAATTACATTATATCAGACGAGTTGGGAGGGTTGGTCGATCCAAAAATCCGGGGTGAATGCCGCCATTGCTTCGAGATCGCCGTAGCCATAACGAACGGCGCAGGTGTTGACGCCGGCGCGGCGGCCGGCTTCCATGTCGCTGGGGGCGTCGCCGACCATCAGGCATTCAGTGGGGGATACACCGAATATTTCCAATGATTTCAATATGACATCGGGCTCGGGTTTCGCCGGAAATCCGTCGGTTCCCTGGACGTGATTGAAATATTTTATAAGGCTGAATTTTTCGAGAATGATTCTTGTGGTGGGGGTGCCCTTAGTGGTCGCAGTGGACTTGAGGCCGCCGAGGTTCTGGAGCATCTCCGCGACGCCCGGGTAGACGCTGGTGTTGGGGTGGCCCGCGGAGGTGTAAATGGCACGGTAGTCGGTCACCATCTGATCGATCGCGTCAGGCTGGAAGCCGAGATCGGTGAACAGCTCGATCAGATGCTTGCCGATGTAGCGGCGGAGGAAGGCGTCGGAGACGTCGCGACGGCCGGCGGAGTGGAGGACTTCTTGAATGGTTCCGCAGATGTCGGCGGCGGAGTCGACCAGGGTGCCGTCGACATCGAAGAGGTAGACGCGGAAAGAGGGGATCATTCGTAGCCAGGGCGGAGAACGATCTGTGCGTCGCCGCGGAAAAAAATCACGCGGGCTGCGGGCCGCCTTCCAGCATGCCTGGAGTGCGGCGGCCACTTTCCGGCTTTTCCGGTTTGATGACCTGTTGCGTGCCGTCGCCGGATGGAGGCGGCTGGACGGCGGCCAGCGTTTTGCCGTCGATCAACTGCATGACTTCGGAGCCGTCGAGCACTTCGCGTTCAAGCAGGGCGGCGGCGATGCGCTCGAGAGCGTCGCCTCGCTCTTCGATGATTTTCTTGGCGCGCTGATAGCCGCCTTCGACCAGTTTTTTCACCTGCTCATCGATGCGGATCGCGGTTTCCTCGCTGTAATCGCGATGCTGGGCGATTTCGCGGCCCAGGAAGATCTGCTCTTCGCGCTTGCCGAAGCTCAGGGGACCGAGTTCGCTCATACCCCAGACGCAGACCATTTTGCGGGCCATATCGGTGGCGCGTTCAATATCGTTGCTGGCGCCGGTGGTCATGTGATGGAGGAATAACTCCTCGGCGATGCGCCCGCCCATCAGGATGGCGAGATCCGCTTCGAGATATTCCTTGCGATAAGTTTGCTTGTCGTCTAAGGGTAGTTGCATCGTGAGGCCGAGCGCCATGCCGCGCGGAATAATGGTGACCTTATGCAGCGGATCGGCCGTCGGCGTCAGGGCGGCGACCAGGGCGTGACCCGCTTCGTGATAGGCGGTGACTTTTTTCTGTTCGTCGCTGATGATGAGGCTCTTGCGCTCGACTCCCATCATGACTTTGTCTTTGGCGAGTTCGAAATCCCATTGCGTGACGACCTTGCGGTTCTGGCGCGCGGCGACCAGAGCGGCTTCGTTGACCAGGTTGGCCAAGTCGGCTCCCGCGAAACCGGGTGTGCCGCGGGCCAGCACGGTGAGATTCACGTCGTCGGCCAGAGGAACCTTTTTTGTGTGGACGCGGAGGATGGCTTCGCGGCCCTTGACATCGGGATGTCCTACGACCACGCGGCGGTCGAAGCGGCCGGGGCGGAGCAGCGCCGGATCGAGCACGTCGGGACGGTTGGTCGCGGCGACCAGGATGACGCCTTCGTTCGATTCGAAGCCGTCCATTTCGACCAGCAACTGATTAAGAGTCTGCTCGCGCTCGTCATGTCCGCCGCCCAAGCCTGCGCCGCGATGGCGGCCGACGGCGTCGATTTCGTCGATGAAGATGATGCAGGGGGCGTTTTTCTTGCCCTGCTCAAACAGATCGCGGACGCGGCTGGCGCCAACGCCGACGAACATTTCCACGAAATCCGAACCGGAGATGGAGAAGAAAGGCACGTTCGCTTCGCCGGCGATGGCGCGCGCTAACAGCGTTTTGCCGGTGCCGGGCGAACCGATCAACAGGACGCCTTTGGGGATGCGTCCGCCGAGTTTCTGGAATTTCTGAGGCTCGCGCAGGAAGTCGATGATTTCCTGCAGTTCTTCCTTGGCTTCCTCGACGCCCGCGACGTCCTTGAAGGTCACCTTCTTTTGCTGTGAGGAGTGAAGACGGGCGCGGCTCTTGCCGAAGCTGAGGGCTTTATTGCCGCCCGACTGCATCTGGCGCATCATGAAGATCCAGAAGCCGAGCAGGAGGACGAAGGGGATCGCGTTCACCAGGATCGAAACCCAGTTGCCGCCGTTGTCCTTGTCGACCGTCACCAGCACGCCTTTGTCGAGCAATAGCGTGGTGAAGTCGTTATACGTGGGTGGGACGACGGAGTGGAACGCATCGCCGTTTTTCATTTTGCCTTCGATATCGCCGGTGGCCGAGTTGAGCTTGGCGGAATCCACCTTGCCCGCCTTTACGTCGTTGACGAGTTCGGAAAACTGCGGGTGAAGTCCGGTGGTCTTGCTGCCCTTGAAGGCGAACCAGACCAGCACGACCAGGCACAGGATCACCAGCCACAGGACCGCGTTTCGAACACTCGATGAATTCATGAAATCTCCAGACTACTCATTAGACGCTGTACTACGAAATAAGGTTCATGAAAGCGAAACTTCCCAGATTCGCAGAACCATTTCACGACGGCCCGCCGCGAGGCCTTCGGCAACACCGAACTGACGCGCCCACAGGATCTTATCTCCACTCGTAAGAATCGGCCAGGAAGCCCGCCGCCAGGAGGGTACCCGCGCCTTTTGAAACATTTCCTGGATCTTTTGATCTCGGGATTGTCCTTGAGGACGGTAGTGGTCACCTGGGCGCCATCCGCGTAATTCGAGAGGCGAGCGACATGCTTCCATACTCAGCGTATCACAGGCGTTACGATGAGCGATGTCGACGCAGATTTCGGTGAGGCCGTCGGGGGAGGGGAATTTGCCAGAAGTGGCGATTTGGACCGGGGCTCGGGGCGCTGGGTCGGAGGCGGCGAAGCGAATCCAGTCGAAGGAGCGGGTAACCGTGAGGCCGGGGAGTTGGAGGCGGCGGCGGAGGTTGAGGACGGCTTCGACGTGGTTGAAATCAATCTGGCGGAGGTCGCCTTTGGCGAGGGAGATGGCGCGGCGGATGAGGCGGCGGGCGAGGGGCCGGCTGAGAGCCGGCTGGAGGGCATCGCCCTGCCCCACTGGGAAGATCAGGTGGGACGGGAGCTCGATGGCGGTGGGCGTGCGGATCAGTTCGATTTGGTCGAGGACGGATTGCCAGTATTGTTCTTCTTCCCGGGCCAGGTCGGCAAGTTTGGCCAAGGTTTCGGTGATTTTGGGGTTCCAGTCGCGGGCCAGTTGCGGGAGGAGATCGTGGCGGATCCGGTTACGGGCGAAGCTGAGGTCCTGGTTGGTGGCGTCTTCGCGCCAGGGGATGTTTCGTTCGCGGAGAAAGTGTTCGATTTCGGCGCGGGTGATTTCGAGCAACGGGCGGATGAGGCCGTTGGCGTTGGGGGCGATGCCGGCGAGGCCGGCGAGGCCGGAGCCGCGGAGGAAGCGGAACAGGACGGTTTCGGCCTGGTCGTCGCGGGTGTGGCCCAGGGCGACGGTCGACTCGAGACTTTTAAAAAAAGCCAGACGGGCGCGGCGGGCGTTTTGTTCCCGATTGCCTGGCTTGGGGCTGGCTTCGGCACGGAAGAAAGGGAGATTGAACTGCGAGGCGAGTTGAGCGACGAAGCGCTCGTCTTCATCGGAGGCTTCGGCGCGCCATTTGTGATTGAAGTGCGCGACGCCGGAGAGGGATTCGGGAAACAGTACCTTCAGGACGTGCAGGAGGCAGACGGAATCGATTCCGCCGGACACAGCGGCGATCACGCGGGCGCCGGGGGGCAGCATGTTATAACGAGAGATGGTTTTGAGCACCCTATCCAGCACGGCCAATCCCTACATTGTAGTTCTCGATGTAGAGGCGGGTGCTGTTCGCGCGCTACTGTTCGACGCGGAGGCGCGGAGGGTGGAGGGATATTCGGCGCAACTGCCCCTGCGCGCCGGTGCGGCTGCTGACTGCCTGGACGAGATACACAGGCTGGTGGAGGCGGCGGGGTTTCTCGTGGCCGCAGTGGTGGGGCGCGCGGAGTGCGAAGTGACGGCGGAGGATCGCAAGTTCTGGCCGGCGTTTTCGGGCGCTGCGTGGTTTCCTTCTCTTCCCGACGGCGCGGGTTCGTTGCTGGGCAGCGGGTGCGTGGGGCGGTTCGGACTGGTCGTCGGCGAGAAGAGCTTGATGGGGACGGTGGTGGATCGCCAGATCGACGCAGACGGGTTGGCGTGTGTGGCGATCGACGAGAAGAGATGGATGCTTTCGGGAGCGGCGCCGGAAGCGGGCGGGGCTTATGCGGCGGCGAAGCACGAACTGAAGGTGAAGGGGAGTATCGAGGGGTATCTGGAAATGGCGGCTTCGGACGATCCGCATCTGGCGGGGCTCCGCGCGGTTGAGGGGCGATTGGCGGAGATTTTTAAGGGCCTGAGGCGGGCGGTGAAGGGGCCGGCTGAGGTGATCGTGTGCGGAGCGGTACTGCTGAAATCCCCTTCCTGGATGCAGAGAATTGCCAATGCGCTGGAGGTGGAGTTGACGCTGTGCACCGAACCGGAGCCGGCTTGCCGCGGGGCGGCGCTGTGGGCGCTGGAGAGAATAGGCGCGATCGCGGACGTAGGGGCGCTCGAGGCGTCGACGGGAACGGTGGTTCGGCCGGTGGGGGATTTGTCGCGCCTGTCCGCTCCTTGACGGTCGCGGCTCCAATTGGAAAATTACACAATGAATCCTGAAGTTATAGAGCGCGCTTCGCGCATACGGATGCTGTTGATGGATGTGGACGGGGTGCTGACCAACGCCAAGCTGTACAACGTGCCCGGGCCCGACGGAAAAATGTGGGAGACGAAAGGCTTCGATGCGCAGGACGGCATTGCGCTCCAATGGATGAGCTGGTACGGTATCGAAACCGGCGTCATCAGCGGGCGTGTTTCGCCGGCGGTGGAAGAGCGCGCGCGGCAGGTGAAGATGACGCATGTCTACCAGGGCCACATCGAAAAAATTCCGATCCTGGAGCAGATCTGCGCCAAGAGCGGAATCCCGGCCGAGGCCATCGCTTATATCGGCGACGACCTGACGGACGTGGTGGTCATGCATCGCGTGTCGCTGGGGATCGCGACGGCCAATGCGCGGCCGGAGGTGAAAAAAGCAGCGCACATGGTGACGGCGGCGGCCGGAGGGTCTGGCGCGGTGCGCGAGGTATGCGAACTGCTGCTACAAGCGCAGGGGAAATGGCCGGAAATTCTAAAGAAATACGAGATCGAATGAGACTGGGGATTGAAATCGCGGCGGAGTCGGGGCCCGGGATTCTGCACGAAACGACGGGCGTAATTGCGCGGCATCACGGGAATATTCTGAGCGTCTCGATTATCGAGGAGAAGCCAGAGGGGGCGCGGACTTATTTCGAGGTCGACGTACCGGGCGACACCGAAGCGCTGATGCGGGATCTGGAAGGGCTTTCGGTAGTGCGCTGGGCGAAGCACGTCGACACGATGGAAAAAATTTACGGAAAGCGCATCATCATCATGGGAGGAGGAGCGCAGGTGGGGCAGGTGGCTCTGGGGGCGATTACGGAGGCGGACCGGCACAATATTCGGGGCGAACACATTTCGGTGGATACGATTCCGCTGGTCGGGGAACAGGCGTTGGCGGCGGCGGTGAGGGCGGCGGCGCGGTTGCCTCGCGTGAAGGCGCTGGTGCTGGCGGGATCGATTATGGGGGGCGAGATCGAACAAGCGGTGCTGGACGTGCGGGCGCAGGGACTGCTGGTGGTGAGTTTGAACATGGCGGGCAGCGTTCCCGACGCGGCCGACCTGGTGATTACCGATCCTGTGCAGGCAGGGGTGATGACGGTGATGGCGGTGGCCGACACGGCGAAGTTTACCGTCGAGAGGTTGAAGAGAAGGGTGTTTTAGGACGCGGCCGATTGGCGGGTGGTGAGCGTATCTAGCGAACGGACGGCGGCGCGGAGCGATTCAAGGTCGCGCTGGATTTGGGTGAGATCGCCGCTGGCCGAGGCGCGCTCGATACGGTGGGCGCATTCGCGGAGGCTCGAGGAGGCGAGTTGGTCGGCGGCGACGCTGATCCTTCTCACTTCGTGGTCGAGGGTGGCGAGATCGCCACGGGCGGCGGCGGTTTCGATACGGTCGAGACGCTCCGGCGCAATCTGGATGAACAGGCGCAGCATGTCGTTCATCATGACGGAATCGCCCTGCATGAGGCGGTCGGTCAGGATACGATCGAGAGGCGTGGCGGTCGTTATGGAGGCAGGGGCCGGCGTGCGCTCCGCGGCGGCGAGTTGGCGCTCGACAGTGGCGATCAAATGCGCCGGCTGGACGGGCTTGGAAATATAACCGGTCATGCCGGCTTGCAGGCAGCGTTCGCGGTCGCCGTTCATGGCGTGGGCGGTCATGGCGATGATGGGCAGACTATCCCAACGGGCTTCGCGGCGGATGAGGCGGGTGGCTTCGAGGCCGTCGAGCACGGGCATCTGGACGTCCATCAGAACGAGGTCGTAGCGAGTGGCTTCGAGTCTTTCCAGAGCCTCGCGGCCGTCGTTGGCGACGTCGATGCGATATCCCTTTCTGCGGAGAATGGCCAAAACGACCTTCTGATTGACCAAATTGTCCTCGACCACCAGCAGGCGGGCGGAGGCATGGGCATGGGCGGCTTCGATACGAGCGTCGGCGGCCACCGGTGCAACGCCCGTGGCGGCCGGTGCAATTTCGAGGGGCAGCGTGACGCAAAACATGCTGCCTCGACCGATCTGGCTGTCGACGCGGACGTCGCCGCCGTGCATTTCCACCAGCCGCCGGGTGATAGCGAGGCCGAGGCCGGTGCCGCCATATTTGCGGGTGATGCTGCCGTCGGCCTGCGTAAATTTCTCGAAAATCGACGCCAGTTTGTCGCGAGGAATACCGGGTCCGGTGTCCGTGACCTGAATCACGAAATTGACGCGCTCGTCGACCGGCGGCGAGACGTCGAGTTGGACGCGGACCGAACCCTGATCGGTGAACTTGATGGCGTTCGAAAGCAGGTTGGCGACAATCTGGCGGACGCGCAAGGGGTCGCCCAGCAGGGCCGGCAGAGGTCCGGAAAGGGCCTCAAAGCGGAGATCGATTCTTTTCTGCATGGCCTTGGGCGCCTGGGACTTGACGCAGTCCTCGACCACGGCGCGCGGCTCGAAGGGGATTTTTTCGAGCAGCATTTTGCCGGCCTCGATTTTGGAGAGGTCGAGAATATCGTTCAGCAGCGCCAGCAAAGAATAGGCGCAGCGCTGGGCGGTTTCGAGCTGGTCGCGCTGCTCGGCGCCGATGGCTCCGCCGTCTAGAGCGAGGTCGAGCATGCCGAGCAGACCATTCATGGGAGTGCGCAGCTCATGCGACATGTTGGCCAGGAATTCGCTCTTGGCCTGGCTGGCGTTGAGGGCGCCGTGCATGGCTCGCTCCAGCTCCTCGGTGCGCTGGCGGATGCGATCCTCAAGATGTTCCTGGTGCAGCCGGATTTCCTCCTGGGAGGCGGCGAGAGCCTCGATCATGCGATTGAAGCTCTCCCCGAGGAACTCAATTTCGTCGCCCGTGCGGCTGACCTGAATGGGTACCAGGTTGCCTTTGCGCACCGAGGTGATACCGGCTTCGAGCAGCGCCAGCGGGCGAGCCAGAAGACGGATGGTGAAACGCGAGATCATGGACGCGGTCATCGCGACGATGACGCACAGCACCACTCCCTTCGTCCAGTCGAAGGTGTGCTTAAGTAAGTCCCACCACAGCGTGACCCCCACTACCCACAGCAACAGAACGGCCGTGAATACGGAGAACCTCGACGACAGGGAACGGAACTTTCGGGGCCGGGTTTCCTCCATCACCTAATGTTCATATGTCCTTAGACGCCGCTACTATTAGACAGACACCTTAGGACCTCATTATTTCGCGTGTACGGCCCGCCGAACTATAGTTCTACCCTCGCAACTGCTAAACTGTTGAGAAAAATGTCCACCCGGCTAGCCACTACGCTGTGCGGCATTTCCCTGAAAACTCCTGTCTTGGCCGCTTCCGGCACCTACGGGTACGGAGTGGAGTTTCTCAAACTGGCGGATCTATCGGCGGTTGGCGGCATCGTGGTGAAGGGGCTGTCCAGGGAGCCGATGGACGGAAACGCACCGCCGCGCCTCTACGAAACCGAGGCTGGGATGATGAACTCGATCGGGCTCCAGAACATCGGTGTCCGGGCGTTTGTGGCGGAGAAACTGCCGGCGCTGAGGTCGGCGGGCACGGCGATTTTCGCCAATGTTTTCGGCTACGCGGTGGAGGATTACCTGGAAGTGGTCAGGGTGCTGGACGACGCCGAGGGGGTGGCCGCCTACGAGCTGAACGTATCCTGTCCGAACACCAAGCACGGAGGGATTTTCTTTTCGAGCGATCCGGCGCTGCTGGGCGAAGTAGTGGGAGCGGTGCGCAAACAGAGCCGGCGGCCCCTGGTCGTGAAGCTGTCGCCGAACGTGGCGCGGATCGACGTGCTGGCAAAGGCGGCGGCCGATGCGGGCGCGGACGCGGTGTCACTGGTCAACACGTTCATCGCGCTGGCTATCGACGCACGAACCAGGCGACCGCGGCTGGGGGCTGGTTTCGGAGGGCTTTCGGGCCCGGCGATTAAACCGGTGGCGCTTAGGATGGTCTACGAAGCGGCGCAAGCGGTGAAGATTCCGGTAGTCGGGCTGGGCGGGATCGCCTCGGGAGTGGACGCGGCGGAGTTTCTCATCGCGGGGGCGTCGGCGGTGGAGGTCGGGACGGCGAATTTCTGGGATCCGGCCGCGCCGGTGCGGATCGCACGGGAACTGGGCCGGTTTTTGGAAGAAGAGAAGATTGACAAAGTAGCAGCGCTGGTGGGCACGCTTAGACTAGGAGCATCATGAAAAATATTATTTCGACGGACCGCGCGCCGAAGGCGATCGGACCCTATTCGCAGGCGGTGGTGGCGAACGGACTGGCGTTCGTGAGCGGGCAGATTCCCATCGACCCGGAGACCAACCAATTAATCCAAGGCGACGTCGTGGCGCAAACGGTGCGCGTGCTGGAGAATCTGAAAATTGTATTAGAGGCCTGCGGATCGTCGCTGGGGCAGGTGGTGAAGACCACGGTTTTCGTGAAGGATCTGAGCGAGTTTGCGACGATCAACGAGGCGTACGCGCGCTATTTTCCTGAAAATCCGCCTGCGAGAGCGACGGTGGAAGTAGCGAGGCTGCCGCGCGATGTGCGAGTTGAGATCGAGTGCGTCGCGGTGGTTGGGTAGTTATTTGTCTTTATCTTTGTCGTGAGCCGAGTATTGGGCTTGCGGAGGATTTAATTTGATCTCCACCAGTTTCTCGTCTTCCTGAACGTTGAAAGTCTGGCCGAAGGTTTGGTAATTGTCGGCACGGACCTGTATGAGAATTGCGCCCTTGGGAATGGTAGGAACCTTGACGATGCCCTCTTGGCTGGTCTTGAGGTCCCACTCCTTGCGGATCTTGACGCCGAACTTGACCTTGGAGCGGCCTTCGACGAACTTGACGACCACGCTGGCGTTGTCAATCGGGTGGCCGGCCCTGTTGGTCACGTGGATCTCCAGCTTGGTGAGATCGTCGGCGAGCAACGGAATGGCGGTTGCAAGAAAGGCCGTTACGATAAACTTCCCCATGCGAACTATCTTACGCGATATCTCCTCTTGAACGGATATCGCTATGCGATATCCGGCAGGACAAATTTCTCCCCCGTAATGGCTTCGGCCGCCAGATAGCCGCTGCGGACGGCTCCTTCCATGGTGGCGGGCCAGCCGGAGCGGGTCCAATCGCCGGCGAGGTACAGATTCGGGATGGCGGTGCGGCTTAACGGGCGCCTCGATTCGAGGCCCGGCACGGCGGAAAATGTCGCGCGAATCTCCTTGACAACGTGCGCTTTTTCGAGTTTGGCATCGCGGACGATGGGAAAGAATTCGGCAAGCTCGCGAACGGCCCGCGTGATGACCTCGGCCCGCGGCATCGTTTCGAGGCTGCGCGACGCGCTGACGACGAGCTGGAGATAACGCCCTTCACTCTTGTTGAACATCCACTGGATAGTACGGTCGAGCAGCGTGGCGTGGGGTAGAGCGGTGATGGGGCGGTCGAACCATAGATGAATACCGGTGATGGGCGAGTGCTGGAAGGGTGTCAGATCAATAGGCAGATCGGGGACAATCGCGTGGACGCGCTCGAAGGGCAGGGCGCAAACGTAGTGGTCGGCACGAAGTTTTTCGCCGCCAACCAGGGCATATTGCACGGAGCCGTTTTCGATGACGATTCTTTCTACGGGCGCGCGCGTGCACAGATCGACGTTGCCGATCCGCTGCCAGGCCTCGAGGCCATAGAGAGCGCCCAAAGGCACAGTGGGAATGCCCATTTCATAGGAACTTTTTTGGGCCAGGAAGCCTAGGCGGAACACCTGAAATCCGTGCGACGCAGCCATGCGGTCCAGCTCCTCGTTAATCGCGCTGACCAGGACCTGCCGCCAGAATCGTTCGATGGCGCGGGGGGGCTGACCCTGTTCGACCAGCCACTGCTGCATGGTGATGCGGTCGAGGTCGGCCCGGGAACGTTGGCGGTTGATGGCGCGGATGGCCCTGGCGACGGCCAGCTTTTCGCGGATGTTCAAGAACGTCAGTCGAAGGAAAGATTCGGCGAAATGATTCGGCGTGGGCAGGAGGCCGGCGCGGAGGGTACTCATCCGGCCGCCTGGTTCGAGGAAAAAGATTTCTCGGTGGAAGGCGATATCGTCCTCAACCCCCAGGCGCCGGTAGAAATCCATCAGATTGACGCAGCAGCGGAGGAGGAGGTGCTGGCAGTTGTCGATGGTTTCTGAATCTATTTCGTAGGACGTCGCGCGCCCGCCCAGGAAGGGGCGGGCTTCGAATAGTTTTACCGAGTGGCCAGCGGAGGACAGAGCCGCGGTTGCCGCCAACCCGGCCAAGCCACCACCGGCGACGATTACGTCAGGCAAATGCCCTCCAGGGTGCAAGGGCCGATTTTGTGGGGAGGGCTATCAGCCGGCAGCCGCTTTCCAAGGCGGCTCTTCGGGAGTTAGCGCGCGCGGAGGGGGAGACGGCTCCGGCGTCCGCCCCCACCACCATTGATGATTTCGATGGCGAGCCAGACAACGATGGCGATGAATAGTACGTCGGAGGGTTGAAGTCCCATAGGATCCAGTATGGCCGATAAGGCGACAGATCAGCAAGCGCTAGTGGCTCCAGTACCCGTCGGACCATCCTAGTACCAACGCGGCCAGTCCTTCGACGATGGGAAACATCGCGAGCGCCGCCAGCAAGCGGAGTGGCCAGCTCCAGGCGATCCTTACCGAAAGAAAAAACTGCGGCGCGACGATGGCGATCATCACCAGCGCTTGTCCATGCCAGCCGTGGGCGCAGAACGGGCAGTGCTTCGCGTGCGCCAGATGAATGTTGCACGCCATGTCGGCTCCGGCCCATAGCGAACGGCATCCGCATTTGAAAATCCACGAGCACAGGTTGATGAAGAATACGCAGTCGGCGGCGAACGACAGGACGAAGGGCGACCATTTAGTGAGCACGGCTGACGACCCGCGCGTGTCCCAACCGCTGAATGACGTTTTCCATCAGGCGAAGGCCGCAGTTTCCGTCCAGCGTAAGGATCGATTCAGGATGAAATTGCACCGCTTCCATCGGCAGTTCGCGATGACGGACCCCCATGATGATGCCGTCCTCGCTTTGGGCCGTGATTTCGAGACATGCGGGGAGCTTTTCCGGGAGCGCGTATAAAGAGTGATAGCGGCCGACGCGAAATTCCTCAGGCAGTCCCTCGAAGATTCCGATGTTGCGGTGGCGGATCAGCGAAGATTTTCCGTGCATGGGATAGCCGAGGACACCGAGTTCGCCGCCGAACGCTTCCACCATTCCCTGCAACCCGAGGCAAACGCCGAAGACCGGAATTTCGAGCTTGGCGGCGTGGCGGATCAGCGCAGGGACGCCAAAATCCTCGGGGCGGCCTGGACCAGGCGAGACAAGAATCAGGGAAGGCGCGACTTTTTCGATCAGTTCGAGAGGGAAGCCGGCGCGATAGGTCATGACTTCGGCGCCGGTCTGGCGCGCGTAGTTGGCGAGCGTGTGGATGAAACAGTCCTCGTTATCGATCAGCAGGAGGCGGACGTCCATTTCACTAGAATCCGCTTCGTATGGAGCCGGCACGGGCGGCGCAGCGTTGAGGGCGCGGAAAAATCCAGTCGCTTTGAGACGCGTTTCCGCTTCCTCGGCGGCGGGGACGGAATCGTAGAGCAGCGTCGCGCCGGCACCGTACTTCGCGATGCCGTCGCGCAGATGGATGGTGCGGATGGTGATGCCCGTGTTGATATCCCCATCGAGCGAGATCATGCCCACGGCGCCTCCGTACCAGCCGCGGGCGTCTTTTTCCAGATTTTCGATGGCCTGCGCGGCCCACTTCTTCGGCGCGCCGATGATGGTGACGGCCCACATATGGGTCAGGAACGCGTCGAGCGAATCGAAGCCTTCGGCGAGGGTGCCTTCGACGTGGTCGACGGTGTGAAACAGGCCGGCGTAGGATTCGATCAGTCGGCGGCCGATGACGCGCACGGAACCAGGCTCGCAGACGCGTGATTTATCGTTGCGGTCGACGTCCGAGCACATCGTCAGCTCCGACTCTTCCTTGGTGGAGTTGAGCAGCTCGCGAATATTTTCGGCGTCGCGCAAAGGGTCGCCCGTGCGGCGCGCAGTGCCGGCGATGGGACAGGTTTCGACGCGCCGTCCTTCGACGCGCACAAACATCTCCGGCGATGCTCCAATGAGCTGCTCGTCGCCGAACTGGAGCAGGAACTGATAGGGGCTGGGGCTCGCCTGCTGAATTTTTTCGAACAGGTTCGACGCCGCGCCGGAATAGGGGACGCGGAAAGTCTGCCGCAGGACGACTTCGTAGAAATCGCCCCGGCGCATGCCCTCGCGGACCTTTTCGACGCCGGCCATGTATTCGGCGGGCGTGTGGTCGGCGGTAATCGGAGCTTCCTTGATACGCTTCGGCCGAGGCACCCGTCCGGCAGTGCGGGCGACGCCGTGCGTAGTGATGTCACCGCGCGAAAAATCGTACTGGAAGCGTTCGATCTGCTCTTTTTTGCGATCCATGAAATAGATGTCGTCACAGAAGAAGAGGCGCAGGTCCTTCACATCGTGGCGCGGAAGCTTTAGCTCAATAGGATCGAACTGGAAGAGTAAATCGTAGCCGAAGGCTCCAGCGAGCGCGAGGCGCGAGGCGATGGGATGGCGGAATTCGTCGAGCAGGGCGCGTAGAACCGAGAATGCCGATGGCTGCTTGCTGCGCTCCTCTTCGGAAAACAGGGCAGGCAGGGGTTTTAGCGTTCCATGCAGCGCGCCGTCTTCGAACGAAAATTTATCCCAATGAGGATGCGGGGCGAGCAGAGGCTCCAGAATACGGTTCAGCGTCTTACCTCGGTCGTTGAGGGGGCGGAAGACGATCTCCCGGCCGGCGGCTACGATTTCAAGAGGAGGCGCGACGGCGGCGATGTCCCAGCGCGAATAGCGCTCCGGATATTCGTAGCCGGAGGAAAGATAGATTCCGCGCTGGGTGTCGAGCTTGCGCAGCAATCCGCTGAGACCCCGCGCGTAAGAAACTTTCGAGATAGTGCGCGCGACGGAAATTCCGCCGGGCGTCAGATAATTTTCGGGGCGCATACCGCCAAAACCTCTTCCATAACCTGCAAAGCCGTTTCGCAATCCTTGCGCGATACATCCAAGTGTGTCACGGCGCGGGCGCGCGTGCCGCCGGCAGTGGAGATCATCACGCCGCGCGCTTTGAGCAGCGAGCTGAGTTCCGCGAAGGCAAGGCCGGTGCCGGCAACGTCGAACACGACTATATTCGTACGGACCTTTTCGGGATCGACGGCCAGGCCCGGGATCTTCGCTAGTCCTTCCGCGATAAAGCGGGCGTTCGCGTGATCCTCGTGCAGCCGCTTAGGCATTTCTTCGAGCGCGATGAGGCCCGCGGCGGCCAGCATGCCGGCTTGCCTCATGCCTCCGCCCAGGCGTTTACGAAGGCCGCGCCCTTTCGCGATGGCGGCCGCGTTGCCAACGAGCATCGAGCCGACCGGCGCGCCGAGGCCTTTCGAGAGGCAGAACATCACCGTGTTGGCCTTTTGCGCGATTCGCGCGACGGAGTGGCCGGAGGCGACCGACGCATTGAAAATGCGCGCACCGTCGATGTGGATCTTCAGGCCTCGCTCATGCGCGCGGTCACAGATTTCGTCGATGGACGCGAGTTCGTAGAGCGTGCCGCCGTGCATGTTGTGCGTGTGTTCGATGGTGACGAGCGCAGTGGGCGCGTAGAATCCGTTGCCGGGCTTGATATGAGCTTCGATCTGCGCCCAGGTCATGATGCCGTTCAGGGTCTGGATCGCGCGGACGAGGCAACCGGAGAACCAGGCCGTCATCGCCAGTTCCCAATCGAGGATGTGCGCGCGGTCGTCGCAAATGATTTCATTGCCGGGGTCGGTGTGGAGCTTCACGGCGATGGTATTGCCCATCGTGCCGGTGGGGACGAAGAGCGCTGCTTCCTTGCCCAGAATTTCGGCCGCACGTTTTTCGAGGGCGTTGACGGTAGGGTCCTCGCCGTAAACATCGTCGCCGACCTCGGCCGAGGCCATGGCGCGGCGCATCGCTTCGGTGGGCTTGTGTCACTGTATCGCTGCGTAGATCGATCAAACTGGAACTCCTATAAACTGCTGGAAAACTTCATTGGACACCATGACGCCCCGGGGCGTCAGGCGGACCCGCGCGCCGGATTGTTCGAGCAGGCCGTCTTGGATGAATTGCCGAATGTTCTCTGAAAAGGGCCCCCAAGGTTCCTCTACGCCTTCTGTGAGGCGCAGCCCCAGGAAGAAGCGCTCGGCCATCGCATCGGCTCGTGTTTTTGTTCGCAAGGCATGGCCCTGCGCCACATAATCCGCGGCTGTTTCTGGGTTCTGCCATCTGGATTCGCCATCGAAGGAATGGGCGTCGGCGCCGAAGCCGAGGTAGGGCTCGCGACGCCAGTATTTCAGGTTGTGGCGCGACTCGAAGCCCGGCCTCGCGAAATTTGAAATTTCGTAGCGCTGGATGCCGACGCTGCGAAGGCGCTCGACGGCGGTTTCGTAGAACTCCGCAATGTCGTCTTCGCAAGGGACTGCGCCCGCGCCGTAGCGCGATCCGAGCACGAGAAGCTCGCGGCCCAGATTGCTATCGTCGTCGACTTCCAGCATGTAAACCGAGACGTGCGGCGCGCCGAGGCGTTCAATCCAGGAAAGGGATTCATTCCAGCTCTCGCGGGTTTGAAACGGCAGCCCGGCGATCAGGTCGAGATTGATGTTCGCGATGCCGGCGTCGCGCAGCATGGCGACATCGTCGACGATCGTTTGCGCCGTGTGCTTGCGGCCGGTGCGCGACAGCTCCTTGCCAACGAAAGACTGCACGCCGAGGCTGACGCGGTTGATCCCGGCGCGTCGCCAGGCGTCCGCTTTTTCGCGCGAGATAGAGCCGGGCGCGGCTTCCATGGTCGCCTCCAGCCATTCCCGGCCGGGAATTGCGGCGAGCAGTCTCGTCAACGCGTCCGCATCCATCTGGCTGGGCGTGCCCCCGCCCAGGTAAACGGTTTCCGGCGTCCACGGCCACTCTATTTTTTTTAGCTCTACTAGCAGCGTATCGATGTAACGCGATTCCAGCTCGCGCGGAAACACGCCTGACGCGAAATTGCAATAGGTGCATTTCTGCGCGCAAAACGGATAAGAAAGATACACCCCGGGCATCGGCTACAACTTTACCGTTTGACCGAGCTGCTGGCTGATCGCGCCGGCCACCATATCGGCCAGCGATTCGCCGGTTCCGGCCAGCACGAATTCCTGGCGCGCGGCGTCCCAATCGAGCTTGAAGCTTTTCGAATGCGCCGACACCCAGATCTGGCGGACGGGCGCGTTCGGGCTGACCACGAATTTGGAGGGCGGTTCCTCGAATTCGATGGCCAGGGCTCCGGCATTGAAATCGGCCTCGAATTCGCCGCCGTCGGAAGCGGCGTTGAGGCGTTTATAAAGGTCGTGCAGCGCCTCGCCGGCGCATGTTTGAAATTCCTGATCGTCCATGAAGGGCCTGAACCTATAAGATAACGTGTTCCCGATCGTGAATTTCTCGCGACTTTTTTCCTGGTAGTTTCATCTGTTACGCTTGGACGGTCTGAGCGTCCTTAAACCATGGAACCAGCTTGTATCCGACATACCGACCTGCCGGGCGCCTCGAGGCTGTTTCTCGATTTTTCCTACCATTTTGACAAGGTCGCGCGTTTTTACCGTCACGATCCGCACAATTTCGATTCTTTTGAAGCCTCGGCGCGGGAAATCGGTTATCCGGATGACCGGCGCGCCGCGGTAGTTCGGGCGCTGGCTGAGCAGAATGGACCGTGCGCCACGATCGACAGGCTGGCGCAGCCCGGAACCGTGGCGGTCGTCACCGGCCAGCAGGTGGGGCTGTTTTCGGGTCCGGCGTACACGATTTACAAAGCTGTAACGGCGGCGCGGCTGGCCAAAGAGCTTACGGATCGGGGTACACCCGCGGTTCCCGTGTTCTGGCTGGCGACCGAGGATCACGATCTTGAGGAGGTCGATCACGCCTGGGTGTTCGATGCGTCGCGCCAGCCAGTCGGACTGAAGGCGCAGGTCAAAGCGAACGGCAAGCCGCGGCCGGTGGGCGGAATTGTCATCGAAAAGGCGCCGCTCGATGAACTGCGGCGGGCGCTGAACGGATTTCCGCACGCCGACGAAGTGCTGGCGATGGTCGGCGATGCGTATCCGGCGGGCGTGACCATGGGCGCGGGATTTCGCGCCCTGCTCAGAAAGTTACTGGCGCCGCTGGGACTGATTTTTCTTGATCCTCTGGATCCGGAAATCCGCAAAATCGGCGCGCCGCTGATCGCCGATGCGCTGGATTCGGCCGGCGATCTGAAAGCGCGTCTGCTCGCCAGAACGAAGGAACTGGAAGCGGCGGGCTATCACGCGCAGGTTCATCTGGAAGACAAGACGTCGCTGTTTTTTCTACTCGAAAATGGCGAGCGAGTGCCGCTACGGATGAAGGAATCGGAGTTTTCCACTCTCCACGATCGCGCCGCGGAGGTTTCTCCGAACGCGCTGCTGCGGCCGGTGATGCAGGATTATCTGCTGCCCACCTGCGCCTACGTGGGCGGTCCGGCGGAGCTAGCCTACCTGGCGCAATCGCAGGTGATTTACGAACGGCTACTGGGGCGGATGCCGGTGGCGATTTCGCG
>CAVVNE010000029.1:0-3731 GCA_963749245.1 Bryobacterales bacterium
CGATTATGCGGGTGGGGCGCAGGAAGTACAAGATGACGGGGCATTTCCCGCCGACCGCGAACAATGTCTATTTAAGGATGGCGTTTCCCAGGCAGGCGACGGAGAGCGACAAGTCGATCGAGTTCGATTTGTATCTGCCGGGGGTGTCGCCGCCCTACCGGATGGTGGAGTTTCGGGTGAAGGACATGGTGGTGAAGGGGAAGCTGGAGCAGTAAACGTGTCAGGTTGCAGAAAAACTCGGAAACACCGTTGATTTCGTGTACAGCCGATTCCGAGCCGCGACCATAGGGAGCGATCGACACGAGTTTTTCCACAACCTCCGACGCGTGGCGGCTCTGCTATACTAAAGGCGTCTCAAAATTTGACCTATAGGTGCGCCTCTCGCGCCATTGAAGAAAGACCATGCCGAAACGTACATTTCAGCCCAATAATCGCAAGCGCGCGAAGACTCACGGATTCCGGTCCCGGATGGAAACGAAAAACGGCCGCGCCGTGTTGTCGCGGCGCCGCGCCAAGGGCCGCCACAAGTTGACGGTGAGCGACGAAAGAGCTGTCCGGAACTCCCATTAAAACTTTCCCCCGGTCGTCGCGCATACTGCGCTCCGCCGACTTCCGAACGGTTTATGATCACGGCACCCGCGTATCCGGTCCTTTGTTCGCCGCGTTTTGCATGGCGCGGCGTGAAAGGGACCAGGCCGGGGTGCGGATCGGGCTCACGGTGCCCAAGGCGCTGGGCGGAGCGGTGGTCCGCAACCGCATTAAACGGCGGTTCCGGGAGGCGTTCCGTCTGCACCGCTCGGAGTGGACGCAGATCGACTGGGACATCGTTTTCAACCCCCGTAAGGCGGCGATTCTGGCGCCGTTCCCGGATCTCGAACGGGCGCTCGTCAAGGTGATCGAAAAATGCGAGCACTAGTCATTGGAGTTTTGCGTATCTACAAGCAGTGGGTTTCGCCGGTGCTGCCGTCGGCCTGCCGGTTCGAGCCGACCTGTTCGGTTTACATGATGCAAGCGGTGGAAAAATATGGCGCGTGGCGCGGGATCGGCAAGGGCCTGAAGCGCATTGTCCGCTGCCATCCATTTCATGAAGGAGGTCTGGATCCGGTCCGATAAGAAGAGCCGCGACCACCGGGAGCGGTCAGCACGCCAGGGGTTATAACCCCGTCCCGTGAGGGCGGGGACTTGAGCGAGGACCTGTTTCAGTCTATGAAAAAAGAACTTTCGATGGAGGCGCGGCTCCTCATCGCATTCGTGCTGATGGGGTTGGTATTGTTCCTGACGCCTTACATCTATAAGCCGGCATCGGCGCCGGCGCCGGGCGCGAACAAAGCCGCGGTTTCAAAGACCACGGAGGTAAACGAAGCGGCGACGCCTCCACCGGCGGCCGATGTACCCCCGCCTCCCTCGTTGCCCGCGGCGGCGGAGATGCCGGGGCAGATTCATGGCGACAAACAGGAGGACGTGGTCGTCGACACGGCTCTCTATCACATCGTTTTTTCGAACAAGGGCGCGGTGGTCACAAGCTGGGTCCTCAAGAATTACAAGGATTACAGCGGGCAGCTTCTGGAACTGGTGAACAAGCCCGCGCTCGGCAAGGCTCCCGCGCCGTTCGCCATCGAATTCAAGAGCCAGAAGCCCGTCGCCGATCCGAACAATTCGCTGTTCAAGGTGGATCGCACGGGCGACGACCTGACGTTCGAGTTTTCCGACGGACGCATGGACGTCAAGAAAACCTTCCAGTTCGCCAAAGACAGCTATCTGGCGCGCGTGACCTCTCAGGTTTCCGAGAACGGCTTGCTGTTGCCGCACGAATTGGAATGGCGCGGCGGATTCGGCGACGAGTGGGTCAACAATCCGGCATCCTTACAGCACGCGCTGTTATACGACCCGAATGCGCCCCGGTCCTACGGCGTGTTCAACAATGAGCTTCAGAAAAAGGACGCGAAGGAAGCTAAGAACGGTCCGGTGAACGCCAGCGGACAGTACACTTTCGCCGGGATTGAAGACAGCTACTTCGCCTGCGTGTTTCTGCCCACCGGATCTTCGTCGACGGTGTTGACCACGTTCTCCGACAACATCCCGGCCCAGGACGGGAAAGACGTGGCGCGCGTGGGAGCGGCGGTGGGCGAGGAAGGAGGATTCAACTCCTTCGAGCTGTTCGTCGGCCCGAAGGATATGGAAATCCTGAAGCGCGTGAACCCGAAGCTGGAGCAACTGTTGGACTGGGGGACGTTCGGGATCATCGCCAAGCCTCTGTTTGAGGCGCTGAAGTGGACGGCGGGGAAAGTTGGCGGGAATTACGGCTGGGCGATCATCCTGTTGACCGTGGCCATCAACACGGTGCTGTTTCCGTTGAAGATCACCAGCATGAAGTCGTCGAAGAAGATGCAGGCCATTCAGCCGCAGATCAAGGCCATCAACGATAAATACAAGGGCCTTTCGCTCAACGATCCGAAGAAGGCCGAGCAAAACGCGGAGATCATGGCGTTGTATAAGGAGAACGGCGTCAATCCGGCGGGAGGCTGTCTGCCGATGCTGCTGCAACTGCCGTTCTTCTTCGCATTTTACGCGGTGCTGCGCGTGGCGATTCAGTTGCGCGGCGCGCACTGGCTGTGGGTGACCGATCTTTCGCAGCAGGAATCGCTGGCGATTCACGTACTGCCGCTGATCCTGATCGCGACCCAGTTCCTGACGCAGAGGATGACTCCGAGCCCGGGCGTCGACCCGACGCAGCAGAAGATGATGATGATCATGCCTCTGGTGCTGGGGTACATGTTCTACTTTGCGTCCTCCGGGCTGGTAATATACTGGTTGACCGGAAACGTGGTGGGCATCGCTCAGCAGTGGTTTTTGAATCGGGGCACGCCTAAACCGCTGCCTTCCAAGGTTGTGAATGTAAAGCCGGTCCCGAAGAAAAAGAAATAGGAACTCCAACGTTGCCCCATAAGAAGTTCACCGTCGCCGAAGAAGGCCCACGCATTGAGAAGTTTCTGAAGCACGTTTTCGGGCTGGCCGGCTTCAAGCTCGATTTCACGGTAGCGGAGGGAGAAACGCCGCACCCGGATTTCGAGAATCCCGACCTGATGATCCGGTTCACCGGGCCCGATGTCGACCTGCTGCTGGAGAATAAGACGGAGCTGCTGCTCGCGTTGGAACACCTGACCATGGAAGCACTCGGGATGGCCGGCGAGGAGCATTCGCGGATCTGTTTCGACGCCAACGACCGGCGGATTCTGCGCATCGAGGAACTGCGGATGAGCGCGCTGGCCGCGGCCGAGAGGGTGAAGAAATCGCACGCGCCGTTTCATTTCAGCCCGATGAACAGCCGGGAGCGGCGCATCCTGCACCTGGCCCTGCGCGGCGAAACCGATGTACGCAGCGAGAGCGTCGGCGAGGGTCCGATTCGTCAGGTAGTGATCGTGCCCGCGGATTTGAAAGTTCTGCCGGAGCCGATTCGTCCGCCGAGGCCGAGGCCGGAAGATGACGGAGGGTCGAGGGGATTCCGGGATCGCCGGGACAGGGGTGGACCGAGACACGGCAGCGGCGGCCGGGATCGCGGCCCCCGGCGTTGAACTCCGTGTGGGGCGGGCTATTCAGCCGGCAGCCTGCTTCCAGCAGGCTTTTCGTCGTGGGAAACAAGAGCCACCAGCGCGTCCCACATTTGAAATTGGAGTCTTCACGCAGGGCGCAGGGTGCGAACGGTGCGGGCATACCTTCCGTGCGAATGCGTG